>NZ_JBEZEB010000041.1:0-81023 GCF_040648615.1 Catellatospora sp. NPDC049111 | reverse complement strand
GCGCCCCGGGGTTGGGCCGTTGGTGGGGGTGGTGTGCGCGGGCCCCCGATATTCGACGGTGGACTATCACATCTAATATCTCCCAGGGTTTTTCGATGTGATAGGCCACCGTCGATTGCCATCATCCCCGCGCGGGCTCCGGCCCCGCCGATACCTCAGGGGGTATGGCTATACGTGGCAGATGACCTCGCCGTGCGGGACCAGGAACCAGCCGTCCTCGGCCGCCACCCACTCCCGCCAGCCGTCGGCCATCCGCCGCAGGTCGTCCTCGGTCGCCAGGCCCTGCGCGACGGCCTGCCCGGCCAGTGCCGAGTGCACGACCCGCTCCGCCCACATGCCTCCCCACCAGGCGCGCTCCTCGGGGGAGGCGTAGCACCAGACGCTCGCGGTCGCCGTGACGTCGGTGAACCCCGCCGCCCGCGCCCAGGAGTGCAGCCGCCGCCCGGCGTCGGGCTCCCGCCGTTGCCCCGGGCGATCCGCCGGTACAGCGCCAGCCACTCGTCGAGGGCCGGGATCAGCGGATACCAGGTGAACGCGGCGTAGTCGCCGTCGCGGGCGGCCACCACCCCGCCGGGCCGGCACACCCGGCTCATCTCTCGCAGCGCGCCGACCGGGTCGGCCAGGTGCTGCAGCACCTGGTGGGCGTGGACCACGTCGAACGAGCCGTCGGGCAGGTCGAGGGCCTGCACGTCGGCGACCAGGAAGTCGACGTTGGCGGTGCCGCGGGCGGCGATCTCGGCGCGGGCCAGCCCGAGGGCGTCCTCGGTCAGTTCCAGTGCGGTGAGCCGTGCCGGGGCGACCGCGTCGGCCAGGTCGGCGGTGATGGTGCCCGGCCCGCAGCCGACGTCCAGGACCGTGCGGCCCGGACGCAGGTGGGGGAGCAGGTACGCGGCGGAGTTGGCCGCGGTGCGCCAGCGGTGCGACACCAGCACCGTCTCGTGATGCCCGTGCGTGTACGTCGTCATGGTTGATCCCTCCTACTGGGAGAGTCTAGAGATCACGTCCTGTCATATGGGAGACGTATCCCATATGATGAACATGTTTGAGATAGTGGCAGCTTAGGGAACGTATGTTCGGTGATGAACGGGCATCGAATGAGCGCCGCCGATGTCTTCCGCTGGGCGGTCGCCGCCTCGTGCGGGGTCGCGCTGGTGGGCGCGGTCCTGGCCGCCGTCTGGTCCGTGCGCGGGATCATCGTGCTGGTCCTCGTATCGCTGTTCGTCGCCGTCAGCCTCGACCCGGCGGTCCGCTGGCTGGTACGCCACCACGTCCACCGCCCGTACGCCGTCACCGTCATCCTGCTCGCCCTGCTGCTGCTTCTCGCCCTGCTGCTGCTCGGGATCGGGCCGCCACTGGCACGCCAGGCCGGGCAGCTCACCGCCGACCTGCCCGGCCGGATCCAGGAACTCGACGACCGCTCACGGGCCTTCCGCGAGCTCAGCGCCCGCTACGGGCTCGGCGACCGGCTCAACGAACTGGCCGCCACGATCCCCGAACGCGTCGGCACGAGCCTGCTCAGCCTGTTCCGCACCTTCCTCGGCGTGCTCGCCGCCGCGCTGACCGTGCTCGTGCTGTCGCTGTACTTCCTCGCCGACATGCCGCGCCTGCGCCGCCGCGTCCAGCTGATGGCCCCCGACCGGCAGCGCGAGCGCACCCGCCGCATCGTCGACGTGGTCGTCGACAAGGTTGGCTCGTACATGATCGGAAACCTGCTGATCTCGCTGATCGCCGGCGTCGTCGCGTACGTCGGCCTGCTCGTGCTGGGCATCCCGTTCGCGCTGCCGCTCGCCCTGATCGTCGCGGTGACCGACCTGATCCCGCTGGTCGGCGCCACCCTCGGCACCGCGGTCTGCGGGCTGGTCGCGGCGATCACCTCCGGGCTGTGGCCCGCCGCGGTCGGCATCGTGATCTGGCTGCTGATCTACCAGCAGATCGAGAACTACGTGATCGTGCCGAAGGTCATGAAGCAGAGCCTGGACATGCCCGCGCTCGCGGTCCTGCTGGCCAGCCTGCTCGGCGCCGGACTGCTCGGCCTGGTCGGCGCGCTCATGGCCATCCCGATCGCCGCCACCGTCAAGACGGTGCTGGTCGAGCTGCGCAGACCCCTGCCACCCGAGCACCCGCCCGAGCCCGCCGACGACGCGGAACCCGGCCCGCGGGGCACGCACCCGTGATGCGATCGACGTGGCGGATCCGGCCACGGCACCGACGACGCAGGAGAACGACATGCCCGCACGGCCGTCCACCGCCCCGCAGGGCTTCACCCGCCGGGACTGGTGGGGCGTGCTCAAGCGCACCGTCAAGGAGTACCAGCAGGACAACCTGGGCGACTGGGCGGCCGCGCTGACCTACCGGGCGGTGATGTCGCTGTTCCCGGGCATCCTGGTGCTCGTCGCGCTGCTCGGCCTGACCGGCGCGGACACCGCCCGGCGCGCCTCGGCCGAGGTCGGGGCGTACGCGCCCGGCGCCGTCCGGGACGTGCTCGACAACGCCCTGACCGAACTGCAGCGCGGCCAGGGCGCCACGGCCGGCCTGGTCGCGGTGATCGGTGTCCTGCTCGCGCTGTGGGCGGCCTCCGGCTACGTGTCGGGGTTCATGCGCGCCAGCAACGCCATCCACGACGTGCCCGACGACGGGCCCATGCGCAAGACGCTGCCGATCCGGCTCGGCGTCACCGTCGTGTGCGCCCTCGCGATCTGCGTCGTCGCCCTCGCGCTGGTCTTCACCGGCCCCGTCGCGGCGCGTGCCGGCGAGTTCCTGCACCTGGGCGCCGGAGTCGTGCGCGTCTGGGACATCGCGAAATGGCCCCTGGTCATCGCCGTGATCGCATTGATCTTCGCGCTGCTCTACTGGGCCTCGCCCAACGCCCGGCAGGGCGGCTGGCGCTGGATCACGCCCGGCAGCGTGCTCGCCGTGCTCATCTGGCTGGCCGCCTCGGCCGGCTTCGCGCTGTACGCGGCTAACTTCGCCTCCTACAACAAGATCTACGGCAGCCTGGCCGGCATCATCGTCTTCCTCATCTGGCTCTGGCTCAGCAACGCCGCCCTGCTGCTGGGCGCCGCCTTCGACGCCGAACTCCACCGCACCCGCACCCACCCCGACGAGGAGCAAGGAAGGGCACCTTCTTAACGGAATCCGTGGCGGAAGGGCACCTTCCCAACAACGGACCGGTGGTGGGCTGGGGTTATGGGGCGGTGGGCGTGGGGTAGATGCGGTAACCGCCGACCAGGGCGGGCGTGGCGGTGGGCATACGGCGGGCCAGCTCGGCGTCCAGTGCGGAGCCGGCGGGCGCGACCACCGCCTGCGCCTGGGCCTTCCAGAAGGCGGAGTACCGGTTGAAGCCCCGGTCGAGCCGGTCGTCGACCACCCCGCAGACGGTCTGCTCCGCGCTGAGGTAGCTGATCCAGTTGCAGGTCCAGTACTCGCCGTGCACGTACGTGTAGCCCGACGCAGCCAGGGCCGCCACGACCTCCTGCTGACCCCGGCCCGCCGACTCGTAACCGGGGGACTGCCGGGCCAGGGCGACCGACGCCGCTAGCATGGTGAGCGCGAGCGCGCAGACGGGCAGCGCCGCGGGCACCGCCCACGCCGTACGGGCACGCACGACGCGCCACAGCGGCCACAGCGCCGCGGGCAGCGCGATCCCCAGCAGCGCCAGGTAGCGGGCGCTCTCGATCGGGGTGTCGGCCGCCGCCGGGCTGCGCAGGTAGCTCAGGAGGCTGAGCAGCCCGCCCGCGGCGAGCACGAGCCGCAGCACCTCCCGGGCCCGCTCGTCGCCGTCGCCGTCGGTGCCGCGCAGCCGCCGCAGTCCGCGTACGGCCAGGACGACCGCCGCGACCAGCAGCGCCACCACGACCGGCCCCCACCACAACGACCAGCCCTCGCACCGGCTCGGCGCGCACAGGCCCATGCCCATCGGCAGGCCGAACCACGCTCCGCCGACGATGCGCTCGAACAGCGACGCTTCGCTGCCCGCCCCGTTCAGGCCGAGGAACACGGCGACCGAGTTGTTCTCGAAGCTTGAGGTGAGATTGTCGATCACCAGTGGCAGCGCCCCCACCAGGGCGCTGACGAGCACCACGACGCCCATCCGCCGGGTGAGCACCCGGGCTGCCAGCAGCGCCGCGAGCGCTCCGGCCAGGTATGGGGCCGGCAGCCAGTGGTTCCAGACGATCAGCCCGAACGTCAGCCCCCAGCCGGCGTACGCGTACGCCGAGGTCAGGCGGCGCGTCATCAGCCCGTACGTGAGCAGCAGCAGGCCCGCCACCATCGGCGCGGATTCCGGGTAGCCCCCGCCGGCGATCAGCTGGTTCTTCACCACGCGGTCGGAGCCCAGCGCGAGCAGTCCCACCGTGACGGCGGCCAGACCGGGCGAGAACAACCTGCGCACCAGCACGAACATCAGCGCCAGAAAGGACGCGAAAAGCAGGATGTTCGGTATCCGCAGCGCGGTGACCGAGGGCCCGGTCAGCGCCACGAGCGGAGCCGCCAGGTACGCCTCGACGGTGCCCATGTAGTGCTGGCCGTAGAAGTAGATCGGCAGCTCCCGGCCCTCACCGATGTGCAGCGCGGCGAGTCCCATGGTCGCCTCGTCGCTGTTGGTGTTCGGCGTCGAGTGGGCCGTGAGCCAGATCCGCCAGCCGACTCCGAGCGCCCCGGCGAGCACTGCTGCGGCGGTGTACCGGTCGAGGCGGGAAAGGCGCGGTGAATCGAGGCGAGCGCCGCTCCCCGTCAAGAATTCCTCCCCCGAATTGACCGGCCACCGAGCAAGCACGTGCGAACGCGCCCGGCTGACCAAACAATCAGCAGATGGAACCAGTCCGGCCGGTTGCTGTCAACTCTGCCCGATTGACCGGATGGGATCCGCGGACCCGGTGGCCGGAATGCGCGGCAGCGGCCGGCGCTGACATACCCGGCCCGCAGTGACTACGGTGATCGGTACCCCGACCCGCCACGACGCCGGCGCACCCCGGCCCATCGCCGCGATACCGGAACCCGCCGAGATCCGAGGACCCGAGTTGCGTTTCAGACACCTCTGGCCGCAGGCCACGCGGTCCGCCGACACCCCCGGCGGCGGAGCGGCGGACGACGGCGACCGCGCCGCGGACGGCCCGGTTCGGAGCCGAGCGCGCGGCACCGTCGCCCGGGTGACGACCGCGGTGGCCGGGCTGGCCGTGCTGCTCCTGCTCGTCGCGCCCGGCGAGGCCGACCGGCTCACCGACCCCGCGGCGTTCCTGCGCATCCCGGTGGACGGCCTGCTGGGCGTGCTCATCGTGATCGCGACTCCGGCCCGGGCCAGGCGCGCCGTCGCGCTGTTCGTCGGGGCCGTGCTCGGCCTGCTGGGCATCCTGAAGCTGGTCGGCCTCGGTTTCTCGTACTTCCTCGACCGCCCCTTCGAGCCGCTGGCAGACGGGCCCTTCCTCGCGGCGGCAGCGGACTACCTGCGGCAGTCGGCCGGCGACACCACCGCGAACGCGGCCGTGGCGGCCGCCGTGCTGATCGCCGTCGTCGTGCTCGCCGTCATGGCGGTCTCGTTCGGAAGGCTGGCCGCGGTCGCGGCCCGGCGGCGTCGCGCCGCGGCGGCCACGGTGGGCGTGCTCGCCGTTGCGGGGCTGGTCGCCGGGGCAGCGGGCGTGCAGATCGTGCCCGGCGTGCCGGTCGCCTCCCGGGACCTCTACGAGCGGGTGCGCCAGGCCCAGGCCGGGGTGCAGGACGCGCAGACGTTCGCCGGACTGATCGCCACCGACGCCTTCCGCTACCTGCCCGGTGCGGACCTGCTGCCCGCGCTGCGCGGCAAGGACGTCGTGATCGCGTTCGTCGAGAGCTACGGGCGGGTCGCCCTCGACCAGCCGGATCTGGCCGTGCCGACGGCCGCGCTGCTCGACGACGCGGCGGGCCGGCTGCGCGCGTCCGGGTACACCACGCGCAGCGCCTGGCTCACCTCGCCCACCACCAGCGGCGGGAGCTGGCTGGCCCAGTCCACCCTGCTGTCCGGGCTGTGGATCAACAATCAGCAGCGTTACCAGGCGTTCCTGGACAGCGACCGGTTCACGCTGCCTACCGCCTTCGGGCGGGCCGGCTGGCGTACGACCTCCCTCATGCCCGCCACCACCGAACCGTGGCCCGAAGGCGCGGCACTGTACGGCTACGACCGGCTGTACACCCGCCCCGACCTCGGCTACCGGGGCCCGGCCTTCGGCTACTCGGTCGTCCCCGACCAGTACACCCTGTCGCTCTTCCAGCACCGCGAACGCACCGGCGCGCCGGTCATGGCGGCCATCCCGCTCATCTCCAGCCACTCCCCGTGGCGACCCATCCCCGAGCTGCGGACCTGGAACGACGTCGGCGACGGCACCGCCTTCACGGCCGCCGCGCAGGCCCCCGACGCCGGAGCGCGTACCGCCTACCGGGACGCGATCGGCTACTCGCTGCGCACGCTGATCTCCTACGTCGAGACCTACGGCGGCGACGATCTGGTGCTGGTCTTCCTCGGCGACCACCAGCCCGGCCCCGAGGTCATCGGGCAGGACACCGACCGCGACGTGCCGATCACGATCCTCGCCCGCGATCGCGCCGTCATGGACCGCACGTCGGCCTGGGGCTGGCAGGACGGGCTCAGGCCGGGCCCGTCCGCGCCGGTGTGGCGGATGGACGCCTTCCGTGACCGTTTCCTGACCGCCTTCGGCCCGGCCGAACACCGCTGACCCCCCGCACCGCCCCTCCCGCAGCGGGCCCCGCGCGTGGCCAGCGCGGATGGGAAGGGCACCTTCTACACGGACGTCCGATGTGAAGGTGCCCTTCCTTCGCCTGGACGCTCGGGGGAGGGGGTGGCGGGTAGGGAGATGGTGAAGGTGGTGCCGTGGCCGGGCTCGCTGGTCAGGGTGATCGTGCCGCCGTGGTCGGCGGTGATCTGCCGGGCGATGGTCAGCCCCAGGCCGCTGCCGCCGGTCGCCCGGGTTCGTGCGCGGTCGGCGCGCCAGAAGCGGTGGAACACGCGCGGCTGGTCCTCGGCGGGGATGCCGCAACCGCGGTCGGTGACCCGTATCTGCACGGTGTGCCCGAGCCGCAGCGCGGACAGCGTGACCGTCGCGCCCGCCGGGGAGTGCCGGACCGCGTTGGTGACCAGGTTGCCGACCGCCTGCCGGAGGCGGCCCGCGTCGGCGTGCACGAGCAGCGCGGGCTCCGCGGTCACTTCGAGCTGGACGACGACGGCCGCGGCGGCCGGCTGGTGGGCCGACCGGCAGCTGTCCAGCAGTTCGCCGACGTCGACCGCGGACCGCTGGTACTCCAGCGCCCCCGCCTCGGCCAGAGCCAGGGTCTGCAGGTCGTCGATGATGCGCTGCTGCAGCATGGTCTCCTCGTGCAGCGAGCCGAACAGCGTCGCGTCGGCGCTGACCAGTCCGTCCTCCAGCGCCTCCAGGTAGGCGCGCACGTTCGCCAGCGGCGTGCGCAGCTCGTGGGCGATGTCGGCGATCATCCGCCGTTGCTGCTCCTCGGCGCGCTGCACCGAATCGGCCATCCCGTTGAACGTGGCGGCGAGTTGCGCCAGCTCGTCGCCGCCGTCGACGCTGACGCGCTGGTCCAGGGAGCCTTCGCCGAAGCGGCGGGTGGCGACCGTCAGGCGCTGGATGGGGCGCAGCACGTGGCGGCTCAGCAGCAGAGAGCCGAGCACGATGGGCACGGCGACCACGCTGAAGGCCAGGATGATCGGGGTGGTGTCGATGCCGTCCTCGGAGCTGACGGCCAGCCGCAGCGGCTCCGGCCCGACGATGGAGATGCGGGTGAGGAAGACCTCGCGCAGGCAGGTCCGCAGGTGCTGCGCCCGGCCGGGCGCCGTGGCCGGGGTCGCGGCCGGGCGGGAGCCGGGGGCGGCGGGCCCCTCGCCGGGCGTATCGAAGCAGCGGCCGACCTCCTCCTTGTCGCGGTCGATCGAGTGCGCCAGGCTGGGCGCGACCGCCCGGCAATCGTCGACCATGTCGGCCGGAGCGGTGAGGTTGGTGAAGATCGGGAGCCCGTACTGGCCCGTGACGGCCTGCGGCTGCATGCCCGCTCGGGAGAGGCAGGCGGCGAAGCGGATCTCCTTGCGGTACTGCTCGATCGCCAGCAGCGTGGTCTCCCGCTCCTTGCCCGGTGCCGCCGGCAGGTCGAGCTGCGCGCGGGCGTCGATCGGGATGGTGAGTTTCGTCATCGGGGTCACCGGCCCGCCTTCGAGCACCGCGGTGTCGACGATGCCGACCGTCCCGTCCTGGGTGTCGAGCCGGATGCGCCGTCCGGTCCGGTGCGCGATGCCGGCCACCACCTCGGCGACGCCTTCCCAGGTGCCATGGTTGCGGCCGTATTGGGTGACCTCCTCGGCGATCTGCCGCATGACCTGCTGCTGGGCCTGCGCCGAGGCGGTCACCGCGTTCTCGGCGAGGATGAACGTGAGGTAGGTGCTGGCCCCCGTGGCGACCAGCACGACGAGGGCCACCAGGGCGAACACCCTGGTCCGGAAGGTCATGCGCCCGGCTGCGGCACGCGGTAGCCGCGCCCGTAGACGGTCTGCACGTACCGGGGTTCGCCCGGATCCTGCTCGATTTTGCGGCGCAGGTTGACGACGTGCACGTCGACGGTGCGTTCCAGGACGTCCTGGTCGAAGCCGAAGGCTCGGTCGATGATCTGCGCTCGGGTGAAGGCGCGCCCGGGTTCGGCCGCGAGCACCTCCAGGATGCCGAACTCCTTGGCGGTAAGCGCCACCGCGCGCCCGCCGACGCGCACCTCGAAGCTGTCGGCGTCCACGACGAGGTCGCCGACGACGACAGGCCCCCGGGCGCCGGTCGGGACCCCGGTGGAGCGGCGCAGCAGCGCGCGTACCCGGGCGACCAGCTGGCGGGGGCTGTAGGGCTTGGTGATGTAGTCGTCGGCGCCGAGATCGAGCCCGAGCAGGATGTCGTTCTCGGTGCTGCGGGCGGTGAGCAGGATGATCGGCACTGCGGACTCGCGGCGCAGGATGTGGCACACGTCCAGCCCGTCGACCTCGGGCATCATCACGTCGAGCACGACCAGGTCCGGCTTGCGGGCCCGGCACTGCTCGAGCGCGGCACGGCCGTCGGCGACCGCCAGCACGCTGTGTCCTTCGTGCTCCAGGTACATGCGGAGCACCTGTACGAGCTTCGGGTCGTCGTCGGCGACCAGGATCCGGGCTGCCACGTGTCACCTCCTGCGCGTCTATCGCTGCGCGGATTGTGCCTGAGCACATGTGAACAAGCTGTTAGCAAAAGGCGGGAGTCGATGCGGGATGCGGTCCTGTGCCATTGCCGGCCAGCTGACCTGCGCAACATCGTTCACTAATCGCCTCTTAATAAGGCCTTAATAAGTGGCCGAATACGTTGCGCTGCATTGTCGGCAGCAGTGGAGGAGCCTCTTTCGATGGACCGGTTCTTGATCGTCGGGAACGCCCTGGCAGTCGGTGGATGTGAAGGCGGGGTGGCGGCGTGACCTCCGTGCTGCTGGTCGGCTGGCGTCCGAAAGCCATCGCCGCACTGCGCCGGCTCGGCGCCGAGGTCACCTGCGCCCTGCGCCCCGGCGACGACGACAACGCGGCACCCGGGCAGCGGCCGCACCGGACGGTGCGGGTCGCCGACCCGGCCGGCGCCGAATCGGTCCTGGCCGGCCTGGCCCGCCAGGGCCTGCGGCCCGGGGACTTCGACGTGGTGTGCAGCCAGCAGGAGTTCACCATGGTGACCGCGGCCGCGATCGGCGGCGACCGGTCCTGGATGCCCCTGGCTACGGCCATGAACCTGCGGGACAAGCAACTGCAGAAGCTGCGCATCCGGCAGGCGGGTCTGCGCGTCGCCGACACCTGGCCGGTAGACGACATCCGCGACCTGCGGGTGCCCGCGTACCCCAGCGTGCTCAAGCCGCTGGCGGGCGCGGGTGCCCGCGACACCGTCGTGCTGGGCGGCCCCGAGGCCGCCGACCTCGCCCGCGAGCGGCTGCTGCAGGCCCGCAAGCGGGGGCCGTGGCTGCTGGAACGGTTCATGCCCGGCCACGAACACGCCATCGACGGCGTGGTGCGTGGCGGGCGGCTGCGGCACCTCGGCATCTCGCGCTACCAGAGCAACCTGATCCGGATGACCGACGGCGCGCACATGCTGTACGTGGCGCAGGACCGCGACGAGCACCCGGAGCTGTACCGCCAGGGCGGGGAGCTGGCCGAGGCGGCGATGCGCGCCCTCGGGCACACCGACGGCGTCTTCCACCTGGAGGCGTTCCTCGACGAGGAGGGCTTCATCTTCAGCGAGTGCGGCGGCCGGATCTGCGGCGGCAAGGCCGACGTGATGGCAGAACTGAAGTTCGGCGTCGACCTGCACGACGAGTGGGCGCGGGCCGTGCTGGGCCTGCCCGCCGGCATGCGGCGGCCCGTCCGGGCCGGCAGTTACGCCCACGGCTGGATGCCGCTGCCTGCCGGCCGACTCGTGTCGGCACCCGACCGGGAGCAGATCGCCGCCCGGCCCGGGGTGCGCGAGGCCCACGTCTGGCTCCACCCGGGCGACCGGGTGGTCGATCCGCGCACCTCCTCCGGCGCGGGCCTGGGCACCGTGCTGATCGAGGGTGACACCGTCGCCGACGTCGAGCGGGACTTCGGCGACCTGGTGACGTGGGTGCAGGACGAGTCGAAGGTCGACCAGGACGGGTGAGGGCGGTGGGCCGCGCCCGTGGCCCCGGTCGGCGGGGTTACGGGCGCGAGGGTCAGGCGGTGGCGCGGCGCAGCTCGCGTACCGGGCGCACGGCCAGCAGCACGACGCAGCCCAGTACGCCGACCAGGGCGGACACCCCGAGCACCTGGTCGGCGCCGATGAGCACGGCCGCGGGTGCGGCGAGCACCTGGCCGATCGGGATGCCGGCGATCGAGCCGGCGATCTCGTAGGCCGACACCCGGTTGAGCACGTTGCCGGGCACCTGGGTCTGCACGCTGGTGGCCCACATGACCGACCAGAACGCCCAGGCCGCGCCGCCCACCGCGTGCGCCGCGAGCAGCAGCCCGAGCGGCGCGTGCACGGACACCGACAGCGGGATCAGCGCGAAGCCGAACATGGCCAGGCCGCCCGCCGCCAGCGGCCGGGCCGGGCGCACCCGCATCGCGACCAGGCCGCCGAGCACGGTGCCGCCGCCCATCGCCGACATGGCCCAGCCGTACGCGTTCTCGCCCAGGTAATCGGTGATCACTCCGGAGCTGAGCGGGATGTTCGGCCCGAACAGCGTCACGCCGAACACCACCCAGATCAGGATCACGCTCCACATCCAGCTGCGGGTGCGGAACTCGTGCCAGCCTTCGCGCAGATCACGGCGGATGGTGACGTCGGCCCGCGGGGCGTGCACGACCGGGGGCAGCCGCAGCGCGAGCAGGCACAGCGCGCTGACGGCGAAGGTGGCGGCGTTGATGGCGTACACGGTGCCGGGCCCGGTGAGCACGACGAGCGTCGCCGACAGCGCGGGGCCGAGCAGCTGCGCCCCGGCGTCGGCAACCCGCAGCGCCCCGTTGGCGCGCTGCACGTCGGCGGCCACGCGCGGCACCATGCCCGCGACGCCGGGCTGGAACATGGCGGTGGCCGCGCCGGCCAGCGCCGACATCGTGATCAGCAGCCCGAGCGGGGCGTTCCCGGTGATCAGGGCGACGGCGACGACGGACTGGGTGACCATGCGCACCACGTCCGCGCCGATCATCAGCCGGCGGGCGCCGAACCGGTCGGCGAACACCCCGCCGAACAGGATGAGGGCGATCGCCGGGACCATCCACGAGGCGAGCACCAGCCCGACGCCGGAGGCGCCGTGCCCGGCCGAGCGCACCGCCAGCGCGACGGCGACGGGCAGCATGCCGTCGCCGAACAGGGCGACGGCGCGAGCGACGAAATATAGGCTGAAATCACGGGTCCACATGCGACTACCCGGCGGCACGACTGTCATGCCGATCAAGAACCCAAAACTGTTAAGACTCCTTCCCGATTTTGCCGAAAACCCGGGACGAATTTGTGTACGCCTTGACAGGCATATAACCGAGGAGGCATGTTGAGAGCGTGACGGTGGTGGGCGCGTTCGCGGTGCTGGGTGAGGCGAACCGGCTGCGCATCCTGGAGCACCTGCGCGGCTCCGAACGCAGCGTCGGTGAACTGGTGGACCGGCTCGGTTTGAGTCAGCCCGCCGTCTCCAAGCACCTGCGGGTGCTGCGCGAGGCCGGCTTCGTGTCCAGCCGCATCGCCGCCCAGCAGCGGATCTACCGCATCGAACCGGAGCCGTTCGCGCAGCTGGAGCACTGGCTGGCGCAGTACCGCCGGCTGTGGGACCGCCACCTCGACGCGCTGGAACGGCATCTCGACGAGCAGGAGTGACACATGAACGCCATCGACCCCGGCCCGATCTGGCCGGTCGAGGCCCACCCGTCGGGCGGGCGCTGGACCCTGGTGCTGCAGCGCGACCTGCCGCACCCGCCCGCGAAGGTGTGGGCCGCGCTCACCGAACCCGGGCAGCTCGCCCAGTGGGCGCCATACCTGGCCGACCGCGACCTCGGCAGCACGGGCGGGGCAACCCTGACGATGATCGACGGCGAGTCGGCCGAGGACCTGCCCGCCACCGTGCAGCGCGCCGAGCCGCCGCACCTGCTCGTCTACACCTGGGGTGAGGATCTGCTGCGCTGGGAGCTGACCCCGACCGCCAGCGGCACCCGGCTGGTGCTGCGCCACACCATGGCCGACCGCGCCTGGCTGCCGAAGGTCGCGGCGGGCTGGCACCTGTGCCTGGTCGTCGCCGGACGGCTGCTCGACGGGAACCCGGCGCCGCCGATCCGCGGCAACGAGGCCAAGAACCACGGCTGGGTCGAACTCGACGAGGCGTACGGCCGCGAACTGGGCATCTCGGGCGACGAAACGGTGTGACCGTCGGTCGGGAGGGCCGGGCGCGATGTTCCCTGCGGGAGTGGAAACGGATACGCTGCTGCGCTGCGAGGCCGACCCGGGCCCGTGGGCAAAGTCGTATGCGAGCAGGAGTGTCGACCGGCGATGAGCGTAGACAACGGTTACCTGAAGGTCATGTCGTGGAACCTGTGGCTGGCCGGCCGCTTCGTCGACGACTCCCGGCGCAAGCAGCTCGCCTTCCTGCGCGAGCAGGCTCCCGATGTGGTCGGCCTGCAGGAGACGCTCGGCGTCGCGGCCCAGGAACTGGCCGAGGAGCTCGGCTGGCACCACCATCAGGGCGGCAGCTGCGGCATCATCTCGCCGCACCCGATCACCACGCGCCACGGCGACGAGTCGCTGCGCGGCGTCGGTGCGCGGATCCAGTTGCCCACCGGCCGTGAACTGGTGGTCTGGAGCGCGCACCTGAACTACGAGCCGTACGGGCCCTACGACTTCCACCTGTCCGGCATGACCGTGCCCCAGGTGCTGGCCCGGGAGGAGGAGGCGGGCCGCCCGCGCCAGATCGCCGACATCATCGACGCGATGCGCCCCGCCCTGGCCGAGCGCGGCCTGCCGGTGCTGCTCACCGGCGACTTCAACGTGCCCTCGCACCTGGACTGGCCGAACCTGCCGTGGCAGGTCAGCGTGGCGGTGGAGCGGGCCGGCCTGCGCGACTCCTACCGGGTCGTGCACCCGGACGCCGCGGCCAAGCCGGGCCACACCTGGTCGCCGCTGAACCACTGGCACGAGCAGCAGGAGGGGGTGCTCGAACCGCAGGACCGCATCGACTTCGTGCACTACGCGGGACCGCTGCGGCCCGTGGCGTCCGACACCGTGGGCGTGGGCGAGCCGCGCACGATGCCGCACCATGCCGACAATGAGTGGACCTCGGACCACTGGGCGGTGCTGAGCACCTTCGTGATGGAGTGATGATGCGATTCGACCTCGGCGGGTTCGACGCGGTCCTGCTGGACATGGACGGCACCCTGGTCGACACCGAGTCGCTGTGGATCGAGGCGGTGCTCGGCGTCGCCGCCGAGCTGGGCGCGGACCCGCTCGACCAGGCGCAGGTCATCGGCGGCACGGTGGCGGGCATCGTGGCGGTGGTCGGCGCGGCCACCGGCGGGCGGTACACGGCCGCCGACCTGGACCGGCGGATCGACCAGGCGGTCAAGCGCAGGATCGCCGAGGTCGGCGTGCGGCTGCGCCCGGGTGCGCGCCGCCTGCTCGACGACCTGATCGCGGCCGGTATGCCCTGTGCGCTGGTCACGTCGTCGGGCCGAGCGGACACCGAGATCATCCTCGACGTGCTGGGCCGGGCGGCGTTCGCGCACACGGTAACCGCCGACGACGTGCCGCGGCACAAACCGGACCCGCTGCCGTACGCGAGCGCGGCGGCGCTGCTCGGGGTGGACCCGGCGCGCTGTGTCGCGATCGAGGACAGCCTGGCAGGGCTGGCTGCCGCCGAAGGAGCCGGTTGCACCACGGTCGCCGTGCCACACCTTCAGGACATTCCGGACGCTCCGGGCCGCAACGTATTGACCAGCCTCGAAATGGTCTCCGTAACGCCGGTTAAGGTGACTCAGTGATCCTGACCGTGACGCCCAACGCCGCGCTCGACGTGACCTATCAGGTCGACGCGCTGACCCCGTACGCGACGCACCGGGTCGCGACGGTGGCCGAGCGCGCCGGCGGCAAGGGCGTCAACGTGGCCCGAGTGCTGCACGGACTCGGCACGCCGGTGCTGGCCACCGGCCTGGCCGGGGGACCCACCGGGCAGCGGCTGCGTGAGCTGCTCGTCGCCGACGACGTCGCCGAGGCCTTCCTGCCGGTGACCGGCGACGCCCGGCGCACCGTCGTCGTCGCCGACCGCGCCGACGCCACCGGCTTCTGGGAGCCCGGCCCGATCGTGTCCGCCGCCGAGTGGTCGGCGTTCACCGCGCACTTCGCCTCGCTGCTCGGCGGCGTCAAGGTCGTCGTGCTGTCCGGTTCGCTGCCACCGGGCGTGCCCGCGACGGCGTACGCGGAACTGCTGGCCCTGGCCCACGCGGCCGGAGCCGCCACGATCCTCGACGCCGACGGCGACCCGCTGCGCCAAGGGCTGCGGGTCCAGCCCGATCTCGTCAAACCGAACGCGTCCGAACTACACGCGCTCACCGGCATCCGGGTCGACAGTCCGGACGCGGCGCGTGCGGCCGTCGCCGCGCTGCGTGAGCTGGGCGCGGGAGACGTCGTCGCGTCGCTGGGCGGCGGTGGCCTGGTCGCGGTCAGCGCCGCGGGCGTATGGCGCGCCCGGCTGGCCGAGCCGCTCACCGGCAACCCGACCGGCGCGGGCGACGCCTGCGTGGCCGCCCTCGCCCGCGGCCTGCTCGCGGGACAGCCCTGGCCCGAGCGCCTGCGCGACGCCGTGGCCCTGTCGGCCGCCGCGGTGCTCTCCCCGGTCGCCGGAACCGTCGATCCCGCCGTCTACCGGCGCCTGCGCGACGAGGTCATCGTCGACGCCTGCTGACGCGCCGGATTCCGGTTGAACCGGACGCCTACTGGCCATTGTTGACAAGATGGTTGAGCAAGGCTGCCACCTATGCCGACGGATCATCACCGGGGCGCGGGATGGGTGAACCGAAACCGGGTGCCGCTGAGTGGCGATCGGGTGCTGGTCGCCTTCGCGTTCGGCTGCCTCGGCCGGCTTGCCCTGTACGCCGGCCTGACCTACCTCGGCCAGGACACAGACCCGGCCTGGCCCGGTTCACCGGCGAGGTGCTGTACCTGGTGCCGGTCGCCATGATGCTGGCCCTGAGTGTCTACGCCGCCGGCGCAGCACGATCCCGAGGGCGGCCGCCAGGACGAGCAGCGCCCCGGCGACCGGCCACCACGAACGCGATGTCCGGTCAGGAGCGGGCTCGGCCACCACCACCGGCGACGAGACCGCGGCGGGCTCGGCCGCCGAGGGCGCGGACACCGCAGGCGGAGCGGGCACGACGCCGTTGCACAACCCGGTGGCTCCGTTGTACACGTTCACCCGGTACCGGAGGCCGGCCTCGAACTGGTACCCGCAGCTGGCCTCGCTGCGGCTCACCCGCAGCCCGAGCGTCTCCCCGATCGCGACATCGCCCTTCTCGACGGAGTCGACCACGAGCCGGATCGACTCGTTCGTCACCTGCGCGACGGTGCCGAGCACGATGCGCTGGGCGTGCGCGTCCTGCTCGGGGCCGGGGGCGTAGGCGCAGGAGCAGGCCCAGGCCGGCTGAGCCGGGGAGATCACCACGACGAGGCCGGCCGTGGCCAGGACGAGGAAGAGGAGAGCACGCAGCTTCATGGCGACTCCGACGGGGCCGTCCCGCCGGGGGTTCCGCCCGCCGTCGGCGAGCTGACGCCGGTGCCGCACGACCGGGGGAAGACCGCCCACTACGCTGTCGCGATGGCTCTCGCCCTCATCAAGCACTCGTGGCGTGTCGACTCGCCGCCGGAGACGGTGTTCGCCCACCTGACCGAGCCGCAGCACTACATCGGACTGTCGCCGCTGGTCGTCGAGGTCCGCGACGTGCGCCACGGCACCGACGAGGAAGGCGAGCCGGTGACCGACTACGTCGCCGTCGAACGCTTCCGCTTTCTGCGGGTGCTGCGCTGGGACAACCTGATCCGGGTGCGGATGCGAGTGCTCGAACCAGGCAGGGTGCTGCGTCAGATCGTCGCCAGCCCAGGCGGAGTGACGCTGCTGTGGAGGGTACGGCTCACCCCGGACGGGGACGGCTCCATCGTCGACGACCGCATGGAGATCTCCATGGCCGCGCCGATGCGCGGTTTCGTGACCGGCCAGGCCCGCAAGGTCCAGCTGCACCGCGCCGCCGAACTCACCCGCCGCATGGCCGGCCCCGCCTGACGCGGCCAGCGTCCTTGATCGTCGGACTTGCCAGGCACGTGTGCGAAAGCGGGTTCAAGATACGCCCCGGTGCCGGGCAAGTCGGGCGATCTTGTGTCGCGCCGGTCAGCGGGGGACGGCGGCCTGTTCGAGCAGCGCGGTGACGTGGGGGTCGGGGGACGGGGTGGACAGGTCGCCGGCGAACGCCGCGAGGGCGTGCTCGCCGAGGCTGAGCTGCTGGCGCAGGGCGCGCCAGGCGTGCAGGTTGGGGTGGGGCAGGTCGGTGCAGGCGACGGCCGGCGTCAGCAGGGCGATCACGCGGTCGAGGTCGGCCGGGGTGAGCGGGTACGACGCGGAGCCGCCCGTGTGGCCGCAGACGGTCGCCAGCACGGCCGCGGGCAGGAAGCCGTCGCCGACCGCGACGCGGGCGAACAGGGGCCGTCCGGCCACGAGCCTGGCCACGCCGAACGCGGCCGGAGGCCGCCAGCCGGGGATGGCCGCCTCGAAGCGTTGCCGTGCCGCGTCCAGGTCCGCGATGGTGCGCCACTGCTCGAGCATGTCGCGATGATGGCACGCGCCGGGGCATGCTGTCGCGGCGGATCCCACGTCAGTGGCGGCGGCCCGACGCGCGACCTCCGCCTCGGGTCCGGTATCACGGCCGGTCAGGGGCGGGCGAGCGGGATGCGGGCCACCGGCGTCCACCGGTATCCGGCCGCCCGGGTGTCCTGCGCGACGTCGACCAGGTGCACCTCGCGTACGGTCAGCGCGGCGTGGCCGGGCCGCACCTGACGCAGGGCGGCCTGCACCCGGCCGGAGTCGCCGGACCCGGTGCCGTACGCGAGCGTGAGGTGGCCCGGCATCGCCTGGTAGGCGACGGCTTCGCTGCCGAGCACGTCGGAGATCGCCGTACGGGTGCGGGCGTGCACGGTGTGCAGCGGCTCGCCGGGCAGGTCACCGTCCAGATCGGCGAGCACGACGGAGACACTGGCCAGCGCGGACCCGGCGGTCAGGGTGAACGCGGGCACGTCGGACAGCGCCTCGGTGAGCCGGGCGGTGAGCTTGTCGCGTTCGCCGGGACCGATCTCGGCGGCGGGGATGCCCATCACGGGCTGGACGGTGACGTGCAGCCACGGGTCCGGCACGGGGGACAGGAAGCCGAACGGGGCCATGGCCGCCCGGCAACCGCGGACGAGTCCGGCCAGGCCCTGATCCTGCCGCAGGTCCGGGAGCAGGTACACGTGCAGCCGGGTCCAGCCAGTCGGCCAGACCCGGTCGCCGGTGAGGAACGCCTTCACCGGCCGCGCGGCGGCTGCCACAGCTCGAAGCGGTTGTCCTCGGCGTCGTACGCCCAGCCGAACCGCCCGAACTCCCCGTCCTCGACCTCCTCGGCGACCCTGGCGCCGGCGGCCCGCAGCTGGGCGAGCATGGCGTCCAGATCGTCCACCCGGAAGTTCATCATGTACGGCTGGTCGGGGTCGCCCATGTAGTCGGTGTCCTTCTCCAGGACCGTCCAGGCCGTCGTGCCGCCCGCGTGCCAGCGGAAGGTGTGCCCGCCCCATTCGCTCACATCGATACCGAGGTGGGTGGCGTACCAGGCACGCAGCACTTCGGCATCGCGGGCGCGGAGGAAGACACCGCCGATACCTGTTACTCGCTGCATCGGCACATTCTCACACGAAACCACCGTGCCGAGCCGGACCTTGGCGGAGCCCGCACGCGGGGGCATGATGCTGGCATGCTTCGTTCGATGATCGACGGCGCGCCGGTCACCGCCGCCGCCCGGATGCTCGACAGCCGCAACCCTGCCGACCTGGCCGACGCCGTGGCCCAGGTCGTGCTCGCCGACCCGGCGACCGTCACCGCGGCGGCCCGGTCGGCGCATGCCGCGCAGCGCGCGTGGGCCGGCGTGCCCGCGCCGGTCCGCGGGCAGGTCGTGGCGAACATCGGCGCGCTGGTCGAGGCCAACGCCGAGGCGCTGGCCCGGCTGGTCACCCGCGAGATCGGCAAGCCGCTGGCCGAGGCGCGCGGCGAGGTGCAGGAGATCGTCGACACCTGCCGGTTCTTCCTCGGCGAGGGCCGCCGCCTGTACGGCCAGACGGTGCCGTCGGAGATGCCGGACAAGCAGCTGTTCACCTTCCGCGAGCCGGTGGGCACCGCGATGATCATCACGGCGGGCAACTTCCCGGTCGCCGTGCCGTCCTGGTATCTCGTGCCCGCGCTGCTGTGCGGCAACACCGTGGTGTGGAAGCCCGCCGCGTACGCCGCGGCCGCCGCCGACGCCCTCTACCGGCTGTTCGTGCGGGCCGGGCTGCCCGCCGGGGTGCTCAACCTGGTGCACGCCGACGGCCCGGAGACCTTCACCGGCCTGTCCCAGGCCCTGGACGAAGGCCTGGTGCAGAAGGTCGGCTTCACCGGCTCCACCGAGGTCGGCCGTGCCATCGGCGAGCTGTGCGGCCGCCACCTGCAGAGCCCGTGCCTGGAACTGGGCGGCAAGAACCCGATGGTGGTCACCGAGGACGCCGACCTCGACCTGGCGGTGGAGGGCGCGCTGTTCGCCGGGTTCGGCACCGCCGGGCAGCGCTGCACGTCGCTGGGCACCGCGATCGTGCACGAGTCGGTGCACGGGGAGTTCCTGCGCCGCTTCGCCGCGGCGACGGCGGCCGCCGCGATCGGCGACCCGACCGGGGACGTCCTCTACGGGCCGATGCTGGACGAGCGCTTCGCGACGGCGTACGAGAAATATCTGGGTTGGATCTCCGGTGGGCAGCGGGTGCTCGGCGCGACCGGCCGGATCACGGTGGACAACCCCCGGGCCGGGTTCGTCGGCGACCCCACTACCGGCCTGTTCTACCACCCGGTGATCGTGGACGGGGTCCGGCCCGGGGACGCGATCTTCGACAACGAGACGTTCGGCCCGCTGGTCGGCGTGACCGCCTACGGCTCCCTCGACGAGGCGATCGAGCTGGCAAACGCGCCCGGGTACGGGCTGTCCAGCGCGATCTATACCACCGATCCGAGCAAGGCGTTCGCGTTCCGGCGGGGCATCGGGGCGGGCATGGTCAGCGTGAACAACTCGACCTCGGGGGCGGAGGCGCACCTGCCGTTCGGCGGCAACGGCCGCTCCGGCAACGGCAGCCGCCAGTCCGGCATGTGGGTGCTCGACCAGTTCACCCGCTGGCAGGCGCTGAACTGGGACTACTCCGGGCGGTTGCAGAAGGCGCAGTTGGAGGTCGCGGTCGTGCCGGCCGATCTGGAGTTCCGGTTGTAGCTCAGCCGACCGGCGCGGGCGCGCTGGCGATCACCTTGCCGTCCGTGCCGGTCGCGGTGACCGTGGCGCCCTCCACGGTCGCGTCCGGTGACCAGATGGCGAAGTAGACGCCGTCGTGCGTGCCGCGCAGCACCTCACCGGAGACCAGCCGGGCTTCGATCGCGGTCGCCCCGGCGGGCAGCGCCCCCATCAGGACCTTCGCCTTGGCCACCGCATCCCAGCCGCCGAAGAAATGCAGCCCCTGCGCGGGCGGTTCCTCGATGATCGAGCCGAAGCCCTGGTAGTGGCCGTACTGGTTGCCTTCGCAGACCCGGACCCAGTGTGGATCGTCGGCGACGTACATCCGCAGCCAGTCGTCGCCGACCTGCATGGCCAGGCGCTGGACCGGCGTGCCGCGCGGCTCCGGGCCATCACCGAGAGCCAGGCATTCGGCGGCAGCCTGGTCCTGCGGGACCGGCTTCCCGTCGGTGTCCTCCTCGGGCATCGTGATCAGCCACACCGCGCCGGCGAGCATCAGCACACACAGCGCCAGCACGAACCAGGCGGGCCCGGACATGCGCGTGTCAGAGGCCGGGCGGGGGTCGGTCACGGGCGCTCCCTGGGATCGGTGGAGGCTCACAGTAGGCGATCCCCACACGACCCACCGGCCTGCGGCCGATCATTTCGCAGGGGGTTTTCCAAGATCTGTTTTTGTGGACGCCAGGTGCCCCTATAGGGGCGTCCAGCGTCCACAAAAACAGATCTTGAGCGTCGGTACGGCGGTGAAGCCGTGCCCCACGCG
The DNA here is from genome assembly GCF_040648615.1 of Catellatospora sp. NPDC049111. NCBI lineage: Bacteria > Bacillati > Actinomycetota > Actinomycetes > Micromonosporales > Micromonosporaceae > Catellatospora > Catellatospora sp. NPDC049111. The sequence continues at coordinate 60,186 of NZ_JBEZEB010000041.1, read as the reverse complement.
TGACCAATAGGACGAAAGCGACCAGGACCGTATCGATCACGGCCCGGCTTGCCCGTGCTGCGATCGTAGGAGCGTGAACGCGTATCCCACGCCGACGCCCGAGACCGTGCAGTGGCTCAGGCAGGTCCTCGGCGCGCCGATCACCGCGGTGACACCGCTGCGAGGCGGCATCGCCCATGCCGTCAGCGCCGTCGACACGGCCGACGGGCGGCGCTACGCGTTACGCCGCTGGTGCCGGCCCGGCTGGCAGGTCGAGGACCCGTGGTTCACGCCCGCGAACGAGGTCGCCGCGCTGACCGCCCTCTCGGGGACCGGCCTGCCCGTGCCCGAGGTCGTCGCGGTGGACCATTCGGGTGCGCACACCGACTTCCCGGCGCTGCTGATGACCTGGCTGCCGGGCACGATGCTGCCCAGCGCCACCCATCGCGCCGATGTCGGGCCGCCGCCGACGACGGGCATGCTGCACCAGCTCGTCGCCGCCGCGCAGGCCGTGCACTCCGTAGACGGCGGCGGCGTCGCCCCGTTCGAGCCGTACGTCGTGCTCGCCGCCGCGCGGCCGCCACGGTCCAGCACCCGCCCCGAACTGTGGGAGCGGGCGATCGCCGCCGGGGCGGCCGTCGCGCCTCCCGAGCGGTCCACTCTGATCCACCGCGACTACCACCCGGGTAACACGCTGTGGCAGGACGGGCGGCTCACCGGCATCGTGGACTGGACGAACGCGTCCCGGGGCGCGCCCGGCTACGACTTCGGCTACCTGCGCGTCAACCTGCTCATCACGTACGGCCAGGAAGCCGCCGACGCCCTGCTCCCGCTGCTCGACGAGCACGACCCGGCCGCGGACCTGCTGGCCTTCCTGGACATGGAATGGGAGGGCCCGCACGCCGCCCCGCTCCCGGTGATGGAGTCCTACCTGCAACGCCTGCTGTGAAAGGAAGGGCACCTTCCACAACACATAGCGATGTGAAGGTGCCCTTCCTTACAGCGGGGCGCCGGCGTCGAGTGCGGTGCGGGCTTCGGCGGCGGACGGGCCGTTCCCGGCGCAGACCTGCTCCAGGGCGGCCCGGTATGCCGTCGGCAGGGCCTGCTCGGCACTCGTCGCGAGGTCCGGGGACACGCCGACGCTCTCCCAGTTCGTGCCGGAGACCGGGTTGACGGCGCGCGCCACCGAGATCGTCGCCTCCAGGTGCGGGTGCAGGCGGAAGGCCTCCCGCGGGTGCGCGCCGCCGCGCGTGCGCTCGCCGACGACGGTGCCGCGGCCGGTCTGCTGAACGTCGTACGCGAGCGCCTCCCCGCCGGAGAAGGTGGACCCCGAGGTCAGCACGTACAGGGGCCGGTCGCGGCCGAAGCGGCGGCCGGGCACGTGCGCGTGGCTCCACGACTGCCGCACCTGGTCGGTGGCTCGCTCGTACATGCCGGTCAGCTGCACCGGCTCGTGGTCCCACAGGTAGCTCAGGAACAGGCTCACCGCGGACGGCTCACCGCCCAGGCAGCCGCGCAGGTCCACGATCAGCGCCCGGACCGGGGCGAGCAGCGTGAACGCCGCCGCGTACACGTCGCCGACGAGCACCGCGGGGAACAGCACGGGTGTGACCTCCAGCAAGCCCACGTCGCCCGGCAGGCGGCGTGCCCCGGCGATCCCGCCACAGGTGCGCTCGGCCCACTGGGCCATCGCCGCGTACTCCGCCGCGTCGTCGCCGGGGACCTGCTCCGGCAGCGGCTCGGCGTGGTGCAGCAGGCGCAGGTGCTTGTCGCCGTTGACGGACTGCAGGTCGGTGGTGACCTCCGCGGCGAGCGCGGTGAGGTCGGTGGGGTAGCCGTCGCGCCGGGCGGCCAGCCGGGCGGAGATCTCGGCGGCGGCGTCGGGGAACACGTAGCGCTCCTCGACCAGGGTCCGCAGCCGGTCGACGAGTTCGGTCACCTCAGGGGTCGTCATGGAGTCCAGGGAAGCACGTCCCTTGACAAAGCGTCAAGAGTTCTTAACGCTTAACTCATGACACCGCGCGACACCGGATCTGCGGGCCCCGAGAATCCGCCGGTCCGAACCGGACAGAGCGGACCCGCGTCCGCCGACCAGGACAGCCCGGCCGGGCCGGCGGACGAGACGGTCATGCAGGTGACCTCGCTGGAGCACTTCAAGGCACTGGCCCACCCGATGCGGCATCGGCTGCTGTTCGCCCTGGAACGCCCGGCTACCGTCAGCCGGCTCGCGGCGGTGCTGCGTACCAACAAGGGCAACGTGGCGCACCACCTGAAGGTGCTGGTGGACGCCGGGTTGGTCCGGCCCGCCGGCACCCGCACCGTGCGCGGCGGCACCGAGCAGTACTACGCCCGCCCGGCCCGCGCCCTGCACTACGCCGGCCCGGCGGCGGCGGAGAACACGGCCGTCGCGTTCCAGGCGCTCGGCGCGGAGATCGCCGCGGCCGCCCCGGACCCGTTCCTGGTGCTACGCCACCTGCGGCTCACCGCCGACCAGGTCCGGGACCTCACCGCCACCCTGGCCGCCCTCGCCGAGGACACTCCTGACGCCGGGGACGACGGCATACGGTACGGCCTGCTGCTCGGTCTCTACCGGCCGCACGACCCGGACGCTCCCTCATATTGATCGACGATCTCTCCATCAGCGTTTTCTCAGCTTGCCGCAGTTGAGGTGGGCATAACGCGTAAGGAGAGGTGGTCGTCTACATGAGCGCACAATGGCGTGAGCGGTTGCGGACGGACGTGCCGGCGTCCCTGGTGGTGGTGCTGGTGGCACTGCCCCTGTCGCTGGGCATCGCGGTGGCTTCCGGGGCGCCTGTACTGGCCGGATTGATCAGTGCCGTGATCGGCGGGATCGTGGTGGGAGCCCTCGGCGGCTCCGTGGTGCAGGTGAGCGGCCCCGCGGCCGGCCTGACACTGATCGTGGCACAGACCGTGGCCACCTTCGGCTGGCGCGGGGCGTGCGCGATCACGGTCGCCGCCGGGGTGCTGCAACTGCTGCTCGGCGCGTCCCGGGTGGCGCGGGCGGCGCTGGCCGTCTCGCCCGCCATCGTGCACGGCATGCTCGCCGGGGTCGGCGTCGTGATCGTCCTGTCCCAGGTGCACGTGCTGCTCGGCGACGCCCCGCAGGCCTCGGCGCTGGCCAACCTGCGCGCGCTGCCCTCGGAACTGCTGCACAACCACACCCCGGCGGTGTTCGTCGGCGTGCTCACCCTGGCCGTGCTGTGGGGCTGGCGGGCCGTGCCGACGCTGGCCGGGATCGTGCCCGCGCCGCTGGCGGCGGTGGTCGTCGGCACCGCCGTCGCGGCGGCGACCGGCTGGGACCTGCAGCGGGTGGACATCCCCGACGACATCCTCGCCTTCGACGCCGGGCCGATCTGGCCCGACGCCGCGCCCTCGACGCTGCTCGCGGCGGTCGGCGCGGTGGCGTTGGTGGCCAGCGTCGAGTCGTTGCTGTGCGCGGTCGCCGTCGACCGGATGCACGACGGACCCCGGGTCAACCTGGACCGCGAACTTGCCGGGCAGGGCGCGGCCAACGTCGTGGCCGGGGCGCTCGGCGGTCTGCCGGTGGCCGGGGTGATCGTGCGCTCGACGACGAACGTGAAGGCCGGCGGCCGTACGAGGCTGTCCACGGTGCTGCACGGTGTGTGGATCCTGGTGCTGGTCCTGGTGGCCGCGCCGGTGATCGAGCTGATCCCGCTGCCGGCCCTGGCCGCGCTGCTGGTCTACACCGGCGTGCAGATGGTCAACCTGACCCACGCCCAGCAGGTGCACCAGCACAGGGAGATGCCGGTGTACGTGCTCACGCTGCTGGCCGTGGTGGTGCTGGGCCTGTTCGAGGGGGTGCTGGTCGGCATGGCGTGCGCGCTGCTGCTGTCGGTCTGGCGGCTCACCCACGCCACCGTGCGGGCCTACCAGGACGAACACGGCTGGCACGTCGCGATCGAGGGTTCGCTGACCTTCCTGGCGGTGCCGCGGCTGAGCCGGGCGCTGGCCCAGGTGCCCACGGGGGTCGCCGTCGGCGTCGAGCTGAACGCCGACTTCATGGACCACGCCGCGGTGACCGCGCTGCACGACTGGCGCACCGGCCACGAGCGCGGCGGCGGCACCGTCGAGGTGCACGAACTGCACCACAACTGGTACGCCGACGCGATCACCGGCCAGCGCGCGCCGGCCCGGAAGATCCACCCGACCGCCTGGCTGCTGCCGCGCGTGCACCGCGCCGTGCCGCACGGCGCCCGGGAGCGCCTGACCCGGGGTGCGCGGCTGTTCCACCGGCACGGGGCCCGCCGGGTCGGCCCGCTTCTGGCCGAGCTGGCCCGCACCGGCCAGCAGCCCACCCAGCTGTTCATCACCTGCGCCGACTCGCGCATCGTGCCCAGCATGATCACGTCGACCGGTCCCGGAGACCTGTTCACCGTGCGCAACGTGGGCAACCTGGTGCCCCGGGACGGCGACGGCGACCTCGACGGCAGTGTGCCGGCCGCGATGGATTTCGCGCTCAACGTGCTGCAGGTGCGCACCATCACGGTGTGCGGACACTCCGGCTGCGGCGCGCTGGCCGCGCTGCTGCGTCCGGGCACCCTGCCCGCGCCGATGCCGCACCTGCTGCGCTGGCTGCGGCACGCCCAGCCCAGCCTGCACCGGGTGGGCCAGGTCGGCGACGGCGACCACCTGACCCGGCTCTGCCAGCAGAACGTGGTCCAGCAGCTGGAGAACCTGATGTCCTACCCGGGGGTCGCCGAACGCGTGCACGACGGCCGCCTGGAGCTGGTCGGCATGTACTTCGACATCGCCACCAGCCGCATCCACCTGCTGGACCCGACCCACACCAGGTTCACGCCCGTCTCGGCGCACTGACGCGGGCCGGGGCGCGGCGGGCGGCAGCGCCCGCCGCGCCCGGCGTCACGCGATGTCGCGGCGGCGGTTGATCATGATGCCGATCGCACCGGCGACCAGCGACCAGCCGGTCAGCACCAGCACGCCGACCCACCACGACGCGGCTTCCGGGTACAGCTTCTCCGGCGAGACCATCACCTGTGATGCGATCGACGGCATCATGACGGCCGAAGTCAGCACCCAGTCGCTCTGGATGAGGTAGGCCCGGATGAGGTTGAACACGCCGATCCCGCCGACGAATCCCCCGAGATAAATGATCATCGCGGTGACGACCGCGCCGATCTGGCTGTTGATGAGCGTGCCGAGCCCGAAGCCGAGCAACGCCCACAGCAGGTACGCGACCAGGTTGAACAGGAGCGCCCGCTGCACGGGCCACTCGCCCAGGGAGTTGGTCAGCCCGAGGTTGTCGAAGAAGATCAGCCCGGCGGTGAGCGACAGAACCCGCGCCACGAGCCAGAAGACGAACCCGAGTCCGAGCACCGCGAGCAGCTTGCCGAACACCACCTGCGTGCGGCGCGGGGTGGTCAGGAACGTGGCCGTCGCCGTCTGGTACTGGAACTCGTTCGTGATCACGAGCGCGCCCAGCAGCATCACCAGCAGCAGGCCGAAGAACTGGCCGCTGGTGAAGATGTTGCCGGCCGCGTTGACCGCCTGCAGCGGCAGGTCGTGCAGCTGTGCGAACTCCGCCCTGGCCGCGGCGGCCTCGGCCGCGCTCATGCCGCGGCCGGGCTTGAACACCGCGGCGGTGTCCCGGGCCCGCTCGATGTGCTGGGCCGCCTCGGACATGTTGATGAACAGCGCGAACCCGGTGAAGAACACCGACGCGAGGCCGAACAGCCACCACGCGTTGGTGGTCGTGATCTTGCGGAGCTCGCTGCGGACGAGCCGGAGCCCCGGGATGCCGACGTGCGGGATCACCGGGCGGGCCGTGGCCGGGGGCGTCTGGAGGGTCGCGGTCATCGGATATCCGCCTTTCCGGCCGTCAGCTGCAGGAACACGTTCTCCAGGTCGCGCCGCTCGGCGGTCAGCTCATGGATCTCCGCGCCGACCCGCAGCGCCGCCGCACCGATCGTCGGCCCGTCGGCGCCCACGATGCGCAGCGCTCCGCCCTCGACCGGCGTGGCCGTGACCGCGTCGCCCAGCTCGGCGACCAGGGCCTCCGGGCGAGGTGTGCGGACGAGCATCTGGGCGGCCCCGGCCGACGCGAGGATCTCGGCCACCGTGCCCTGCCGGACCAGCCTGCCCGCCGCGATGATCACGACGTCGTCGGCGAGCAGCTCCATCTCCGACAGCAGGTGGCTGGACACCAGGACGGTGCGGCCCTCGTCGGCGAGCGACTTGAGCAGGTCCCGCATCCACCGGATGCCCTCGGGGTCCAGGCCGTTGGCGGGCTCGTCAAGGACGAGCACGTCGGGGTCGCCCAGCAGCGCGGCGGCGATGCCCAGCCGCTGCCGCATGCCCAGCGAGTAGCCCTTGAACTTGCGGTTGGCGGCCGGTGTCAGCCCGACAGTGGACAGCACGTCGTCGGCCCGGCCGACGGGGATGCCGGCCGCGTCGCAGAGCATGCGCAGGTGGTTGCGGCCGGTGCGGCCGCGGTGCGCGCCCGAGGCCTCCAGGAGCGCGCCGACCTTGCGGATCGGGTCGGTGAGGTCGGCGTAGCGCCGTCCCCCGATGGTCGCGGTGCCCGCCGTGGGCCGGACCAGGTTCAGCACCAGGCGCAGCGTGGTCGTCTTGCCCGCGCCGTTCGGCCCCAGGAACCCGGTGACCCGGCCCGGGCTGACGGTGAACGACAGGTCGTCGACCGCGCGCACGTTCTTGTAGACCTTGGTCAACCCACTGACGGCGATACCATCGTCGGCCATCGGCCAGCTCCCCTCACGTCCGACACCTAGAAGCGTGATGCATAGTAGTTCTAGGTATCGTGGCACACAAGAAGGCGGCCGGCGCGGCCGGGCGCACCGAGCACGCCCAGGCCGCGCGGAGCCGGATCAGGCCTCGGGGGCCGGGGCGGGGGCGTACACCAGGTTCAGCACGCCGGTCTTGAACGTCTCCGACGACACCAGGGTCAGCGGGATCGTCTCGCCGTCATCGAACAGGCGCTGGCCGTGGCCCACCACGATCGGGTGGATCAGCAGGTGCAGCTCGTCCAGCAGGCCGGCCCGCAGCAGCGAGCGCACCAGCACCACGCTGCCGGTGATGCCGAGGTCCTTGCCCGGCTCCGCCTGCAGCGCCCGCAGCTCGTCGAAGTCCCGGACGACGGTGGTGTTCTCCCAGGTCGGGTCCTGCAGGGTGGTGGACACGACGACCTTGCGCTTGCCGTTCATGACGGCCGCGAACTCGTCCTCGCTGCTGGGCCAGTACTCGGCGAAGCCGTCGTAGGTGGTGCGGCCCAGCAGCATCACGTCCGAGTCTTCCATCAGCTTGCCGACGGCCGCGCCCATGGCGTCGTCGAAGTAGGGGAAGTGCCAGGTGTGGGGGTCCTGGACGACGCCGTCCAGCGACACGAACAGCCCAGCGACGATCTTCCTCATGATGACCTCCGGTCGGTGCCGGCGCCGCGCCCCGTTGGCTCGGCTGCCGTCTCACCCACTCCGACGAACGAGCCCCGCGAAACTCATCGGCCCCCGGGAAGAAAATTCTGTCGGCCCCGTGAGCTGCGGCAACACGATCCGCCTCGGGGCGTCGATGAATTCGGCCGCCCTCGACCGTCCTATCTGACGAGGCGTACAACCGACCGGGCGGCGGGCGGGCGCGCCGCGGAGGAGGCAGCGGTGCGCGAGCATGTGCGGCAGGCGTACACGGTGCTGGTCATCGGCCCTTCGCTGGGCGCGGGGGACCTGGCCGCGCTCTGCGCCCGGGTCGACGACGCCCGCCGCGACCTGCCGCCGGGCAGTGACCTCGTGGTGCTCTGCGACGTCGGCACCCTGACCCGGCCGGATCTGGCCGGGCTGGACGTGCTCGCGCGGCTGCGCCTGCACACGGCGCGGGCCGGAGGCTCGCTGCGGCTGTGGCGGGCCGGTCCGCACCTGCGGCTGCTGCTGGAGCTGACCGGACTGCGCAGCGTGCTGCCGTCGTTTCCCGGCTCAGCCGACGAGTTCGGCCTCCTTGCCGCGCACGAGCACGGGCGGCAGGCCGAACAGCGGGAACAGCCGCTCGGTGTCGAGGAAGTTGTTGACCCCGGCGATCCGCCCGGCTGAGATCTCCAGGACGATGAGCGCCCACGGCTCGTGCCGGTCGGGGTCCTCGGTCGGCCGGTACTGCCCGAAGGCGGGCAGGCCGTTGGCGGCGACGGGCACCAGCCGGGAGCTCCGGCAGCCGCAGCCGAGGCCGAGCATCCAGGTGCGGATGTCGTCGACGCCGCGGAACCACAGGTCCAGCGGCGGCATGGACAGCGTCGCGTCCTCGTGCAGCAGCGTCGCGAGCGCGTCGAGGTCGTAGCGCTCGAACGCCTCCACATACCGGGTGAGCAGGGCGGCCTGCTCGGCGTCGGTCGGGGCCAGCACGTCGGCGTCGCTCGCGTGGGCGGCGCTCAGGCTCGCGCGGGCCCGCTGCAGCGCGCTGTTGACCGAGGCGACAGTCAGGCCGAGCAGCTCGGCGGTCTCCGCGGCGCTCCACGCGAGCACCTCGCGCAGGATCAGCACCGCGCGCTGCTTGGGGGCCAGGTGCTGCAGCGCGGCGACGAACGCGAGCCGGACCGACTCGCGGGCCACCGTCAGGTCGGCCGGGTCGGCGGTGTCGGGCAGCAGCCGGTCGTCGGGTGCGGGGCCGACCCACACCGACTCGGCCAGCGGCACGGGCGCGCTGGTGACCCGCTCGGGCGCGCCGGCCGAGGCCAGGTCCATCGGGCGGGCCCGGCGCTGCGCGCTGCCGAGCATGTCCAGGCACACGTTGGTGGCGATGCGGTACAGCCACGAGCGCACGGCCGAGCGGCCCTCGAACTGCTCGTAGCCCTTCCAGGCGCGGATCATGGTCTCCTGCACCGCGTCCTCGGCCTCGAACGCCGAGCCGAGCATCCGGTAGCAGTAGGCGGTCAGCTCCCGCCGGTGCGCCTCGAACATCTCCTCCACGTCCGCGAACCTACACCCGCCGCCCGACAACACCCGTCACCCGCGACGGTCCACCGGCTGCTCAGCGGCCGTCGGCAGGGGCCCGGCCTGCGGCAACAGCCGCCTCGATCCGCAGCAGGAGACCGCTCACCAGCAGCAACGCGCCGACGAACACCCCGTCGTCACCCAGGAAGCCGTACCGGCGGCCCAGGAACGAGATCACGATGACGATCACGCCGATGACGGCGGCCGCCGTGCCGCTGACGCGTACCGCGGGGCCAGGTCTGTTGTCCACGCGCGCACGCTACACAACGTCGGCCACACACGGTGCCCGCGCGACGGCCTCGTGCACGGCGCGGGCCCTCCGCAGGGGACGGTTGCGGGTGGCGGCGGGCCGGGCGACGTATTCTTCGGGCGATGGACAGCCGCGAGATCTGCACGGACCGACGCCTCACCGAGTTCCTGGTCGAGTACCTGGGCGGGTGGACCGAGGCGGAAGGCCTGACCGTGGTCGGCAGCCCCGCGCGGACCCGGCCGGGGTGGGACGGCCAGGTCCGCGACGTGGTCGGGGTGTCGACGCCGCACGGCGGGGTGCTGTCCGTCGCGCCGGAGGCCGTCGACGCGGTACGCGACGCGGTGCCGACCTGGGAAGACGTGCTCGACCGGCTGCCCGCCGCGCTCGGCCGGCCCGATGCGCCCGCGTTCCGCGGGGTGTTCCGGTGGACCGACGCTCCCGCGGAACTGCCGGACGCCGGTGAGTGGGTGCCGGCGCTCGACCCGCGGGTGCCGGAGTGGCTGCACCCGTTCGGCGGCCACGTGCTGATCGCGTTCGACGACGCGGGCCGGTACGCGGCGGGCGTGGGGATCAAGCGGCACAACAGCGCGGGCATGGAGATCTCCGTCGGCACGGAGGAGGCACACCGCGGCCGAGGGCTGGCCACGGGGCTGGTCGCGCAGGCGGCACGCTGGATCGTCGCGCAGGGCGCCGTGCCGATCTACCTGCACGACCCCGCGAACACCGCCTCGGACCGCACCGCCCGCAGTGCCGGCTTCCCGGACCTCGGCTGGCACATCATCGGCGTCGGCGGCCGCCCGCTGAGCGAACCGCGCTCGGAGCAGTCCACTCCCGACTAGAGCGTCTTCACGTAGCGGGCGTCGCGGTGCTCGACGGCGAACCCGGCCGACCGGTACAGCCCCAGCGCGCCGGTCGGGCCGGCCGCGTCGACCCCGAGCCCGGCCTGTGCGAACCCGTCCAGCTGGGCCTGCCGCAGCGCCGATGCCAGCAGCGTGCCCGCGACGCCGCGGCGGCGATGTTCGCGGCGGGTGCCGAGGACGGAGATCCACGCCTCGGCACGGCCGGTCGCCTCCGTGTCGGCCTCGTAGTAGTGCGTGAGCAGGATCGCGGCCGGCGTGTCACCCTCGCCGGCCGGCCCGTGCTCGGCGGTGGCGACGAACGACAGTCCGGGGCGGAACGCGCGGGTGCCGGTGTACCACTGCTTCCACATGTCGGGCGTCTTCTCCGAGAAGCCCCAATGGTCGACGAACGCCGCGTTGCGGACCAGCCGCGCCGCCTCGTCGTGACGCTCCAGGTCGAAGCGTTCGACGCGGTACCCGGCGGGCACGGCGACCTCGGGCAGGTCGCCGGTCAGCGGGCGGCACATCGCGAAGAACCAGCGCTGCGGCGCGAAACCCGCGCGGGCGAACAGGGCCTGCTTGCCCTCGTTGGCGTCGCTGACCTCGGCATGCAGCTCCAACGGAGGGGCAGGGTGCCCGGCTATCGCCGGGGCCGCCTCGATCGCCCAGTCGACCAGCCGCCCGCCCAGACCCTGCCGCCGGTACGCCGGGCGCACGTAGCCGCCGAAGATGAAGCGCCGCACGGGGACCGAACCGTTGGACGCCAGCACTCCATACGCGGCCAGGCGGTCGCCGTCCCACACGCCGACGGTCGCCGCGGCCAGGTCGAGGTCCGGATCTGCCAGCTGCTCGGCGACATCGTCGGCGTCGTAATGCTCACCGGTCCGATCGACCAGCTCCGCCTCGGCGATCACCTCGGCGCAGGCGGCGGCGTCGCCCACCCGCAACGGTTCCCATCGCATCGCGCGAGCCTATGAACGCGTGATGCCGGTCGCGAGTGATTTACGCGGCAACCGCTGTCCAGGGCAGGATGGCGCGTGGAACCATGCGAACCATGATCGGCGGGGGCAGACCATGACCTATGCAGTACGCAGGATCGAGCCGGGCGAGTGGCGTCAGCTGCGCGCCCTGCGCCTGGAGGCGCTGCAGGACTCGCCGACCGCCTTCGGCACGACACCCGCCGACGCCGCCGCGCTCGCCGACGAGGTCTGGCAGCAGCAGGCCGAACAGGCCGCGAGCTCGCCGACCACGGCGACGTTCATCGCCGTCGCCGCCGACGGCCGCTGGGTGGGCATGGCCGGCTCCGCACCGGTGGAGGTCGTCGCCGGCACCTACTGCATCCAGGGCGTCTACGTCACGCCCGCGTACCGCGGCCGGGCGGCCGGACTCGCGGCCCGGCTGGTCGACGCCGCGATCACGTGGGCCCGCGACGTCACCGACGCGTCCTGGCTCACGCTGGGTGTGCACGAGGACAACGAGCGGGCGCAGGCGTTCTACCGGCGCATCGGGTTCACCGAGACCGGCAAGGTCGTGCCCTGCCGCCTCAACCCGGCCCGGAACATCACCATCCTGGGATACGAGAAGTTCCGGCTGACCACGGCCCGCTAGTCTGACGATCATGGCAGATTGGGCTACCCGGCGGGCTTCGACGTCCGACGTCGAGACGGTGGCGGAGTTGCGGGCCGTGGTGCTGCGACCGGACCTGGAACGGCTCGGGCGCTACGACGAGCACCGGGTGCGCCAGCGGCTGCGGGACAAGTTCGTGCCGGAGCACACCCAGGTGATCGAGGTCGGCGGCGCGTTCGCCGGATGCGTGACGCTGCGTCCCGCCGAAGACGCCCACTGGCTGGAGAACTTCCTCCTGGCCCCGTGCCTACACGGCAGCGGGACCGGCACGGCCGTGCTCACCGAGCTGCTGGAGCAGTGCGATCGCGACGGCACCGTGGTCCGGTTGCAGGTGCTACAGGGCAGCGCGGCCCGGCGGCTGTACGAGCGGCACGGGTTCACCGTCGAGTCCGAGGACCCGGTGGACGTGTTCATGAAACGCGAACCGATGACATCGTCGCGAATGAGCTCGAAGGAGTAGTGCTCGGTCCGGTCGAGTGCCGGGGCCACCTCCGCCCAGGCGGAGCTGTCGGCGCTGCCGCCGTGCAGCAGGATCATCGCCGGTGCGGTGGGAGCCCCGAGCACTCGGTAGGCGAGCCGTACACCGCGGATGTCGATGATCTGGTCACCTGCCGTGGCAGCGAGACCACCGGCGGTCGGCCAGGGGCTTAAGCTCTGCCTTCTCATGGGCGGCGCAAGGAGGAACATGCGAGATCATGATGTATCCGGGTGGGCGCCGGCGGTCGTTCGCGACGTAGGCGAGGACGACAGCGGGGTTTACGTGATCGGGATTCGCGAGACCACCGAGGCTGATGCCTGGTCGCTGCTATTCATGGAGTGTTACGACGCGGACGATGAGCAGGAGATCGACCTCGACATGAACACGTACTGTCTGGTCGTCGACCCCGGACAGGCAACCTACTACGGCGGCGTTCGTGAATGCGTCCTCGCCGGTGGGCGGCTGCGCTTGAGGTTGACCGAGGACGCTGCCCTGACCCTGGGCATGCCAGTCGATGCGATGCTGGTCCTGGACGTTGCTCCCGAGCAGATCGACCTGCTCGCCCGTGGGCTGACACGAGTGTTGACCTCGGGTAGCCCGGCCGCACGGCCTGAACTGCTGGTAATGCCATGAGTCCGGTCATCGCACGCTTCCATGCCGAGACGGGTCCTGAGCCGTTGTTCGTCCGTGTACGGCAGGTGTTGTCGAGCGTACGTGAGCTGCGGTTGCACGGCGGGCATCTGGCCGAGCGGACTGTCGGCACCGACGCTCCGCTGGCCGACCTGCGGGCCTTCGACCCGGCGGCGTGGGATCTGATCCTCGTCGAGGCCCGGCAGGACACAGGCAAGTTCGTGTCGACGACATGGCGGCGGCGCTACCCGAATGGCGAGTGGTGGGTCGTCATCGGCTTCGGCGACACCGTGCGGACGCTGTACCAGGCTTCTGGCAACAAGCGAGCACTAGGCGCTGGAATCGTCACGGCAGGTCCGTTATGGGACTTGGTGTACCAGGTCAACACGAGCCTTGTCGAAGCGCACAGCGTATGACCGTCCTCGGTTGTCGGGTGCCCGGCAGGAACGAATCGGCTGCTCACTCCTGATTGGGCATACGCTTTCCTCAGGCCGCCGGTGGGGTCGCGGCTCAGGGGAGGAAACCGTGTCCGCACCGTCCGAAGCCGCCACCGTGACCGCCGCCGAGACGACACCCGCCACGGCCTCCGTGCTGCCGAAGATGCGCACGATGTGGTGGGAGGAGGGGGTCCGCGCCCGCGCCGACGCCGGGCTGCGCACCCTGGCCCAGGCCCTGCCCCGGCTGGTCGGCACCGCGCTGCGCATCGCCTGGCGCGCCGACCGGGCCCGCACCGCGATCGTGCTGTCGTGCACGGTGCTGGCCGGGGTCATGGCGACGGCCGGGCTGCTCGCGACCCAGCAGGTCCTGGTCGGCCTGTTCTCCGCCGCGCCGACCCCGGACCGGGTGGCCACGGCCCTGCCCGCGCTGATCGTGCTGGCGGGGGCGGCGGCGCTGCGGGCGGGCATGGGCATCGCCACCGGGTACGCCCTCAACGGGCTGACGCCCCGAGTCGACCGGGCGGTGCAGCGGCAGCTGTTCGAGGCGACCACCGCCGTGCGGCTGGACGCGTTCGACGAGGACGCGTTCGCCGACGACATGGAGCGGGCCGCCCGCGGCATGGAGTCGGTGATCGGCCTGGTCAACGCGATGATGGCGCTGGCCGCGGGCGCGATCGGGGTGCTCGCGGTGGCGGTGGCGCTGGTCGTGGTGCACCCGCTGCTGCTGGGCGCGATGCTGCTGGCGACGGTGCCGAACGCGTGGGCGGCACTGCGGGCCGGGCACCTGGAGTACCAGACGTACCTGGCCGGGTCGGTGCGCAGGCGGCGCATGTGGATCCTCAACCGGCTGATGGCCGACCGGATGACCGCGGCGGAGCTGCGCGCGTACGGGCTGCGCGGGTTCCTGCTCGGCCAGTACGACACGGTCATGGACACTGAGACCCGGATCCAGCTCGATCTGGCGCGCCGGGTCACCACCACCAACGCGCTCGGCGCGATGGCGGGCGGCGTCGCGACCGGCGCGGTGTACGGACTGCTCGGCTGGCTGCTGTTGGACGGGGCGATCCCGCTGTCGGCCGCGGCGACCGCCGTGATCGCGTTGCAGGCCGCCCGGCACTCGCTGGCGACGGTGACCTACCAGGTCGACGCGCTGTATATGGAGGGGCGGCACTTCGACGACTACACCGGGTTCATGGAGCGGGCGAAGGCGCACGTGCCCGCCGCAGATGGCAGCCTGCCCGCGGGCGCGCTGGAGACCCTGCAGGTCGACGCCGTCTGCCTGAGCTATCCCGACCGCGAGGCGCCCGCCGTCGACGAGGTGTCGCTGGACGTGCGAGCCGGACAGACGGTGGCGTTCGTGGGGGAGAACGGCTCCGGCAAGACCACGCTGGCCGCGGTTATCGCCGCGCTGCGTGCCCCGTCGGCGGGCACCGTCCGCTGGAACGGCGTGCCGCTGGCCCAACTGGACGCCGACGGGCTGCGGGCGCGCATCGCGGTGGTGTCGCAGGATTACTGGAAGTGGCCGTTCACCGCGGAGGTGAACATCCGCCTCGGCGAGGCGGGCGCGCCGGTGCGGCGCGAGCGCATCGAGGCGGCGGCGCAGCGCGCGGTCGCCCACGACATGATCATGCAGTTGCCGTTCGGGTACGACACGCTGCTGGACCGCACCTTCGCCGACGGGCAGGACCTGTCCGGGGGGCAGTGGCAGCGCATCACCGCCGCGCGCGGCTTCCTGCGCGACGCGGACCTGCTCATCATGGACGAGCCGTCCTCCGCGCTGGACCCGCGCGCCGAGGACGCCCTGTTCCAGGCGATCCGGGACCGGCAGGGCCGGCGGACCACCATCCTGATCACGCACCGGCTGGCCAACGTACGCCACGCCGACGTCATCTACGTGCTGCACGAGGGCCGGCTGATCCAGTCCGGCCGCCACGACGAGCTGATGGTGGCCGGCGGCCGGTACGCGGAGCTGTTCACGCTCCAGGCCAGCGGTTACCTGGACGCCGCCTGATCTCCTCATATCATGACAAGGTGGACGAGGTGCCGGAGGAGACCGTGCGTGAGCTGTACACGGCCCTGCCCGAGGAGTTCACGGCCGCCCGCGACGCGGCGGCGGCCGCGGCCAAGGCGGCCGGGCACGGCGCGCAGGCCACGGCGATCAAGCGGCTGCGCCGCCCCACCGTCGCCGCGTGGCTGGTCAACCTGCTGGCCCACCGCGCGCCCGAACGCATCACCGAGCTGACCGCCCTGTCCGCCGCGCTGCGCGACGCCCAGCGGCAACTGCGCGGCGCGGACCTGCGCGCGCTGACCACGCAGCGCCGCGAACTGCTCTCGGCCCTGGCCGAACAAGCCGTCGACCTGGGGGTACGGGCTCAGCCGGGCCTGACTCCGGCGAAGCTCCCGCAGGCCGAGGTCGAGCAGACCCTCGCCGCCGCGCTCGCCGACGACGAGATCGCCGCGCAGGTCCGGGCGGGCACGGTCGTCAAAGCGGTGTCGTACACCGGGTTCGGCGCGGCTTCGGCGTTCGGCGGCGCGGACACCGACGACGCGGACGACGCGGACGTGGTGGTGCTGCCGCGCAGGTCGGCCCGCAAGGCACCGGCGGGCCCGGCCCCGACACGTCCGGTTCCGGCACACGACGGCGCAGCGGCACCGGCTGGGGGTCGCGTCGCCCGCAGAGCGGTGGCACAGCGCGACCGGTCAGCCGATGACGTGCGGCCGCAGCAGGAGACCCGCGCGACCGAGCCGCCCCGTGTGCCGTTGGAGCTGCGGCGGGAGTTGGCGTCGGCGCGGGAGGCCGAGCAGCGGGCGCGGGACGAGGCGGACCGGGCGCGGGCGGCGGAGGCGGCGGGCGCCGACGAGCTGGCGCAGCTCAGGGAAACGCTGGCGGCCCTGGAGGAGCGGCGGGCCAGGGCGCATCAGGAGGTCAACGGGCGGCGGGCCGCCCGTACGGCGGCGGAGCGGGCGCTTGCCGCGGCCGTGCGACGCACGACGAAGGCGCAGGCGGCGATCGACGCCCGTAGCGCGACGGCATGACGCGGGCCCCGGCCGGGGCCGGATCGACACAGCAGGAGGAGCACACGATGTTCGGCAGGACGCGAGCGTTCTCGGGGTTCTCGGTCGACGACACCGAGACGGCCCGGCGATTCTACGGCGAGACGCTGGGTCTGGAGGTCACCGACCTCGGCGACGGCCTGCTGCGGCTGGAACTGGCCGGCGGCGGCCAGGTGCTGATCTATCCGAAGCCGGATCACGTGCCGGCGACGTACACCATCCTGAACTTCCCGGTGACGCACCTGGAGGCCGCGATGGGGGAGCTGCGGGAACGGGGTGTCGAGTTCGAGAACTACGACACCGCGGACCTGAAGACCGACGCCGCCGGGGTGTCCGACGCCGACACCGGCCCGCGGATCGCCTGGTTCAAGGACCCGGCCGGCAACATCCTGTCGGTGCTCGAAGAAGACTGAACGCCGCTGCCTCTGGCGTGGCCGCCTTCCGGGCAACTACGGTGACGGCCCAGGATGTCCACCGGCGACGGGGAGTAGCGCATGGCCGGGGCGGGACCGGGCGTGGCCCGGCGTGCGATCGTGGGCGGACTCGTGCTCGCGCTGCTGCTGCCGCTGCTCGCGTGCACCGGCGGTTTGCCGGGCCGGGACGAGGAACCGGTCGCGCTGTCGCCGGAGCAGACCGCGGCCGCACTGGCGTCACCGGATCCGGCGGAGCGCCGCCGCGGGGCCTGGTCGGTGCTGGCCAACCTCGGCGTGGCCGTGTACACCCCGGCGGGCGAGCAGGTGCTGGCCGGAGTGAGCCCGGGTCCGGACGGGGTGCACGTGCTCGAACCGCAGGTGGACACTCTCGCCGAGATGGCGGGCACGGCCCGGGAGCCGATGCTGGACTTCACGAGGCGGCTGTCGGCGCTGGGCGTGCGGCGCGAGCCGGCGGAGCTGCTGGAGCTGTACCGGACGGCGTACTGGCAGGCGCGGGACCGGTGGCTGGTGCGGCTGCTGCAGGCCCGCAAGGTGGACTTCTCGGGGGACGGCGAGCTGGGGCCCTCGGTCGACGCCCTCTCGGAGTGGCTGATGCTGCTCGACGGGTTCGTGGCCCCGGTGGTGGCGAGCCGGGTGCCCGAGCGGGCCGGTGAGCGGCCCGCGCCGGAGGCGGCCGGCTGGGGCGTGGTGTACGCGGCTGGCGGCCGGGACCTGTCGCTGGGCGGCGCGCCCGCGACGGCGTACGCCCAGGCGATGTTGCGCTGGCAGGATGTGCGGATCCGGCTGTCGCCGCAGAACGCGCGCCTGGCCCAGGGCGCCGGCGGTCCCGGCGACGCGCTCGACGTCGTCGCGACCGTGGACACCGCGCAGGCCGCCGCGACGGCCTTCGGGCCCGCGCCGCTGCTGGTGGCGGCGTCGCCCGCGCCGGGCGCGGTCGAGGTGGTGTTCTCGCCGCCCGCGCACCTGGCCGGGCATGTGGAGCTGGGCGGGGGCGGGCTGTCGCCGCACCGGGCCGCCGCCGACGCCGCCGGCCGGGCGTCCGTGCGTCTGCGGGCCGCGGTCGACCCGGGTGCGCCGTCCGATCCGGAGCGCTCCGTGACGGGCCACGTGCGAGCCGCGGCGGCGGACGAACTGGGACTGTTCCGGGCGGTGTTCACGAGTGCGCCGCAGGGCCTGGCCGCGTTCCTGGCGCCGATGCCGCGGCCGGTGGCCACGCTGCCGGTGACCGTCTCCTGGCACGGGGTGGAGGACTGCGCCACGTTCACCGACGGTGAGTGGTCGGGCACCGCGACGCTGTCGGGCACGGTCCGGGTGGCCGGTGCGACGTTGCGCTCCAACGGTGGCCAGGTCAGGTTCCGGCTGGTCGTGGCGGGTGGCAACGTCGTCGACGGCGAGGTGGAGCAGGTGATCGACCTGACCGGCACGGTGGACGGCCGGCAGGTCGTCGCGACGCTCGACGGAGTGGGCCCACCGGCGGGCGGCGCGGGCGCGGCGACCTTCGCGTACACCACGAGCACGCTGGAGCAGTCCGTGGGCGACCAGTCGTTGCCGACCGTGAAGCTGGCGACCCAGGGGCGGTTCACGCCGCGCACCGGGGACTGCTCGACGTTGACCGGTGACCTGTCGCTGACGGTGCGCGGCACCCGCGCCGCCGACGGGATCACCGGAACTCTCACCGCTCGGTTCGAGGCCACCAGCGCCGGCTGACAGGCCGCCGCACACCGTCGATGAGCTGCACCGTACGATGTGGACAGTTATCGAACATGTGTTCTAAAACACACACCGTATATTAACCGACTACTGGTTGACACCAAAGTGACGCATCTATATATCCTGATGGTGCGCGGATAACCAGTGGTTTGATGGGCGGCCTTCGGGCAAACCGCTGGTTGTGCCGGTGTGCTCCACCACGTCCGAACCGGGTGCGGGCCCGGACCGGGCGAATGCCGGCTCCGCGTTGCTCACCACTGCGATGACGGAGGCGGAACAATGTCAGACAGTCCAGGAGCCACCACCACGGCCACCAGTGCATACGACCTCATCGGCGGCGCGCCGTCGGTGCGGGAGGCGGTGGACCGGCTCTACACCTACCTGCTCGCCGACGAGCAGCTCGCCGACTACTTCGACGGCATCGACCTGCCCAGGCTCAAGAGCCACATGGTCGCGCTGCTTACCCACGTGCTCGGCGGCCCCACCGGATACCCGGTGGAGAACCTCGGGCCCGCGCACGCCCGGCTGAACATCAGCGCGGCCCACTACCAGCGGGTCGCGCAGTACGCCGCCGGAGTCCTGTTCGAACTGCACGTCCCGATGGACGTCATCCTCCAGGTCGGACAGGTGCTGGCCAGCGTGCAACCCCTGATCGTCGCCGAGCCGGCGGCGGTCTGAGGATGGACGCGCAGCGCCTGCAGGCCAGCTTCGCCGCCGTGCAAGCCCACGGTGACCGGGCCGCGCAGCACTTCTACGCCTTCCTCTTCGTGGCGTATCCGGAGCTGCGCGACCTGTTCCCGGTGTCCATGGCCGGCCAGCGGGACCGGCTGCTGCAGGCGCTGGGGCACGTCGTGTCCCACGTCGACCGGCTCGACCAGGCCGTGCCGTACCTGGAAGGGCTGGGCCGCGACCACCGCAGGTTCTCGGTGGTCGGGGCGCACTACGCGCAGGTCGGGCAGGCGCTGCTGGCCACCCTGGAGCACTTCCTGGGCGAGGAGTGGACCGACGACCTGGCCGCGTTGTGGTCGGCGGCGTACGAACTGGTGTCGGGCACCATGCTGCGGGCGGCCGAGCACGCCGCCCGCAGCCAGCCCGCCTGGTGGACCGCCGACGTGCTCGAACACGAACGCCGCGGCCCCGACCTGGCCGTGTTCACCGTGCGCCCGACCATGCCGCTGACCTACCGGCCCGGCCAGTCGGTGGCCCTGGAATGCCCGCTGCGGCCCCGGGTCTGGCGCTACCTGTCGCCCGCGAACACCCCGCGGGCCGACGGCACCATCGAATTCCACGTCCGCGCCCAGCCCGGCGGCGAGCTCAGCCCGGCGCTCGTCCACCAGCTCCGCGAAGGCGACCAGGTGCGGCTCGGCGCGCCGCTCGGCCGGCGGCTCACCCTCACCCCGGGCGGCGGCCGCGACCTGCTGCTGATCGCCGCGGGCACCGGCCTGGCCCCGCTGCGGGCCCTGGTCGAGCAGGTCGAGGTCGAGACCGCCGCCGGGGTGCCGGCCCGGTCCGTGCAGCTGTTCGCGGGCGCCCGCGGCGTCGGCGACCTCTACGACCTGCCGACCCTGCGCGGGCTGGAGGCGGCGCACCGCTGGCTGAGCGTGCTGCCGGTGACCCCGGAGGAGCGCGGCGGCGACGACGTGCTCGGCGCGGCGCTGCGCACCACGCGCCTGGGCGAGCGCGAGGTGTACGTGTGCGGGCCGCCCGCGCTGGCCGGGAACGCGCGCGAGGCGCTCGCCGCCGCGGGTGTGCCCGCCGCGCAGATCCACGTCGAGGACTACGACGGCGCGCGTTACCAGCCGTCCCAAGCACCCGCGGCGAGCCCCGCCGCGATCCGATGACACAGGGGGAGAAGTGAGCACTGTCCACGCGTACGAGCAGCCGGACCTGCGCAAGCGGGTGCCGCACACGCCGGAGTCGATCGTCCGCCACCACCTGCCCGACGCCACCGGCCGGCGGCGCGGATACGACAAGGAGGCCGTCGACCGGTTGCGGCGCACGCTCGCCGAGGACGTCGACGCGCTCAATGCCTACATCGCCGCCCAGCAAGCCGAACTCGACCGGGTCAAGCGGCTCGGCGACCGGCTGCAGCCCGTCGATCCGGCCGTGCGGGCCCGGCAGGTAGCCGCCGAGGCGGTCACCCTCACCGCCCGCGCGCAGGCCCAGGCCGACACCGTGATCGCAGCCGCGCAGCAGCAGAGCCGACTCATCGTGGAGAGCGCGGAGAAGCAGGCCGCGCACATCCTCGACGCCGCCCGCCGCGACGCCGACCGGGCCGCGGCCAGCTACCGGGCGAGTGCCGGGGGCGCGTACAGCCCCGACCGCGAACGCGAGGCCCGCGACGTGGCCATGCTGGCGACCTGCCTGCGCTCGCTGGAGGCGGCCCGGTCGAACCTGCCCGCCATCGAGGCCCAGTTCGACGCCGTGATCCTGGCGTTCGCGCACCAGCTGAAGCACCTGAGCCCGTCGCCCGACTGACCCTGGACCGCCGACGGCGTCGTGTCCTAAATGGAGTGAACATGTCCGGCCCGGCCTGCCCGTCAGATGATGTCCAGATGCAATCACGCCCCGTGTTGCCGATGTTTGCTTTGCGTTACAACCGGCTGCTGGACGCGATCCAGCCTGGCGGCGTACGCCAGACCGACGAGATGGTCGCCCGCGCCGTGGACGTGTCCGCGCAGTACATCGGCATGCTGCGCACCGGCAAACGCACCAACCCTGGCCACGAACTGGTCGGGCGGATCGCCGCGCACTTCGGCGTGGACGTGGCGTACTTCCTCGACCCCGAGCGGGCCGCGGCCGTCGACCGGGAACTGGAACTGCTCGGCGCACTGCGCGACACCAAGGTGCGCCGGCTGCTGCAGCGGGTGAGCGGCCTGTCCCCGGCCAGCCTCGACCTCGCCGCCGAGGTCGTGGAACGCCTGCGCCTGCTGGAAGGGCTCTACGACGACGAGTAAACGAACGGTAACCTGCCGGTGGGACACTTCCTCGCCGCAGGCTGACGGAGCCGGCGCGACGGCAGTGATGAGGCGGACGCGTGGCGGATCACACGGTGCACCGGCTCCCCGGACCGCAGGGGCTGACGGCCAACCTGACGATCGGCGCGCTCGTGCACGTGCTCGCCGCGCTCGTCTACGGGTTGCTGTCGCTGCTGCGGCTGGAGGGCTGCGACAGGGCGGACGGGCTGGCCGCGGGCTGGGGCCTCGCCGTCCTGCTGGACCTGCTGCTGGGCGGGGCGCTGCTGGCGGGCGCGCTGCGCCGTACCAACGGCAACCGGTGGGCGATGCTGGCCGGATGGGGGCTGACCCTGGTCCCGTTCGGGGTGCTCGCGGCCGCCACGTCAAGCTACATCGCCGACCTGCCCAGCGGCTGCGCCTGATGCACCCGCAGGATTTCCGTTCCACCATCGCCGGGCGGGAAATCCGCGGATTGCGTCCGGCTTCGGCGCGGGAGGTCACGCAGCTGGCCCGGAACGCGGGCTACGTGGCGACGGAACCGCTGGTGGCAGGCGTCTCGCTGCGGGGCGCGCCACCGGTGTACGGATGCGCGGGCCGCACTCCGGCGGGACGGCGGTTCGGCGACCGCACACCCGTCTACGCGGCCTCACTGTCCAAGCAGGTCATCGCGGCGCTGGTGGCGCTGGTGATGCGACAGGGCGGCCTGGCCGTGGACGAGCCACTGTCGCGGCGGCTGCCCGAGCTGCCCGCGTGGGCGGAGTCGGTGCGCCTGCGCCACCTGCTGCACCACGTCGGCGGCCTGCCCGGCGACGACCTGGTCGACCGCGCCCTGACCGGCGACCGCACCGGGCCCGGGGTGCTGGCCGCGCTGCGGGCGCTGCCCCAACCCGCACGCCCACCCGGCACCGCGTACGAGTACTCCAACGCCGGCTACGTCTGCCTCGCCGAAGCGGTGCGCCGGGCCGCGGGTGCCGAGCTGCCCTCGCTGGCCGAGGACCTGCTGTTCCAGCCGCTGGGGCTCGCCGACACGCGCCTCTGGGACGGGCCGGGGGCGGCCCCGCCGGACGCCGAGCCGCTGTCGCCCGCGCCGCTGTCGCCAGGCGACGGCGGGCTCTGGAGCACCCCTGCCGACCTGCTGCGCTGGGCCGACGCGCTCAACGACAGCCGGCTCGGTGTCAGCGGGCTGATGCAGGCTCCGGGCCGCCTCGACGACGGCACGGTGCTGGACTACGCCTGGGGCATGGGCGTGCGGCAGCGCCACGGGCTGACCGTGTACCGCCACGGCGGTGGCTGGCCCGGGGTGCGCACCGTGCTGGCCCGAGTGCCCGACCGGGGGCTGAGCGTGCTCGTCGTCGCCCTGGACGACGACACCGAGCGGGCGGCGTCACTTGCCGACAGCCTGCTCGACCTGCCGCTCGGCTAATACCGGGTTTGACTTATATAAGTCGCAGCTGTAACTTTGGGCCGTGCACGCCTTCGACGTACTCGGCGATCCGGTCCGGCGGCGGATCCTCGAACTGCTGGCCGGCGGCGAGCGGACCTCCGGCGCGCTGACCGAGGTCGTCCAGGCCGAGTTCGGCATCTCGCAGCCCGCGGTGTCGCAGCACCTCAAAGTGCTGCGCGACAACGGCTTCGCGACCGTGCGCGCCGAGGGAACCCGTCGGCTGTACGCGGTTGACGCCGCCCCGCTGCGGGAAGTGGACAACTGGCTGGACCACTTCCGCGGGTTCTGGAACCTGCGCCTCGACGCGCTGGGCACCGAACTCGCCCGGGGCCGCCGCGAACGCCGCCTGCGCGAGTCAGAAGACAAGGAGAAGCCCGATGAAGGACATCACCGAGCAGCTTGAGGCGATCCGGCGCGAGGTCGCCCGACGCGACGGCGGCGACCTCGGCGAGCTGGTCGCCGTGCTGGTCAAGCGCACCTACCACGCCGGCGTCGAGGACGTCTGGGACGCCATCACCGGCAAGGAGCGCCTGCCCCGCTGGTTCGCACCGGTCACGGGCGACTTCCGCGAGGGCGGCAGCTTCCAGGTCGAGAACATGGCCTCCGGCGACATCCTCCAGTGCCGCCCCCCGAAGCTGCTGCGCATGACGTACGGCGGCCCCACCAGCATCGTCGA
Source organism: Catellatospora sp. NPDC049111 (assembly GCF_040648615.1). Taxonomy (NCBI): domain Bacteria; kingdom Bacillati; phylum Actinomycetota; class Actinomycetes; order Micromonosporales; family Micromonosporaceae; genus Catellatospora; species Catellatospora sp. NPDC049111. The sequence goes on along the minus strand of NZ_JBEZEB010000041.1, from coordinate 36,685 downwards.
GGTGCGCCTGACCTCGGCCGGCACCGACGTCACCGACCTCGAAGTGGAGCACACCGTGCCCGTCGCGATGGCCGGCAGCGGCGCGGGCGCGCTCTACGTCGGCCCCGGCTGGGACCAGGGCCTGCTCATGCTCGCCCGGCACCTCGGCGGCGAGCACATCGCCGACCCGCTCGCCGACCAGAACTCCCTACCGGGCCAGGAGTTCTCCCGCCGCTCCATCCAGGCCTGGGCCGACGCCGTCCGCGCCTCCGGCACGGCCACCGAAGAGGAGATCACCGCCTCGGTCACCGCCGCCGCCACCCACTTCGCCCCCGACCTCTGACCAACCTCGCGCGCCGAGGGCTCGGGTCAGAGCCCTCGGCTGCGCGCGTCGCGCATTTGAGTACCCACCACTCAGGACATCTCCCCGGACGCTGCCTAAGTTCGGCCGTATGTTGTCTTATCGATCGGCACTCGGATCCGGTACGCGGCTCCGGGCCGCGCTGGCGGCCCTGACCTGCATCCTCATGCTTCCCGCGGTCCTCGCGTCCCCGGCACGGGCCGAAGACGGCGGACGCGGCGGCGACCTGTCCGACCTGAGGGTGTGCGACCTGTCCGCCTGCTACCTGGTGCTGCGGGTGGTGGACTCCGACGGTGACGGTATGTCCGACGCCGACGAGATCACCCTCGGCTACGACCCGTTCGACCCGGCCAGCACCCCGCCGCTGAAGGTCCTCCTGGACGCGACGATCGCCAGGACGCTGCCGACCTACGAGCTCGGGTACGGCACGTGGGCCGTGTTCCCGGAGGAGTTCGTCCGGGGTCTGGAGAAGAACTGGCTGGCCCGCCAGGACCTGCCCGGGGGTCTCCCGCCGACCCTGCCGTCGGAGGTCTTCGGGATCCCCACGCGCCAGGGCAGCCTCGCGCTCGCCGGGATCCACGACGGGCTGCTCAAGCAGTTCGGCATCGAGATGCCGGGGGTGAACGGCCTGGCCTTCGGCCTGTCCGCCCGTGACGACGCGGGCAAGGACCTGGGCATCGACCTGGGTCGGTTCAACGGCAGCTGGTACAGCGCGTACGACGGTGTGACCTCGTGGTGGGCGGCGGGCCACGGCGGTGCCGACTCCTGGCCGGCCGACGACGACGGGACGAGGCGGACCAGCTACGGCGACGGGTCCACGTCGGTCACGACGGAGGGCGAGTGCGAACTCACCTGCACGTCGAGCACTCAGACCGAGTACTACGACAAGGATCTCAACACGGTCGGGTACTCCAGCGAGAAGACGTGGGTCGACCTGGACGGCGGCTACCACATCGAACGGACGCAGCGCGACGAGAACGGCAACGTCACCAAGCAGGTGCACATCGTCCACCGGACCGACAGCGAGGGCAACAAGACGGTCACGAAGGACACCACCGAGTACAAGCGAGACGAGAACGGCAAGGTCACCGAGACGAAGAAGACCCACGAGGAGAAGAAGGAAGACAAGGACGGCAAGAAGTCCTCCTCGAAGAAGACCCAGAAGTGCGACGACAAGGGCGAGAACTGCACTGACGCGATGACCACCGGTGACGACGTCACCGGCCCGCCGCTGCCCGGCACGGCTTGGCTCTCGCACCAGGAGGTGGCCGCGGCCCTGGAGAAGATGCTCACGATGAAGGGCGCGACGGTCACCCCCGTCCAGGACGCCCCCGACGTGATCGGTGTCGTGACCGATGACGACGTCGACGCGGCCATGCGCCGCCGGGACCTGATCTCGCTGTTCTCGGGTGAGGACACCGCCACGCACGCCGGGGCGATCGTCATCGCGGCCGGCTGGAACAAGGCCCACCCGGAGACCCGCCCCGACCTGCCCAGCCCGATCGAGGGCGCACCCGGCGGCGGCACCCCCGGCGGCTGCGCGTCCGGCCCCGGCACCTGCTGAGCCTCGCCTGGCGGCGGTGCGTCCCGCGTCGCGGACGTGTGCCGCACCGCCGCCGGGCGGCGTGCCTAGCGGCTGCCGATCCCGGCCCGGACGAGGCCGTCCCGTGAGGTGATCCCGAGTTTCGCGTAGGCGCGGGACAGGTGGTTCTCCACCGTCCGCACCGACAGGACCAGCCGTGTGGCGATCTCGGTGTTGCTCGCTCCGCCCGCCGCGAGTTCGGCGACCAGGCGCTCGCGGGAGGTCAGCGGGTCGGCGGGTGCCGGTGACCCGGCCAGCAGGGGAGTGGCCGGGTCGCCCACGTCGTACGCGAGTTCGTCGGCCCGTCGTCGGGCGGCAGCCGCGACCCGGCCCGAGGCGCACCGTGCGGCTGCGGCTGCGGCCTCGGCTGCGTACAGGGGTGAGCCGACGGCCTCGAAGGCCGCCGAGGCCTCCAGCAGGGTCTCGGGGCGGGCTCGTTCCAGGCCGGTGGCCATGGCCAGGCGCGCCGCGCCGATCGCGGAGCCGGCGGTGAGCGCGGCCAGCCGGGCGCGTACGCCGCTGCCGTCGTGCATGCGGAGGCGTTCGTGCAGGATCCAGGATTCGGCCGCCACCGCCCGTTCCCGTTCGGCCCTGGCCTGGCCCTGCCGCAACAGGTCGCGGGCCGTGGCGTGCCGGCCCTCGCCGTATGCGGCCCAGGCCAGGGCGATCGGGACGGTGTGGCGCAGGAAGCCCAGTCCCGCCTCCGGCGAGCGCAGGTACGTCACCCACGACGGGTCCGGGGGCAGGCCGCGCGAGCTGTAGGACACGGTCAGCACGCTCAAACAGACCCGGGTGCAGTCGGTCATCCCGGCGGCCGCCGCAGTCACGAGGCTGCGCCGCGCCCAGAGCGCCGCGTCGTCCAGGTGCCCCGCCTGCATCCGGGCCGCGCCGACGCACAGGGCAGCCCACGCGCGTTCGAAGACGACGCCGTCGGCCAGCGCGCTGTCGTAGGCGCGCTCGGCGGTGCGGGCGGCGTCGTCGAGCCGGCCGTGCTCGCGCAGGGCGTGGCTCGCGTACACGAGCAGCTTGTCGCGGGTCCCGGCGACCGCTTCCGGCCCGGCGGCCGTGACCTGGTCGAGCAGTTCCTCGACGGCGGCGACCGCCTCGCCGGTCCGTCCGATGTGGGCCAGGGCGTTGCTGCGGCTGGTCGCCAGCATGGTCCGGACCGGCAGCGGCAGCCCGGTGCCGTCCCCGATGCCGGACGTGAGCGCCAGCGCCTCGTCCGGGAGCCCGGCGTAGGCCAGCGCGTCCGCCTCGGCGACCGCGAACAGGACGCCGACCGGCGCCCCGGCGGGATACCGGGCGGACTGCCGGCGCAGCACCTCCCGGGCGGCGGGCAGGTCGTAGCGGCCCCAGAGGACCACCTTGTGCAGGGTCACCGCGAGCAGGGCGGCGTCCCTGCCGGGCGGGGTGCGGTCCAGCGCGTGGCGCAGGACGGTCACGGCCTCGTCGGTGCGCCCGGTCTCCCAGAGGGTGACCGCGAGGACGAGAGCGGCGCCGGCGGCGACCTCCGGGTGAGCGGTCCAGGCCTCGGCGACCCGGTCCAGGCATGCCCGGGCCAGCCGGACGGCGACGTCGGTCGCACCGCCCGTAGCCGCGACCCGGGCCGCGGCCAGCAGCCGTCCCGGCTCGACGACCTCCCCGGCGTCCAGGCTCAGCACGGTGCACCGCACGTGGTCGTGCGGCGCGAGCGCCCTGGCGACCGCGAGATGCTCGCGCAGCACCGACCGCCGCCGGGCGGGCGACAGCCCGTCCCACAGCACCTCGGCGAACAACGGGTGGACGAACCGCACGGTCTCGGCCGCCCACGCGGCGATCCCGTGTGTGACCAGGTGCTCCGTTCCGGCGAGGTGCCCGGCCTGCTCGACCTCGCCGTCGTTCGCCCGGCCGGTGGCGGCGAGGAAGTGCGCGGCGGCCACGGCGTCGTCGGGCAGGCCCCGCAGACGCGTCGGCAGGAGGCTGCGCAGCCCGGTCGGGATCGGCAGCGGCCGGACAGCGTGCCAGCCGACGGTCGAGCGGTGCAGCGCGCCGCTGTGGCGTGCGCTGTCGAGCAGTTGGGTGACGAAAAGCGCGTTCCCGCCGGTACGGCGCCACACGTCGTCGACCACGCCGGCGTCCACGGGTCCGTCGAGCAGCGTGTGGACCAGCTCCTCCGTCGACGTCCGGTCGAAGGGCACGACGGTCACCATGACAGTGCCCGACGACGCCGCGAGCTCGGCCACGACAGGCGGGACGCGACCGTCGGCGGTCCGTACGGTGCCGACCAGCGTGCGTCCGGCGTCCCGGGCGACCCGCATCGCGACCGCCAGCGAGACCTCGTCGCACCCGTGCAGGTCGTCGACCGCGAGCACCGCCTCGGCCGGGACCGCCCGCAGCACCTGGGCGACCATTTCCGCGAGCGACGTCGTCGCAGGGTCGACCAGGTGCGCCAGCGCCGCCAGCGGGACATGCGACAGCCCTCGCGTGCCCCAGGCCCGAACCGAGGGGAGCGCGGCGCACACGGCGTCGAGCAGCCGCGTCTTGCCCACCCCCGCCTCGCCGCTGACCAGCACCACATCCGTCCGCGAATCACGCACCGCGGACAGGACCTCACCGAGCTCCCGCGCCCGGCCGACCATCGTCATGCCGAAATCCTCCCGCACCCGAGGTGAGCCGAGCGTGATCCCATGTGGACCCCCACCGACCGCGCACCCAGCGGCGATCTTGCGTGAACTGTGGGTACGACACGCCTGAACCGGGCAGAACGGCAACAGTTCGCGCAAGATCGTCGCCGTGGTCGGGCGCGGTGTCCGTCGGCTGGTGTAGCTTGCGCGCCATGCCGACTGCCGCCACGGATGCCGTTGACCAGAGTTCCGGTGACTGGGCCGTGTTGGAGGCGGCGCTGGAGCGCAACTCGGTCGAGGACGTGATCGGCTGGGTGGCCGGGGCGGCCGAAGCCCGACGGCTGGCGGCTTTCACTCAGATCACGAGCTATATCAGGCGCAACAAGGAGCAGCCGTCCTGGTGGCACCCCCGTAAACCGGCGGTCCTGGCACTGGCCGGGATCGGTTGCGCGCCCGACGCCCGACGGGCCACGGCCGCCGTGTTCGCCCACGGGGCGTGGCGGGAAGGCACCTACGTTCTCCCGGCCGAGTCCGCCGTCACGGTGCTGCGCGAGCGCCCCATCACCTGGCTGCCCGAACTCGCCGCCGGGGTGGTGGCGGGATTGGACGCGCGTCCCTGGGACGAGTGGCGGCTGGCCGACGCGCTCGTGCGGGAGGCCGGGCTGCCGGTGCCGACTGAGCCGTCGTTCGCGATGGGCTGGTGGCGGCATGTCCACCGCGGCGAGCAGGCATACCAGGCGCTGGCAGACGATCCGTGGCGGCCGCTACTGCTCCCGCTGGTCCTGCAGCACGAAGGGTTCGGCGAGGCGCTGGCTCGCGGCGGCGCGCGGATCGAGGACACGTTGCGCCGGCTCGCCGCCGCCGACCCGGCGGCCGCCGGGGTCGTGCGTTCAGGCTGCCGGGCCCGGCTGCTGCTCGGCGGTACGCCCGCCGCCGTGCGGCCGTACGTACGCCTGCACGACGCGATTCCGGCCGACACCGGTGACCTCGCGGCGGGACTGACCGACTACCTCTCGCTGCTGCACTCGCCGCACAGCACCGTCGTCGGCCTGGCCCAACGCGCCCTGCGCGCCGCAGACGAGGCCGGCCTGCTCGAACTCGACACGCTGCGCGACATGACGGCGACGGTGCTCGCCCGCGACGAGAAGAAACTGCGCCAGACCCAGCAGGTATGGCTGCGCGCCGCTGCCCGCCGCCGCCCCGCCGACCGGGCCGAACTGCTCGCCCTGCTCGACCCGCCGACGGCCGCCGAGCAGCCGCTGCAGCCGCAGTCGGCGCCCGCGCCGCACGTGCCCGCACTGCACCGCATCACCACGGTCGCCGAGCTCGCCGAGGAGGTCGCCGCACTGCTCCACGGGGACCTGACCCCGGTCACCATGGAGCGGGTGATGGCGGGCCTGGTGACGATCGCGGCGGGGGACAGGACGGCCGCGGCGCGGGCGCTGGGCCCCGTCGTCGCGCGACAACGGGACTGGCTGAATCCAATCTGGAACATGGACCAGACCCTGATCTGGTGCGCGCTGGCCGTCATGGGCGGCTCGCCGCAGCTAGCAGCCCAGGCCCGGCCGGCGATCGCCGACGCGCAGCGCCGTATTCAGGCCGGTGGGCCGCTGGCGCCGCTGCACCCGCACGGCGACTTCACCCCCACCTGGCTGGCGCAGCACCGGCTCGCCGAGATCGCCGCGCACGGCCCCGCCACGCCGGTGCCCGTCCTGCTGGCCACCCCGACCGAGGCCAACGGTCACCTCGATCCGGCCGAGCTGGCCGGCCGGCTGGCCCGGTACGAGCAGGCAGGCTACGAGCCCTGGCCGACCGACCTGGCCCAGGCGCTGTTGCGGCTGCCCAGGTCTGCCGACCCGGCTGCGGTCGCCGCGGCCGGGCGGCTGCGCTCACCGGCCGGGATCGCGCTGGCCCGGCGGCTGCGCGACGGCCACTCGGACCCGGTCGCCACCCGCGTGGTGCAGGCCCCGAACCTGCGGGGTTTCGGACCGGCGGCCCGGGGCGTGGTGGCGCTGGCCCCGCCCGCCGACGCCGGCCCGGTCGAACGCCGGCTGTTCACCCTCACGCCGCCGCAGCGCGTGTGCCGCCAGCCGTCCGGTGACCCCGCCACCTGGGCGGCGATGATGCCGTCGCATCGGGAGGCAGTCGCCGCCTGGCTGCTGCCGAACATCGAGGGCCGCGGTATGGCGGTGCTCCTGCCGATGCTCGCCGAGACGAGCGGGCCGGTCGGACCCGCGGTGCCGCTGGCCGTCGCGTACGCGCTGGCGGCCGGGCACGCGGTGGACCGGGCCGCGGTCGTCGACGCCCTGCTCGGCTTCGACGCGGCCCTGGACCGGGCCGTGGTCGGCCGGGAGTTCGGCTGGCTGGGCGCGGCCGGGCTGGTGAAGGCCAAGCGGGCAGCCGCCGCGCTTGGCGACGCCGCGCGGGCCGGTGCGGTCGCCGGGGTGTGGGAACTGTGCCGGGCCGCGCTGCCGGAGCTGCTGCGCGCCGAGAGCCCGTTGCCCGGGGTCGCCGACGTGGTCGAGGTCGCCTGCCGCTGCGCGGTGGCGTTGGGGGTACGCGGTCCGATCGCGGCGGTGGACGCGGCAGCCGCCCGTGGTGGTTCGAGCCGGGTGGTCGTCGAGGCGCGCAGGCTCGCCGCGGCCCTGGCCCCGTAACCGCGCCGATGTGGTGTCCCCGCACGTGGTGGTTGGCGCGGGCGGGCTAGCGTGGCGGGCATGCCGGCCCGTCATTCGCACTGCTCCTACTGCGGGAGCGCCTTCGCCGCCGACCTGGCCTGGCCGCGCCGGTGTGCTGCCTGCGAGCAGGTCAGTTATGTGAACCCGGTGCCGGTCGCGGTCGCCGTGCTGCCGGTCGGCGACGGCCTGCTCGGCGTGCGGCGCCTCATCCCGCCGGGGGCGGGCCAGGTGGCGCTGCCGGGCGGGTTCATCGATCTGGGCGAGTCGTGGCAGGCGGCGGTGGTCCGCGAGCTGTGGGAGGAGACGGGCATCCGGGCCGACGCGGCCGAGGTGAGACTGTACGACACGCTCAGTGCCCCGGACGGCACCCTGCTCGTGTTCGGGCTGCTGCCGCACCGCGACGTCGCCGACCTGCCCGCGCCGGTCGCCAATGCCGAGTCGGCGGGCTGGGAACTGGTCACGGCGACCACTCCGCTCGCGTTCAGCCTGCACACCGAGGTCGCGGCTCGCTATTTCGCCGGTTAAGCCGACAGACCGGCAATCGTACTTTTGTCGATCTATATAAAAGTTCGAACATTTGCAGTAGAAGATATGGACACGGTGAGTGAAAGCTCGTAACGTGTGCGACACCCAGCCGAGTCTGTCCTGATCAAGGTCGAGTTCGGTCCGGCGCGTCCATCGCCCCGGTGGCCGTCGGCGCGGCCGCGGCGGCGCCTCGATCATGATGAATCGGAGGCCGTCATGGCAGGCCACTCGCGGCGTGCGGTCGTGTCCGGCGCGGCCGCCGTCGGTGCGGCGGTGCTGCTCGGCGGATGCACCGGCGGGCAGGCTCCGCCGGCGGCGCAGATCCTGGCCGGCGACGCCGCCCACCCGAACGCCGCCCCCGGCAGGCGTGTCGTGATCGGCTTCTCCGCGCCCGCGGCCGATCACGGGTGGCTGGCCGCGATCACCAACAATGCCAGGCGGCAGGCTCGGACGTTCTCGGACGTGGAGTTCAAGATGGTCGCGGCGGGCGCGAACGCCGCCGCCCAGCGCGCGGCGCTGTCCACACTGATCGCCGAACGGCCGGACGTGATCGTCGTGCTGCCGTACGACGGCAAGGAACTCGACGGGTTCGGCGTCGAGGCGATGCGCGCCGGCGTGCCGGTGGTCAACCTCGACCGGGCTTTCCCGAACCCCGCGGCATTCCGGCTGCAGATCAAGGGCGACAACTACGGCATGGGGGTGGCCGCCGCCCGCTTCATCATCGCGCGGCTCGCGACCCGGAAGGTGGACCGGCCGGTCATCGGCGAGATCGCCGGGCTGGACTTCCTCGAACTGACCCAGGAGCGGTCCCGCGGATTCAGGGACACATTGGCCGCGGCGGGCCTGTCGGTCGCGAACCGGCGCGCGGCCGGGTTCACGGCGGACACCGGCCAGCGCGAGGCCGCGCACCTGCTGCAGGCCCTGCCGCACCTGCACGCGGTGTGGAACCACGACGACGATCAGGGCGTCGGCGTGCTGGCCGCCGTCGAGGCCGCCAAGCGGGGTGAGTTCTTCATGGTGGGCGGCGCCGGGTCGCGGCAGGCGATGCAGACGATCAAGGCGGGTGGCACGGTGCTGGAGGCCACGGTCACCTACAGCCCGTCCATGGCGTCGTCGGCGATCCTGCTGGCCAGGCTGATCGCTCAGCAGCGGGGCCTGGCCGACCTGGCCGAGTTCGAGGTGCCCAAGGAGATCGTGCTGGCATCGGAGACGATCACCAGGGACAACGCCGACGCCTATCTCCACTTCGGATTCTGACAGGCCGGCCCCATGACGACCGGCCGACCCGGCCGGAATGCACGGCACAGCAAGACGCCCGCGGATTCGCCGCGTGGTGAACCGGCGTGAATCGGCGCACGCCCTGTCGGTATTCGTACTGCGGGAAGAGAGCACCGATCCATGTGTTGCCCTGCCATCACGGCCGGCCGTGTCCTGGGAGCCGGTCGTGACCGTCGTTGACCGGCCTGCCGCCCGGCTCTGGACCAAGCCGCCGCCACTGCCGCACCGTCCGCCCCGGCGCAGCCTCCTGCACCGGGAAAGCGTCGCGGGTTACCTGCTGCTCACCCCGTGGCTGACCGGGCTCGCCGCGATCACCGTCGCGCCGGTCCTCTACTCGCTTGCCCTGAGCTTCACCGACTACAACGTCATCACCGGCGAACTCACCTGGATCGGCCTGGCCAACTATGAGCGGATGTTCACCGCCGATCCCCGGTACTGGCGCTCGGTGCAGGTCACGGTCGTGTTCGTCGCCGTGTCGGTGCCACTGAAACTGCTCGTCGCGTTCGCGGTCGCGGCGCTGCTCAACGGCCGCCGCCGCGGCGCGGGCACGCTGCGGGCGCTGGTCTACCTGCCGTCCCTGCTGGGCGTCAGCGTCGCGCTGGCCATCACCTGGCGCACCATGTTCGACACGGGCGGTGCGGTCAACCAGGTCCTGGGCGTGTTCGGCGTGCCCGACCGGTCCTGGGCCACGGAGCCGGACACGGCGCTGTTCACGCTGATCCTGCTCGCCGCCTGGCAGTTCGGCGGCCCGATGGTGATCTACCTGGCCGCCATGCGGCAGATCCCCGCCGACTACGCGGAGTCGGCGCGCATCGACGGGGCGGGCCGGTGGCGGATCCTGCGCAGCGTCACCCTGCCCACGTTGTCCCCGGTCATCCTGCTCACCGTGGTCATGGAGACGATCGCGGCGTTCCAGGGCTTCACGGCCGCGTTCGTGTTCGGCGACGGCGGCGGCGGTCCCGAGGACGCGACCCTGACCTACACGCTGTACCTCTACCTGCGCGGGTTCGCCGGGCTGGAGATGGGCTACGCCTCGGCCATGGCCTGGGCTTTCCTGGTCGCGGTGGGGGCGCTGACCGCGCTCATCTTCTGGACCAGCCGCTGGTGGGTCCACTACCCGGGAGGCCGGCCGTGAGCGTCTCCGCCGTCACGCCGGGCCCCGGCCGGCTCGCCCGCGCCGCGGCCACCGCCGCCACGGTCGCCGTCGTGCTGGTCCTCGTCTACCCGCTGCTGTGGATACTGGCCTCGTCGCTGCGCTCGGCGGGCGAGACGGCGACCGGCCTGAGCCTGTGGCCGCAGGAGTTCACCTGGTCGAACTACACCGCCGGCTGGTCCGGGAGCAACGGGGTCGGCTTCGGCACGTTCTTCGTCAACAGCACCGTGGTCGCCGCCGGGGCGGTGGTCGGCAACGTCGTCACCTGCCTGCTGGCCGCGTTCGCCTTCGCCAGGCTGCGGTTCCCGCTGCGCCGGTTCTGGTACGCCGTCGTCATCGGCACGCTGCTGCTGCCCCAGCACGTGCTCATGGTCCCGCAGTACATGCTGTTCCGGGAGCTCGGCTGGCTGAACACCCCGCTGCCGCTGATCGTGCCGAAGCTGCTCGCCACCGACTCGTTCTTCGTCTTCCTGATCGTGCAGTTCCTGCGCTCGCTGCCGGAGAACTACGACGAGTACGCGCGCACCGACGGCGCGAGCCCGCTGCAGCTGTTCCGGCACGTGATCCTGCCGCTGAGCCGCCCGGCGATCACCGCCACGGCGATCCTGTCGTTCATCTGGACCTGGAACGACTTCTTCCCCCAGCTGGTCTACCTGCCGCTGGTGGAGGACTCCACGGCGCCGTCCGGGCTGCACCAGTACGCGATCGCCGGCGGGCTCAGCTCCCCGGGGCCGATGTTCGCGATGTGCGTGCTGTCCCTGCTGCCGGTGTTGCTGTTCTTCCTGGCCTTCCAACGACTGTTGACGACGTCGTCGGCGACCTCCGGCCGGATGGCGGCTCAACTGCCGCGCCCCCGCGGTCGCCGGTAGCGGTCCGTCCGCGGCGGGCGCTCGCGCAGGATCGGCCGGGTTCCGTGAGATACCGGAACCCGGCCGGCGCGTCAGGTCACCCGGCGTGGAACGGCAGGACCGTGCCGGACGTGCGGGCCTGCTCGGCAGCCCACACCACACGGTGGCTGGCCAGGCTCGCGGCTGCGTCGGAGTGCAGCGCCGACGCGTCGCCGCTGGCCACGGCCTTGAGGAAGGCGTCCATGATGCCCTCGTCGCCGCCGCCGTGCCCGTCACCCGCACTGCCGCCCTCGAGCGTGCCGGTGTCGATGGTGTGCTGCTCGCCGGTGCGGAAGTCGGTGACGTGCAGCAGCCGGCCGTCGCCGTCGACGTAGCCGTGGGTGCCGAACAGGCGGGTGCGGCGGTGTTCCATCGGGGTGAACGCGGTCATGGTGAATGTGCAGGTTGCGCCGTCGGGAAACTCCATCGCGACGACCTGGTGGTCGACGACGTTGTTGTCGCTGCCGTAGACGCAGCGCCCGTACGGGCCGGTGCGCAGCGCGGCGTCGATACCGGCCTCGGTGTGGTCGGTGGTGACCGCCGACAGCGGCCAGAACTCGCGGGCCGGGTCGCCCAGGCAGGACCGGTAGAGCCGAGGCGCGGAGTAGGGACAGCTGCGTTCGAGGGGGCAGTCCAGGCAGTTGTCGGCCGCTTCGGCCGGGCGCTGCTCGGCGCGGAAGTGCGCGAGCCCGCCGAAGGAGCTGACCCGGCTCGGGGCCGCGCCGATCAGGTACAGCAGCCAGTCGATGTCGTGGCATGACTTGGTGAGCAGCAGCGGCGCGGAGGTCTCGGAGTTGTTCCAGTGCCCGCGCACGAACGAGTGCGCGAAGTGCCACCACCCGATCGGCTCCAGGTGCTGCACGTTGACCAGCCTGCCGATGGCCCCGCTGTCGAGCAGCCCTTTCAGTGCCCGCGTGTACGGCGTGTAGCGCAGCACGTGGCAGACGGCGAGCATGACCCCGGCCTCTTCGACGGCGGCGGCGATGCGCAGCGCGTCGGGCTCCGTGGTGGCCATCGGCTTTTCCAGGAGTATGTGATATCCCAGCGCGGCGAAGGCCACGGCCGCGTCGGCGTGCATGCGGTCCTGGGTCGCGATCACCGCGGCGTCGCCGAGCGGCCCGGCCGTGGCCAGGTCGGCCCAGTCGGTGAAGACCTGGTCGGCGGGCAGCCCGAACTCGGCGGCGAAGGCCGCGCGGCGGGCGGGGTCGGGTTCGGCGACGGCCACCACCCGGGCCGCCCCCGTGGCGGCCGCGCGGCGGGCGTATCCGATGCCGCGCAGTCCGGCACCTGCCACGACCAGCCGCACCCCGTCTACAGTCATCTCAGCCATCCCGTGGAGGAGTTACTTTTGAAGGTCTCCATAATTAGTAACATGGCAACGCGGTGCGCAAAAGGGGGCCGGTGGTGACCGAACAGCTCGCAGGTGGGGATCTCTCGCGGTTGCGGCAGCTCAACGCCCTGGCGGTGGTGCACGTGCTGCGCGGCCGCCCGGCGCTGACGCTGACCGAGCTGTCGCGCGACACGGGCCTGTCCCGGCCCTCCACCGAGGACGTGGTGCTGCAGTTGCAGAGCCAGGGCTGGCTGGAGGAGGTGCAGCCCGCGCCCGGGGTGATGGGCCGCCCGGCCCGCCGCTACCGGTTCCGCGCCGACGCCGGCCGGGTGCTCGGCGTGGACATCGGCGGGCACACCATCCGGGTGCTGGCCGCCGACCTGGACGGCGAGGTCGGGCACACGGTGCGGGTGCCCGTGGCGATCACCGCGGGCCGGGCCGAGCGCCTGCGCGCGGTCGACGCGGCCATCGCGTTGTGCCTGTCCGAAGCCGGGCTGACCGGCGCGGACATCTGGGCGACCACCGTCGGCACCAGCGGCCTGGTCGACGCCGCGGGCCGGGTCGTGCTGTCGGTGGCGTTCCCGGAGTGGACCGGTGTGCAGCTGGCCCAGCACGTGGGGCGGCTGGTCGGCGGCACGGTGCTGGTGGAGAACGACAGCCGGCTGGCCGCGCTGGCCGAGACCTGGCGCGGGGTCGCCCGGTACGCCCAGCACGTGGTCTACCTGCTGGCGGGCCTGCGTACGGGCACCGGCCTGATCATCGACGGGAAGCTGCACCGGGGCTTCGCACAGGCGGCGGGCGAGATCGGGGCGCTGCCCGAGCTGGGCTGGATCCGGGCGCAGGAGCACCTGCGCTCGTGGACCGGCGCGCCCGCCGGCACCGACCCCGACGACCTGGCCGGGTACGTGTTCGCGAGCGCCCGCGAGGGCGACCGCAAGGCGGTGGCCGTGGTCCGCCGCTACGCCAAGGAGCTGGCGCTGGGCGCGTCGGCGCTGGTCCTGGCGCTGGACCCGCAGCTCGTCGTGCTCGGTGGCGGCTTCTCCCGCTCGGCCGACGTGCTGCTCGAACCGCTGCGCCGGGAGATCGAGAAGCGCTGCGTGCGCATCCCGGAGATCGTCACCTCGACACTCGGCGACGAGTCGGTGGCGCTCGGCGCGGTGAAACTCTCGCTGGAACATCTGCAGGAGCACCTGTTCGACGTGCGCACCGGAGTGGCCGCACCCGTGCGACCAGGGCGTTGACGTGTCGGCACGGCCAAGCCCGGGGACAGGTCTTGACAAACTTATTCAGGACTCCATTAATACTGGGCTAGCACATGTGACCCGGTGAATCCCCGATGACGTCCTTGCGAGAAGGGTTCCTCAGATGTGGAAAGCAGTGCGGGTCGGCGCGGCCGCGGTTCTGGCCGCCGCCCTCGCCGTGACCGCCGCGGGTTGTGGCAGCGACGAACCCGCTGCCGGTGACGAGAAGGTCACCCTGTCCTACGCGGTGTGGGACAAGAACCAGGTCCCGGTGATGGAGGAGCTCGCCGCCGCCTTCACCAAGGACCACCCGAACATCACGATCAACGTCCAGCTCACCCCGTGGGCCGACTACTGGACCAAGCTGCGGGCCGCCGTCACCGGCGGAGCCGCCCCGGACGTCTTCTGGATGAACGGACCGAACATCCAGCTGTACGCCGACAACGGCGTGATCATGCCGCTGGCCGACAAGGTCGCCGAGGCCAAGCTTGACCTGAGCGTCTACCCGAAGGCCCTGGTCGACCTCTACACCTTCGAGGGCAAGGTCTACGGCCTGCCGAAGGACTTCGACACCGTCGGCGTCTGGTACAACAAGGAGCTGTTCGACGCCGCCGGGGTGAAGTACCCGGCCGACGGCTGGACCTGGGCCGACTTCAAGGCCGCCGCGGGGAAGCTGACCGACCCGGCCAAGGGCGTCTACGCCGTCGGCGCCAACCTCGCCGGCCAGGAGTACTACTACAACACCATCTACCAGGCCGGCGGCAACGTCATCTCCGCAGACGGCAAGAAGTCCGGCTTCGACGACCCGGCCACCATCGAGGGCCTGCGCTTCTGGACCGACCTGATCAAGAACAAGCAGTCGCCGGACCTCAAGACGATGACCGACACCGCCCCGCTGCAGCTGTTCGAGTCGGGCAAGCTCGCCATGTACTGGGGCGGCTCCTGGAACGTCGCCGAGTTCGGCAAGAACGAGTACACCAAGACCCGCGTCGACGCGGCCCCGCTGCCGACCGGCGTCAAGCAGGCCACCATCATCCACGGCCTGGCCAACGTGGTGTCGGCCAAGACGAAGGCCCCGGCGCAGGCGTGGGAGTTCGTGAAGTTCCTCGGCTCCAAGCCGGCCGCCGAGATCCTCGGCAAGAAGGGCCCGATCCCGGCGTACACCGGCACCCAGGACGCCTGGCTGGCCGCCAACGCCCAGTTCAAGGGCAAGGTCTTCCTCGACGCGGTGAGCTACGCGGTGCCCTACCCGGTGTCGCGCAACACCGCCGCCTGGAACGACGAGGAGTTCAAGCAGCTCACCAAGGCCTACACCGGTGAGGTCGCGGTCGAGGCGGCCGCCAAGGAACTCGCCACGCAGATGAACGCCCTGCTGGCGAAGGAGTAGCACCGCATGACAGCAACCGTGACGGGCACCGCGGACGACGTCCGCACCGCGGTGCCCGCCCCGGTGCCCGCCCGGCGGCGACGCCGGTGGCGCCACCGGGGAGCCGAAGCCGCCTGGGCCTACCTGCTCATCGCCCCGACCGGGCTGGGCCTGGCCGTGTTCTACCTGTGGCCGGTGGTGCAGACCGGCTACTTCTCCTTCACCGAGTGGGGCCCGTTCGGCGGGCACGAATGGGTCGGGCTGGACAACTACCGCACCCTGGCCGCCGACGACGAGGTGCTGACCGCGCTGCGCAACACGGTGACGTACACGCTGCTCGGCCTGCTCGGCATCCCGCTGGCGGTGATGTTCGCGGCGCTGCTCAACCGGCCGCGGCTGCGCGGGGTGTCGGTGTACCGGGCGATGTTCTTCCTGCCCGTGGTCACCATGCCGGTGGCCGTGGCGATGGTGTGGCGCTGGCTCTACAACGGCGACTTCGGCCTGATCAACTACCTGCTGTCGCTGGTCGGCGTCGAGGGACCGCACTGGATCGCCGACCCGGCCACCGCGCTGTACGCGATGGTCGCCGTCGGGATCTGGACCAGCCTCGGCTACAACATCGTCATCTTCCTGGCCGGCATGCAGTCGATCCCGCGCGAGTACTACGAGGCCGCCTCGATCGACGGGGCCGGGGCGCTGGCCCAGTTCCGGCGGATCACGCTGCCGCTGCTGTCGCCGTCGCTGTTCTTCGTGTCCGTGCTGTCGGTCATCGGCTCCCTGCAGCTGTTCGACCTGGTGTACGTGATGGGCGGCAGCGGCCAGGCGGCCCGCGCCAACCCGGCCTTCCCGCGCATCCAGACCGTCGTGCACCTGTTCTACGACAAGGCGTTCTACACCAACGACCGCGGCTACGCCGCCGCGATCGTGATGGCGCTGCTGGTGCTCATCGTGATCCTCACGGCGATCCAGTTCCGGCTGCAGAAACGGTGGGTGCACTATGGCTGATCCGGCACGCCGCGGCGGGCGCGCCGCCACCCACGTCACGCTGCTGATCGGCGCGGCGGTCATGGTCGGCCCGTTCCTGTGGCAGTTTCTGACCTCGCTGAAGACCCTCACCAACGCCACGAAGGTGCCGCCCACCATCGCGCCCGACTGGCGCTGGTCCAACTACGGCGACGTGTTCGGGCTGCTGCCCTTCGGCGACCAGATCCTCAACACCGTGCTGATGACCGCCGCCCGCACCGCCGGGCAGCTGCTGTTCTGCTCCATGGCCGCGTACGCGTTCGCGCGCCTGCGCTTCCCCGGCCGCGGCCTGCTGTTCGGGGTCTTCCTGTCGGTGCTGATGGTGCCGCCGCCGCTGTTCGTCATCCCGCAATACGAGATCATGGCCGACCTGGGCTGGCTCAACAGCCTCACCGCGCTCATCGTGCCCGGCCTGTTCTCCGCGTTCGGCGTGTTCCTGCTCCGGCAGTTCTTCCTCGGCCTGCCCAAGGAACTCGACGAGGCCGCCCGCCTGGACGGCGCCGGACCGCTGCGCATCTACTGGTCGGTCATGCTGCCGCTGGCCAAACCCGGCCTGCTCGCACTCGGCATCCTGACGGTGCTGTGGTCCTGGAACGACCTGTTCTGGCCACTGATCGTCAACACCGACCCGGAGAAGATGACCCTGTCGGCGGGCCTGGCGTCGCTGCAGGGCCAGTTCCAGACCGACTACCCGGTGCTCATGGCCGGTTCCCTGCTCGCCTCGCTGCCCGTCATCGTGCTGTTCACGGTCATGCAGCGCCACTTCATCCAAGGCATCGCCTTCAGCGGCAACAAGGGCTGACTTAGACCCCAGATCGGAGACACGACCATGCTGCACCGGCATGGCCGCGGACGCCTGCACCTTCGGGCGGCGGCCGTACTCGTCACACTGCTCACCGCCGCGTCCGCCGCGACCCCGGCGCAGGCCGCCGCCGCCCCGCCGGACGGCATCGCGCAGCAGCTCGCGGTGCCCGCGTACTTCTACCCCGGCGGCGACGGAGCCGCCCTTTGGCAGCGCATGAACACACCGGGAGTCGGGATCGCGGTCGCGAACCCGTTCTCCGGCCCCGGCAAGACCCGCGACGCGAACTACGCCGCCGCCATCACCGCCGCCAAAGCCGCGGGGGTACGGGTGCTCGGCTACGTCGCCACCGGCTACCTCGGCAGCACCGGACGTGCCACCCGGCTCAACGAGACCACCCCGGCCGCGTGGGCGGCGCAGGTCCAGCAGGACGTGGCCACCTGGTACCGCCTCTACGGCGCGGACGGCCTCGGCGGGATCTTCTTCGACGAGGTGCAGAACGTCTCCGGCCCGCAGGACGCCTACATCGACACGTACCGGATGCTCGACCGGCACACCAAGAAGGCCCACCCCGGCGCGTTCACCGTGATCAACCCGGGGATCGACACCGAGCCCTGCTACGCCGACGCTGCCGACGTGATCCTCACCTTCGAGGGCACCTACGAGACCTACCTCGGCTGGCAGCCGCCGTCCTGGCACCGCGCGCTCGACCCGCGCAAACTGTGGCACCTGGTGCACGCCACCGACACCACGGCACACCTCACGAACGCGGTCGCGCTGAGCAAACAGCGTCATGGCGGCTACCTGTACGTCACCCCGGACGTGCTGGCCAACCCGTGGGACTCGCTGCCGCCGCAGGACTACTGGACGCAGCAGCTCGCGTCCGCCTCGGCGGGCGGCGGTGACACGGCCGCGCCCCGTACGGTCGGCACGCCGTTCCCGGTCCGGACCGGATCCACCGAAGCCGTCGTCGCGTGGCTGCCCGCCGCCGACCCGCACGGCCGGGTCACCGGCTACGACGTGCACGTCGACGGGGTGCGGGTCGCTGGTTCGGTGAGCGCGCTGCCGGTGGCGACGCTGTACGGCCTCGACCCGGGCCGGGCCTACCGGGTCAGCGTCACCGCGCACGACGCGGCCGGCAACGTCTCCGCGCCGAGCCGCGCGCTGACCCTGACCACGGGTCGCGCCGACGCGTCCGTTCCCGCCGCACCCGCCGGGCTGCACGCCGCCGAGACCAAGGTCGCCAGCGTGCGGTTGGGCTGGACCGCGTCGGCCGAGCCGGACCTCGCGGGCTATGACGTCGAGATCGACGGGGCCCCGCTGCTGTCGCTGCCGTCGTGGCTGGTCACGCAGGGGGCCACGGTGAGTGTGCCGGTCAGCGGGCTGGAACCGGGCACGGCGTACACCTTCACGGTCTTCGCCCGTGACAAGAGCGGGAACCGCTCGGCCGCCGCCGGGCCGCTGACCGTGAGCACGACGGCGCCCTCCGGTGACCCGATCACCGAGCTGTCCGGGACCATCGGCGCCGCCGACGTCACTTACCAGGCGCAGTACAACCTGCCGTTCGACTTCCACCACCTGTTCATCGACGTCGACAACGACGCGTCCACCGGGTTCGCGACCGCGGGCATCGGGGCGGACCTGCTCATCGAGAACGCCTGGTTCTACCGCCACACCGGCACCGGCTGGAGCTGGGCCCCCGTCGACGGGCCGAGCCCGTTGATCTCCAGCGACGACGACCGCTACGTCTGGCGCGTGCCCGCCGACGTGCTCGGCGGCCTGCCGGTCGGGCCGCACCGGGTCGTGTTCCACGGTTCCGGCAGCTCGCCGGAGACCTACACCGCAGTGCTCACCGTCAGCTGATCCATTTCCCATAAAGCGAGGTGCACATGAACGACACAGCTCATCCGCACCGCACCGCACCATCGGCCCGCCGGGTCCGGGCCAGGCTGCTGGCCGGGGCACTGGCCGCCGCCACCGCGCTGACCGCCGGGATCGTCGCCGTCACGGCGGCCCCGGCGGCCGCGGCCGGCTTCGAGATCGGCCGGACCCCGTTCTACGGCAAGGTCCCCACGCTCGGCGCGAACAGCCGCACCGCGTTCTGGTACGGCGCGCTCGACCAGGCGAAAGTCAACCAGCTCAAGGCGTACGACCTGGTCGTGCTGGAACCGACCCTGCGGGTGCTGAACGTGACCGCCGACCACTTCTACTTCGAGTCGGTCACCTCCGCGCAGGTCCAGGAGATCAAACGCGGCGTCGACGGGGTGCTCGGCAGCGCCGACGACGCGATCGTGCTCGGCTACCTGTCGGTCGGCGAGATGCTGCCGACGATCATCCCCGGGCACAGCGGCCATCTGACCATCCAGAAGGGTATCGAGCTGGGCCTGCTCCCGGCGGGCTACAGCGGCCCGTCGGGTCCGCTGCACGGCCCGAACCCGTGGAACTACAGCTCTTCGGGCTCCTACCTCAACGTCGAGGGCGGCGCGACCCCCGACGGCACCTATGAGGATGGTTACGCCAACTACGCCGGCACCTCGATCGGCGCCAATTACTCCTCCTGGGGCAACCGCCTGGCCTGGCGCGACAACGGCGTCATGCCCTGGTATCTCGACCAGCAGGGCACCTGGGTCAACGACAGCCGCTACCTGTACGGCGGCTACTGGAAGGACGGCGACGGCACCGTCGACGTGAACCCGACCTACGGCGGCGGCTACATCAACGGCGGCGACCCGGCCTGGCAGAAGTTCGTCACGTACCAGGTCGACAAGATCGTGCATGACGGCGACTACGACGGGGTCTTCCTCGACACCGTGGACACCCCGGATCCGGTCGGCGGCGCGGGGCCGGGCATCTCGTGGGGGCCGCGCGGCAACTTCGGCTTCACCGCGGGCGGCATGGTCGACCTGGTGGAGAAGATCAAGGCGGTGGACCCGAGCAAGGTCGTCGCGTCGAACCGGGGCTACTGGTACTTCAACCCCGACGAGGGCACCTCGCAGTTCGCCGCCCGCTACCGGCACGCGATCAACATCTTCGTGACCGAGTCCTGGTACTACAACACGTACATCCCCGGCTTCTACGACACCAGCCCGGGGTTCGAGGCCAACTGGAACACGAACCCGGCCTCGCCGACGTACCGGAGCCGCGACAACTTCGGCGGGTTCTGGAAGGAGTACGTCAACGCCCAGGCGAACCAGGCCGACGGCTTCAACGTGGCCATCATCGACTTCCGGGTGCCCGCCGCGAGCACCCAGAAGTGGATGAACGAGGTGGTGGTCAACTCCGGTTACCTCGGCTACGACGTCTCCGGTGCGAACCACTTCAATTCGGCGGTCTACGACGACGCCAAGAACTGGCTCGACGCCCAGGGGCGGGCCGCGCCCAGCCAGGCCGGGGCGCATCCGACGGACCTGTACAGCGGTTTCGTCGCGGACGGGACCGCGGGGGAGTGGTCGGCCGAGACGCCGATCTTCAGCGATCCGGCGGGCGCGAACGCCAAGGGCATCACCAAGGTGTACGTGAAGTTCGTCGGCAACCGGTTCTTCATGATGGTCGAGGCGAAGCAGGCGATCAGCCTCGCCCAGGAGATGATCTACTTCGACTACGACAAGGACGGGCCGAACGGGTGGCAGCCGTCCTGGCCGACGTCGCCTGATTCCCGGCTATACCTGGAGAACCTGAACCAGGCGTACCTGCTGCCGCACGCTGGTGCGGGCCAGGGCGATGTGTTCAAGTTCAGCAGCCCCAGCGCGCCGACCAACCGCGGCTGGCCCGTCCGGGTAGTGCAGTCCGGCACCCGGGCCGAGTTCGAGTTCGACCGCGACTACGTGTTCCCGGCCTCGATGGCGGGCACCGAGGTGTGGACGTGGCTGCGGGTCGCCAACTTCGGTGGCTCCTCGGTGAAGTTCACCGTGCCGGGCAGCGGCCCTCAGCCGTCGCCCTCTTCGCCGCCGCCGTCCTCGCCGCCGCCCGCCCAGCCACCGGTGATCTCGAACGTGCAGTACGCGAACGTGACCAGCACGGGCGCGACGGTCACGTGGACCACTGACGTGGCTTCGTCGTCGGTCGTCGAATACGGCACGTCGACGTCCTACGGCTCCACCGCCACCGGGGCGAGCAACGTGACCAGTCACTCGGTGACGTTGTCGGGGCTGTCCCCGGGCACGGCGTACCAATTCCGGGTCCGTTCGGTCTCGGCCGGTGGCACGACCAACAGCCCCAACGGCACGTTCACCACCGCCGCGTCCGGTGGCTCGTATCCGGCGATCACCATCGACGGCTCGGCCGGCGACTGGGGGAGCGTCGCGCCCGCGATGACCGGCAGCACGACCGTGCAGTCGGTGTCGGTGGCCAACAACGCCACGAATCTGTACCTGCTCACCAGGGGAACCGGGCTCAACGTGTTCGGGCAGTTCTTCCTGAACACCGACAACAACACCGGGACCGGATACAACGCCACCGGCTGGAGCAACCCGTCCGGCGCGGACTACATGCTGGAGAACGGCAACCTGTACCGCCACGCGGGCGGCGGCTGGGCCTGGACGTCGCTGGGCGCGGTCACGTTCGTCCGCAACGACACCGTGGTCGAGGCGGCGATCCCGCTGTCCACCCTGGGCCTGAGCCCTGGGTCGCAGCTGCGGCTGGGCTTCCTGAAGAACAACTCGGCCACCGACCGGCTTCCGGCGGCGAGCGGCACGTTCCCGGCGGTGACCCTGCTCAACGGGTCCGGCGGCGGTGGCACACCCGTGATCTCCAACGTGCAGTACGCGAACGTGACCAGCACGGCCGCGACGGTCACGTGGACGACCGACGTGGCGTCGTCGTCAGTGGTGGAGTACGGGACGTCCACGTCCTACGGCTTGACGGCGACCGTTGCCGGCAACGTGACGAGTCATTCGGTGACGTTGTCGGGGTTGTCGCCAGGCACGGCGTACCAGTTCCGGGTGCGGTCGGTCTCCGCCGGCGGCACGACGAACAGCCCCAACGGCACGTTCACCACGGCGTCGTCCGGCGGCGGCTATCCGGTGATCACCGTGGACGGGTCGGCCGGGGACTGGGCGAGCGTGACGCCGGTGCTGTCGGGCGGCACGGGGGTGCAATCGGTGTCGGTGACCAACAACGGCACGACGCTCTACCTGTGCGTCAAGGGCACCGGTTTGAACGTGCTCGGCCAGTTCTTCCTGAACACCGACAACAACACCGGCACCGGATACAACGCGGCCGGCTGGACCAACCCGTCCGGCGGTGACTACATGCTGGAGAACGCCAACCTGTACGACCACGGCGGCAGCGGCTGGGCCTGGACCCCGCTGGGCGCGATGACGTTCGTCCGCAACGACACCGTCATCGAGGCCGCTGTGCCGCTGGCGAGCGTGGGCCTCGCGCCCGGAGCCCAGTTCCGCCTCGGCTACATCAAGAACAACACCACCGACCGACTACCGGCCCCGAGCGGCACGTTCCCCGTCGTCGCACTGCTCAACTAACCCCTTACCGCGACGATCTTGCGGGAACCGCGGTGCGATACGCTCCTATTGGGCGTATCGGCCACGGTTCGCGCAAGATCGTCGCTCCTGGACCAGGCTCCCGTGACCTGCCTCCGAACCCGCCAAGGCGCGATGCCATCGCTCAGGCAGGTCGGCGCCGTGAGTCGAACTCCGATCGCGCTTCCGGTAATGCGTTGCTGAGATTCGCCATGATCGTGTCGAGCGCCCCCGCGGCATCAGCCTCGGCCGCTTCTTCCACGCCACGCCAGATCTCGACCGACTTGACGCCGTCTGACGTCGGCTCTTCGATCGACACGACGGCATGGAATCTGGTTCGTCCCGCATCGAGCATCTGCACGGCGCCGGCGGCCACCAGGGTGCAGGTGTACTTGGGGAGATTCTCCACCACACACATGTAGCCCCGTTCGAAGTGCACCTGCTCCCCGGGGACTCCCGGCCGGCGCCCGCGCAGGTTCTCAGGAACAGCGGTGCTGTGGGGGTGGACCTGTGCTTCCACGTTCGGCCAGGAGCGCGCCACATCGTGCAGGGCGGTCATCCTGTCGCGTAGGGCCCGCAGATGCGGTTCGCAGCGTGCGGCAGCGCGTTCACGCTGTCGTTCGGCGAGGTCCTCGCTGGTCCGGAGCGCCTCCAGCCGCTCGCCGAGGTCCCCCGCCCGGTTGGGCACCCGAACCTGTTGCTGCTGTCGGCCGGTGGCGGCGTCGTCGGTGACGCCAACCGGGTCGCAGCTCAGTAGGCGATTGTGGTAGGCGAGTCGGAACAACTCGACTCCGGGAAACTGCGTGAGAGATTCCCTCACCTCCGGCATTCGGCCGGCCGGAAAGCTTTCGCCGAGCATCACCGCAGTCAGGGAATCGCGTATGTCGACGTCGACCGGAAGGGTGGACTGATCGACGATCACCAGGCGATATTCGCTCTCGTTGGACCAGTCCGCGTGTTTCCTGAAGAAGATCAGGTCCTTGTGCTTCCGGGCGAATTCGATCGCTACCGCATCCAGACCGAATTCCCTTATCAGCCCACTGTCGAGGCTGGCGAAGCCGCCGCCGGCGGTCGCTCGGCGGTATTGCACCGGGCCGTCGAACCGGAGCAGAGCACCTTGAACTCGGCCGAACGCTGCCAGGAGCTTGTCGCGATCGAATCGCAGACACACTCCCGCGTGCCGTGCGCCGTAGTGCGCCCAGAGGGAGAGGTGGTTCCAGCCCCGCAGCACCTCAGGGTTCAGCACTTCTGAAGGGAGCGTCCAGTCTCGTGTCAGACACGCGACCTTTGCATGGACTCGGATGATGCGATCGATGTCCTCCCACAGTTCCGGGCCGAACTCCCAGTCCCGATCATCGTGATGCGTGGTGACGCTCGGATAGATCGGTCGCGACTCCCAGAGATCGTTGGTCGCTGCGAAAGGCGACAATCTGAGGGTGCCGCTGCGTAGAATCCCGGAGATGGCGGAATCGGCTGTCGTGTAGTGGAACAGCTGTCCGGTCGACGTCGGGTGAGCGGATAGGAGTTCTGCCTCCAGATACGCTTCGTGCTCCTGCATCGTCACATGAGAACACGGCCTGACCTCGGGAACCCAGCCGACTCCGCTCCTCGGTCTGTCAGCCGTTCAAAGGTCGGCGTGCGACGGTGAGGACGTGCGTGGCAGGCCAGTCGAGGGATCGACCGTCGATCTCGGTGAGCGCTGCGACCGTGGCCAGGCGGTTCTTGACCAGCCACTCGTTGCGGAACGGGGCCGACGAAGGATCGATCTCGAAGCCCGCTTCGGTCAGCAACTCCAACCAGTCCGCGAAACCAAGCCCGCAGAACTGCTCTTTGGTCTCCGACAGCCAGTTGTCGACGTAGTCCTTGCGGGTCAGGTAGTCCATCGCGGCACCCAGCTCGAGTCGGACCGCACCGTCGACGAAGGCCTCGTACGCGAACGCGAAGGGGTAGTCGATCGCGAACTGATCCAGTCGCGCACGTGTCGACAACGCCCCGACGTACCGGCTGACCTCGGTGACGGCGAGGCCGGCAAGGTCGTGCCGCTGCGACACCGGGTTCTGCCCATCGTCGTCGGCAAGCCGCAGGATCACGGGACGACGGCGGTCATCCGGGCCACACACATCGCTGTTGATCCAGACGCCGCCGGGCACGGTGTGTTCATAGATGCGGCGAGCGAACTGCAGCAGCGACTCCCGCTGCCGCCCGTACGACCAGATCTCGTGCGTCAGCGAGAAGCTGAGCGTGGTGTCCACCGATCGGTCTTGGAAGATTGCGCCGCCGAGTATGTTGCGGTGAAGGAAGTACACGTTGGCATTTCGGAAGACGCCTTGCGCCTTCTTGTGCATGCATTCCTGATATAGATGGCGGGCGACCTCGACACCGATGAGATCGCTCTCGTGCAGTGCGGTCTCCTTGTCGGCGAGTTCCAGGACCGCCCCGGTGCCGCAGCCGATGTCCACGATGCGTCCCGGCCGTACATACCGGCGGACACCGGCCCACTTGCGTTCGGCCGTGTCGGTGAACGACTCCGCGTACGTCCGGTAGTCGCGCGTGGTGGTCAGGCCGCCCTCGTCGCCGACGAAGGGGTCGTTGACCACGGATTGGACCGCCTCGACCAGGCGGTAGCGCTCAAGAACGTCGATCGTGGCGGGGTGGGCCAGTTTGCGCCAGGTGTCGTCGTTCGCGACCAGGCGGAGCAGGACCTCTCGGGGCCGTTCCGGGGTGGCCCCGCTCTCCGGGTCTGCTTCGACTTGCGCAACGGAGAAGCCGAGCTGCTCGTACATCTTGGCAAGCCGGGGCGCGGAACAGGCGACGAGTGTGTCCTCGGGCGTGAGTTCGAGTCCGGTGGCCATCGCGATGTTCTTGAGGATCACTTCGGCGAAAACCTCCGTGGGCGCCATGTCGAAGATCGGCACGACCAGCGAGCGCAGCCCGCTCAGCGCGCTCAAACGCTCGATTGCGGCCTCGCGACGGTGGTAGGGGATCGGATTTCGCCTGGTGTTCTCGTGGTTGGCCGAGGTCACTGCCCAGATGACCGTCGTGACGCCGCCTTTGACGAGTCGGCTCAGGTAGTCGGCCTGGAAACGGGTGAGAAGGTGATGGCGCCCGGGGAACAGAACGAAGCGGGCCGGCGAGTCGACTTCGATCACCTCACGGAGAAGTTTATCGATGGGTGGCCCGTCATCCTACTTGGTAGATCGTTGACTTTCCCTGCCCGACAGGCAATTCATGTCCCCTGATCGGGGGAAGGCTCGGTCGTTCGATGAACGACATCATGGATGAGTCCGTCGGCGGATACCTCGATCGGAGTGATGGTGCGGCGTCGTATCAAGCAGGTTATCGCAGATCTTCGGCACCGTCGTTTCATCGATCTCTACGCGACCACGCTGGTCGCATTGGTTTTCTCCGCGCTGCTGCTCGTGGGCGCGGACCTGCCGGACGGCGTCCGGTGGTCGCTGCTGTTCGCCGGGCTCGGCATCCTGCTGCTGCGGACCGCTTTTGCGAATTATCGTGACGAGCGGTTCCTGGATCGAAGCGACTACGACCGGAACCCGATCACCGATGACCTCCGCACCGCGCAGGATGTGTGGATCTTCGCGCCGGTGGGGTCCAACTTCCTGACCGACGAGCGCTGTGATCTGCTGCGACGTGGCCCTCTGGCCAAGGACGGCGGGACGGTGCGGATCGTGGTTCTCGGGCAGTTCGATCCCGAGGATCCGATCTCCGAGCAGCTCGACGCCCTGCTGGACTTCCCGGTCCAGAGTGCAGCCGACTCATTGCGGGAAACCCGGGCTCGGCTGGCCGCAATGGAGCAATGGGCGGTGAAAGGAAACTTCGCCTACGGTGACATCGCATTCAATCCCGGCTTCAGTATCATCGCGGTGAACCCCCACGCGGCCGGCGGCTATGCGAACGTCGAATTCCATGGGTTTCGCAACGATGCAGTACGGTCGCGAATGCACATCCATCTGACCCGCGACGACGGGGTCTGGTACACCTACTGGCTTGACCAATTCGAAGCCATCTGGCGCTCGGCTGTCGCCGACGCCTCATGACACGCGCCGACTCCGCGCATCCGCTCGCGTCGGCACGTCGCGGCACGCCGCCTGCGGTCGGGGCACTGTCTGATGAAGCAGTTCGCCGGCCGACGACTGCGATCTTCACAGGGGCCGGCATCAGCGGAGACGAACCCGCAGCGCTGCCCCGCGGGTTCGGCCTGCGTGACGATGTGCTGAAGATAATGCACTCGGCCGCGCAGGAGTTGCTCGGTCCGTTGGTCTCGGACGGCCAGCTGGATCGAATCCGCGGCGAGGCGTACAAGCTCGAGGTCGTCCTCGGTCGTCTCTGGGGAACGGTCGGTCCTGACGCGCTGGACTGTCTCTTCGCGCTGGAGGTCCGCGTGCCGAATGAGGCGCACATGCTCTCCGCCCTGCATCTGCTCGACGGGGGCACCCATGGCACGGTCAACTTCGACATCGGTGTCGAGTACGCATACGACCTGATCATCGGGCAGGCCGACCTTCCCGATGACGCACCACAGGAATATGTCGACGCGATCGGGGCCTGGCGGGCGCTGGCCCCCGCCGATCCGATGCCCCTGCTGACCGTGTCCAGCCACGCCGACTTCGCTGAATGGCTGCGTGCCGGGCGGCCGCCCGCCCTGCTCAAGGTGCACGGTGGGCTCGACCGTCAGCAGACGGCGCTGGCCGACGTGGTGGTCGTGGACATCGAGGAATTGGGGCAGCTCACCTCGGAGCGGGCTGCCGCCGTCGCCACTCTGGGTGAGGCCGAGCGACTACTCATCACCGGCTATTCCGGCGGCGATCCCGATGTGTACGGACCGCTGCTGTCCGCTGCCGCCCGGACGACCTCGGCCTGGCACTGCCTCAGCCTTCCAGCTGCCTCCAGTGTCCCGACCGACGCCATGGATCACGGCATCGGACTGGTCCAAGGCTCGCCCGACGGACTCGCTGTCACGGCATTGCGTCAGGTGCTGGGCGTCCCCGCTCCGCCACCGTGGCCATCGACTCGGCTCCCCGGTGAGGGATATGAGGAGCGGTTGGAGAGGTGGCGCCTACGATTACGCGAGGCGCACCCGGCAGCGTTGATCGCGCAGTCCTGGGCCTGGCTGCTCGCCGATCTCGGCGATCTGGACACCGCTGAGGCGATCTACGGCAGGCTCGGCCCGGACGCGCCAGGAGCGCGCCTGCGGCACGCGGAAACGCTCTATACGCGGGCCCGAGGAGATGACCGGGAGCGGGCCCGCCAGATGTTTCGCGAGGTCGCCGCCGGAACGGAGGATGCCACCACCCGCCTGCACTGCCTGTTGCGGATCGGCGGCATCGCCCGCGGCCGAGCAGCGCAGCACACCGACATCGCGCGGAGGGTGCTCGCTCTCGCAGAGGCGTACCTTCGCCCGGTACAGGTCGTCCTCGCCACGCGGAACGGACGCCGCCAGCCGGAAGAGGCCGGTGACGCGTACCGTGCGCTGCAGCAGACCTCGCTCCGCCTGCTTGAGCAACTGTCGGTGGTGGCGCCTCGGGCTTGCCGGCCGGTGATCGCGATGCTCTGCCAACTCGCGACCCGGTTCGGCGAGCGAGCCGCCCGGTTGGTCCGCAACGGTAACCGGCTCGCGCTGATCCGACAGCACCGGGCGCTGCTGCTTGCGCTGACAGCCTTGCTGCGGGGCCGTCCGGGTCCGGCAGACGTCCGATCGGACATGCGGGCGCTGCGCGACACCTATCGGGCCGCCGACGACCTGCCGGGCGCCGGCAATTGCAGCCTCACCCTCGCCGTGCTGGCCTGTGCGGACGGCGACCATGCCGAGGCCCGCGCGCTGACCGCGAGAGCGCTCGCCGAATACGCCGCGGGGCGTCCCGCCGGACAACCGCTTGCCTCCGGCAAGGCGCTGGTCGACGTGGTGACTCGGCTGATCGACAGGAGCGATCGGATCGGTGGCGGGTCACAGTAGCCCCAAATGGTCCAGACCGAGGTAGCCGGCCTCGACGTCTGTCATCTGGCCACTGCGCAGCAACTTGCGGAACTCGCTGATGCGCAGGCGCTGTGGCTGGATGAACTCGGTCGTGTCCGGGCTGGCCTCGCACACCGAGGTGCAGCCCGTGGCGACGAAACAGTGCCGAACGACCGTCGAGTAGGCGTCATCCAGGCAGCTCGTGACGAGTTCGAGGTCGCCCGCGTAGCCGGTCTCCTCCAGCAGCTCCCGCTCCATCGCGGCGCGCGGGTCTTCACCGGGCTCCACGGCGCCGCCGGGAAGTTCATAGAGGATCTTCATCGGTCCAGGCCGGAACTGGC
Organism: Catellatospora sp. NPDC049111; assembly: GCF_040648615.1. Taxonomy (NCBI): domain Bacteria; kingdom Bacillati; phylum Actinomycetota; class Actinomycetes; order Micromonosporales; family Micromonosporaceae; genus Catellatospora; species Catellatospora sp. NPDC049111. The sequence continues at coordinate 8,088 of NZ_JBEZEB010000041.1, read as the reverse complement.
GCGTCACGAGTACCTCGTCATCGCCGGTCAGTGCGACCACGCAGACCGCCGGTGCCTCGACCTTGATGTAGAAGTCATGGACCGCACCGGTGGGCAGTGCGAAGTCGACTCGCTGGACGCTCCTGCCGTAACGAGTGAAGACCAGCCTCCGCGACACTTCACGCCAATCGTCGATCACCGGGAAATGCTAACAAACGGAACTAATCGTAATATCGATCTTGGTCGCCCCGGGGTGTCCATCAATCATGTCCGGGTGGAGTGCCATCCGCTTGGCGGATCATCGCGCCCGCTGCGAACCCTGACTGCAGGGACTCGGCAATTCCCTGGAATCGCCACCGCGCATATCGCCCCACCTGGTGGATTCCACTCGCACGCAGAACGTCGAGCGTCTCCTCGACCCATGTCGACCTCGGCCGGCGCCATGTGTAGGCGACATCGATCCAGGTCGGATCGACTACCCGGACCTCGCCGATCCATCCCCAGTCGGTGAGCTCGCGCACGGACGCGGAGATCAGCTCTTGGACCGCACCGTCGGTCGGCGTCGTGCCATGCCGGTAGGCGAACTCGACATAGAGGCTCGCCGCGCGGCCGCGAAGCGCACCGGAAACGAATTGCTGGTCCACGTTGCTGTAGAAACCCACGCGGTGGAAGCCGGACACGCTGTCGGGTGTGTAGATCCAATGGTCGTCAGGCATCCGAGGGCCGCGGATAGCGCCTATGTTCAGCACGAGAACCGACGTGCAGGGGTCCGCGGCGGTCGCGGTGCCGAGATCGGTCATCTCTGCCACCCGGTGCAGTGGCAGCGTCGACAGCAGTCGCTCGTAATGCCACGATCGCCCGTCAGCGCAGTGGACCACGCGCTCGGTGGTGTCGATGCTGATGACTTCGCACCCGTAGGTGATGTCTGCTCGTGCCGCGAGTCGCCGGGCTATGGCATCGAGGCCTTCGACCGGATACCGGAATAGAGTGTTGTAGCCGACCGGCTCCGTGGGTCCAGTCGCGCCGTCGGTGATGACCTGACGATCGACCGGTGACTTCACCGCGTCCTGAGGGGCGATCCTGTCCCAGAGGCCGGCGGTGTAGCGCTGATGGAAAGGGTGAAAGAACAGCTCGCACAGACTCGGGCCGAAGGTCTGTTCCAGCCACTGGCTCATGGTGTGCGCCTGTGTGTCGCGCGCCGCCAGCACGTCGCGGGCCAGTTGGCGAGCCCGCTTGGCGCCGAACACATGAAGATGGTTCTGCACGGGATACGGGACCAGCACACCCGTCGAGGCGAAGAACACCGCAGCCCGCCGTGCATACTGCCGCAGTGTGGACATCCGGTCCAGGAGATCGAGGAGCAGCGGGTCGCCGCCGAAGATCCAGTGCCCGCCGCCGACCTCGAACCGGTAGGATTCCGCGTCCGAGTGGGTGCCGGTGCCACGGACGGCGTCGGCGGGTAGGTAGTAGGACCGGCATATGCCACCCGGAGCGTGAGCAGCCTCCAGCACCGGAGATCCGGAGGCGACGCCGGCCGCGAGTCCCGTCATGCCCGCCCCGAGGATCAGCGTTCCTGTGCCGAGGGTCGTCACTCGTCGTCCCCGAGGAATTGGACGATCGCCTCGGCTGTCAGATCGTGGCTCAGCGATGCCTCCATGACCGATGGCGGAAGCGTGATCGCGTCGGCGCCCATCGCCGCGAGCGAGACGAAGTCGTCCGTGCTGCGGACCGAGGATGCCAGGATGGTCGATGAGCTGCCCAGCATCGCCTTGGTCGTGATGATGTCGGCCATGAGCGCCTGAGGTGTGTCATCGATGTCCGGACGAACCGAGAGCCAGTCACGGTAGCGACCTACCATGGGCGCGATGTACGCCGGTTCGCCGGCCATGGCGAGGAGGGCCTGGGCGCGGGTGAAGACCAGGTGGACGTTCACCCTGATCCCGGTCGACTCTTCTCGCAGGCGACGGGCAGCCTGCAGGCCGTGGGCGGTCAGCGGAATCTTGAACACCACTTTCGCGAGGTCGAACCATTCTTGGGAGGCGACCTCGTCCACTTTGCGGATGGTCGACGCGAGGTCTTCGCCGCACGCTTCGACGTGCACTTCCAGGTCGGTGAACTCGGTGCGCACGGCCTTCATGAAGTCGTCTCGTCTGACACCGCAGCGGCTCAGGATGGTAGGTGTGGTCGTGATGCCGTAGACGAGATGGGCGAACTTCCTGATCATGGTGAGGTCACCGGTGTCCAGGAAGAGGCGAGGACGCGATGCAGCGGGGGTGGTCTGCATGCCTAAAACTCCACGCATATGTCGAGCACGGTGTCTGTCCCGCCAAGCGCCAGCAAATCCGCACCCATGCGGCGTGCCTGAACGGCGAAGCGGTCGTCGTCGGCAACGGTCGTGATGGCGTCGCGGAGCGTGTTGGAGGTGATCTCTGAATGCCAATACCCGAATATCTCGACGTCCGTCCCAAGGTCCGGTGCCGGCCGGCGTTCCAGGGGGCCGACCGAGTGCGGAAGGTGAAATCCGGCGCCTTCGGCCGCCACGCGGCGGAAGGCCGCCGCGCAGTCACTGTGATAAGGGCCGACGCAGATGACCGGTCGACCCAAGGTGAGCGCCAGCATGACGGTGCTGTTGCCGCCGTGGCATATCGTCACGGCGCTGTCTGCCATCGCCGCCGCGCCGGGTATGTATCGCTCGACGACGACGGTCCCCGCGCGTCGGCGACGATCAACAGGACCGCCGGCAGCGAATCGGTTCTCGTCGCTGACGATGTAGAAGCCGACGTCAGGCAAATCGCCGACAACCTGGTCCAGCACAGCTTCGAAGCCGAACTGGGGTCGCGTCGGCTCCCCTACGTACGAGTAGACGTTGAACCGGGTGCCGCGCTCGCTCAGGCGGACCGGAACGTGCGCTCCTGATCCCGCTCCGGTGATCAGGCCCGCATATACGGTGTTCGCGCAGTCGGCATCGAGGGGATCCAGGGCGGGGGTGCTGGGGACGATGGACATGTCGCCCTCGAACATGAACCGTTCGTCCTCGATCGGCGCCAGGCCCAGCCGCACCCGCACGCTATTGAAGCTGTCTCTGCAGTCCGGCATGACCGTCCCCGGCGGGACGTCCACCCACGACCCCATGATGGCGCCGCCCCGGTTGCCGGTCGCGTGCGTGATGCCGAGCACCGGCACGCCGCATGCCTCGGCGGCGCTGCGGATGGTGTCACGGTAGTCGTTGACGATGACCGAAGGTCTGAACGACCGGATGGTGTCCATCTCCTGACGCGTAATCTGCATGATCCACTCCGCGTCGTGAAAGCCCAGGCCCCGCAGCCGCTGCGCGTGTCGATAAGCGTGGGAGTAAAGCGGCATCGGGTACGGGGGAAGCCCTTGCCGGGGCGGCCGGTTCTCGATGACGAACAGTGCGTCGGCCGATCCTGCGGCGCGCAGTTCCGCTGCGAATTTGCTCGAAGTGACGATGCCGACGACCGCGCCGCGGCGTCGTGCCTGCGCTGCCAATGCCAAGGTCCGCGTGAGATGGCCGCGCCCACCATCCCAGAAGGCGAAGAGCAGCCGTGGGCGGGACCTGGTCACGGGCATATCAGCTCCTGTTGTGCGTAACGAATGGCGCTTGGTGTGCCGATGTCGAGGATCTCGCCGAACAGGTCGTAGATTTGTAGCTCGAACCCACCGCGGCGGATGGCCCAAGGCAACACCTGGTCGCGCATGTTCAGGGTGCTCTCGGGGCCATGGGCCGCGGTGTACTCGGCACACAGCCTGCTGAAGGCCCGGCAGCTGAACGCCAATGCGGCGGCACTGGTGAGAATCCGTGCACCGGCGCGGGCCGGGGCACGCGCCTCGTCGCGCGCGTGGCACCACAGCAGGCGGTCGGTGCCGAACTCGGCCACGATGTGCCCCACATCCGTGGTTCGCGCTGTCACCAGGCTGGTCGTGGCCATTGTTATGTCAGCTTGGCGTGCGCGGTGCGTGCGGACGAGATCAACGAGTCGGTGCCACGGCAGGGCGAGATCTCCGGGCAGGGCCAGGCACTGCCCGCTGATGTCGAGGCCGGTGATGGCATTCAGGACGGCGCCGTCCGGCCCCAGCGGCCGTGCCTCGCGTACGACGCGACAGACTGCGTCAGGTCGTAGCCGCCACGAGCCGGCGGCGACGAAGTCCTCGATCGCGTCGGCGTGGTGGCCTGCGCCCAGTACGAAGTCGCTCAGACCTGCCGCCTGCAAGCCGTGCAGCACCATGTCGAGCACGGTTCGGCCATCACGTAGCGTGATCAGATGTTTGGGAATGGTGTCGCCGGTGACATCGCGGGCGCGGCTGCCCAGTCCCCCCACCGGAAGGATCACCGTGACATGATCGGGGCCTGACCAGGGAAGTCGCTGAGTGGATCCGTACGGCAGACTTCGCTGGGTCATCGCGGAATCCGTACGTCCAGCACATCGAACAGGTCTGCGAAAGTCTGACAGGCACGAATGTACAACGCGATGGTTTCGCGTCGATGCGTGCCGTGATGGGGCAGCATGGCGGCGAAGTGCATGGCCTGTGCGTAGAGCGCCTGGGCGAACTGCCGATCAGTGATCTGCGCCTGCAGGGCCGTGCGGCCCGCGTGCAACACCGCAGGTTGCTCCCATCGGAACATGATCTCTGCTGGTCCGACGCTCAGTTGATAGTGCCCGTCCATGATCGAGCCGTATCCACCATGGACAGTGTGCATGATCTTGCCCAGATCGTAGGCCAGCGGCAACCATCGCCGGCCGTTCGGATCGACAAGGTGCAGGCGCTCGGCGACCATGAGGATGTTGCCGCCATGTAGGTCGCCGTGGATGAAGCCATAGCGGTCGGAAGTCACGTATGCCTGCGCCGCGGGACGTCGCGCGAGGTGTTCGAGCCAACGCCACGGACCCGCAAGCCACGCACCGTTGATCAGGTGGCCCGGCGCATCGATCAGACGGCGCAGGTATGACAGCCGTCGCGCTTCACGGTTGCGGAGGGCGGCGCGTTGCCGAAAGACATCCTCACCCCGTGCGGCCCGGCGGCTGCGATGGCCCTCGAACAGTTCCTTGTCCACGTGGACGGCAGCGGTGACCGCGGCTGCGACCTGCCCCTCGTCGATTTTGCCCGCCAGGGCACGGGCGTCGAACGTCTCCGCGGTGGCCAGATTCGCCAGCACCACGGTGGCGTGTGTGTCGGCGCGCACGCCGCCGAGGAACGGGCTGATGTCAGGGCGCGTCCGACGCACTGCGACGTACCAGGCGACCTCGCGGTGAGTGGCGGTGTCGTGGCCGAACTCCGTTTTGACGAACAGCGGTGGCCTGCTGCGGTGCAGGATCAAACACACAGAGCGCGTGTTGTGTCGGACGCGTAGCTCGCATCCGTAGGCTCGCAGAGCGGCCGCGGCCTGCGCGGCATGATTCTGGGCGTCGGTCGGCCGCAACGATGCCATGACCGTGAGAACCGCGTCGCAGTCTTCGGACCAGAGATCGTCATATGGTTCGGGCGTTTCCATTCGGATCAATGCCGCTCCCACCGCAGCCGCCGGAAACCCGATCGTCAACATATCGGCGGCGATGCACACGTGTCAATGACTCGAAGTGGGCCGACGATGCGACAACCGCCTATTGGCGAGTGCGAACCAGTGTGGTCATATGGAGAGCACCCCGCACAGCCTCATCGTGCATCGCACACCGGTCAGGGAGCATCGTCGTGGAACTGTCCAGGGCAGAGGCTTTGCAATGGCTCGCGCGAACCGAGCCGACGCTTATTGTCGTGGGATCCGGAATCTCATTGTCCCAGCCGACGTCCGCACCCTCGGTCTGGCCGTTTCTGGAGCGCACCACGCTGCTGATGGAAGAAGCCGCAGGCTTCACGCCAGTCGACAGAGGCTACGTGAAGCGAATCTTCCCGGAGTCCTGCTATGGGGCGATAGCCGAGGCGTTTCAGACCGATACCCTGCTCAAGGTCTGGAACGTCTTCAGCTGGGCAACAGCCAATGACCTGGGAGCCCACCCGAACGCAGGCCACATGGCAGTCGCCGCACTCGCTGCCGAGCGTCGCTGGCCGGTGATCACGACCAACTTCGACCGCTTCATCGAGGCGGCCGCGTGGCAGCAAGGGCTGCGGGTCGATGTCAGCCTGCCACCGCAGCGGCCGAGGGCCACGGCGTTCGCCCAGATGGCGGGCGCGGTGACCTTGGTCAAGGTACACGGCACGGCCGGCGCCTACCAGACCATCCGATCCACGGCAGCTGACCTGTCGCGGCTGTCGCGGGTCATCGGATCGTTCACGTTCGAGCCCGAGGTGCGCCGAGTCCTCGTGATCGGATACAGCGGACGCGACCTCGACCTCTTCCCGTTCATCGCCCGCCAGGCCGCGGCATGCGACGTGTTGTGGGTGGATCCGAAGTTCGACGCAGACCATCGGGCGCACACACTCGCCAACACTGTTCGTTATCAGGGAGCGTGGGAGGATCTCGCGTCGGACATCGTTCCGGCAGTGATGGCGGTCCCCTCGCCGCGCCCGTCGACCTCGCTTGAGGGTGCATACCTGGCGGAGGTCCGCCGACTCGTCGACACCCACATCGGCGAACTCTTCACGGGCGATCCCGGACGTACGATAGCCGCCCTGACCGGCGCGCTTGCCGCCGCCGGAGCACACGGCGACGTGTGCCGTCTGGCAGAGCACGTCGGCAGAGTGCGTGACCGGCGCAGTAGGTTCGAGACCCTGCAGTGGGCCGCGCATGCGGCGTCGTCCACCGATCGCTTCACGACGGCCCGACGCCTCATCCGGCGTGCGCGATCCGATGCCCTCCGGATGGCCTCCCTGTCGGGGCTCGGCCGGTGCGCCGTGGCGATGTCGTTCGCCGGTACGGCGGACGTGTGGCTGTCGGTCGTCCCAGCCGAACGAGTCCGCACACGGGTCAAGATCGAACGGCTCTGGCCACTGTTCCGGGTCCTGTGGACGACCGCGGCCTACGCCTTGCCGTTCGTTATCGCGCTCTACCGCCTGCATCGCGCCACTGGTCTGCCGAAGACCGCGGTCTACAGATTCGCGGCGGACTACCTTGAGCACTGCGTCCGGCTGATGTCGCTGCTCGAACGTTTGCGCCGCAGGTCGCGATGGATAGGTGGTCGGCTGGATCACCTGTGGCGACTGCTGGAGAGCGCCTGCGCGAGCATCGGGTACACCTGGGGAGTGCTCAACGTGTCGAAGTACCGCTCCCGCGAGCATGCGCGATTCAAAGGCCCCGAGGGCTCCGTGACACGGGCCAACGTCATGGGTGACCTCGTCGGCAAGACCATCGCGCTACGCGACGCCGCCAGGCACTACCTCGAGGCTGCCGCCGGTATGACCGAAGGCGCCGACTGGGCGCGCGGCGTGGAGTTGCTGGACGGCGCCCTGGAAACCGCGCAAGAACTCGGCGGCCCCACGTTGGAGTTGAAGATCCGGCTGATCCGTCGGCAATACGGCATCGACGGACCGTACGAGCGGGCGGCAATCGAGCGTGTGCTCGACCTGGCCGAGTGCCGTGCAATGGTGCACGAGCGCGAGGTGATTCTGCGAGCCCTCACGGAGCCGGCGTCGATCACGGCCGGCTCCGGGACCCGGTCGTAGCGGATTCCCCCGAGGACCGGGCGTCGGGCGACGGCCCACGTCCGCGTCCGGGGGGCCCGGCGCTGCTGGGTGGGCCTCCCGGGAGCGGTCGGGCTCAGCTGCGCTTAAAGCTGGCGTGGTCGTTCAGGGGGTTGTCGTGGACCCAGCCGTACGTCTCCGTGCCGGCGATGCGCACGTGCGTCCACGCGTTGCCCGACTCGTTGCGGGTAAAGCACGGCATCGTGTTCGCGCAGACGGCGCGCCGTGGAGCACGACACGAGCGGACCGATGCGGATCGTCAATGAAGTCCAATGTATTTCTGCGATCACTAGCCTTATCGGGCCAGGAGTGGCTGCCGCAGTTGGCTGAGGCCGGCATCGCCGGTGCAGTTGGACAAGCTGGACCTGTCCGTTAAGGCCAATGCCGGGAAGATAAGCGTTGTGGCAGGTCATGCCGGGTCTCGTCGGACGACGTCAATGGCGTAGTGGACGGCCATGGATCTCGGCTGGGTGG
>NZ_JBEZEB010000040.1:0-82210 GCF_040648615.1 Catellatospora sp. NPDC049111 | reverse complement strand
TCCTCCTATTTGCGGCCTTATACCGCCCTTCAAAACCGTGTTTCCGACCCGAAACGGCGATCTTGAAGCCGCGGGAACGGGGTGACCCGTCAGCGCCAGCCGACGTCGATCCGGTCACCGCGCTCGTCGAAGAAGTGCAGCGCGTCCATGCGCACGGCGATGGACAACGGGTGGCCCGAGGCGATCTGCGGGTACGGCGCGAGCCGCACCGCCAGCTCGGCAGCCCGCCGGTGGTGGCGGCCCGGGTCGGAGAGAACGCTCTCCCGCTCGCGGTGGGACGGCCGCTCGACCACCGATGTCGCCGCGCCGTTGGAGCGGCCCTTCATCCGGTTGATGACGTGGCCGAAGCGGCGCAGCCGGGAGCCGTGCTCCTCGGCCTCGGCCGCGGACCGGCCGATCTCGTCGACCACGACCGCGGTGGCGCCGATGTCCACGAAGGCCAGCGACTCGTGACCGTGGTGCTCCAGGTAGCGGATGCGGCCCTGCAGCACGTCGCCCGGGGTGTCCGGGGCGACCGGCGTGAGGGCCTCGGCCCGTACGCCGATGACGATGCGCTCGCCGTGGAAGTGCGACACGGCGCGGGCGCGGATGTCGTCCCACTTCAGGTACAGCGACTGCTCGCCCAGGTTGAGCTGGACGTAGCGGTCCAGGTGCACGTAGACCGACGCCTCCAGCAGGTTCATGCGCGGGCTGCCCAGGAAGGCCGCCACATAGAGGGTGGCCGGCTTGCCGTACACCTGCGTCGGGGTGCCCACGTCCTGCAGCACGCCCTTGCGCATGATGGCGACCCGGTCGGCCATGGTCAGCGCCTCGGCCTGGTCGTGCGTCACGTACACGGTGCTCACGCCCAGCTCGCGGACCAGGCCGGAGATCTCGGCGCGCAGTTCGGCACGCAGGCCGCTGTCGAGGTTGGACAGCGGCTCGTCCATGAGGAAGAGGCCGGGGCGGCGCACGATGGCACGGCCCATGGCCACCCGCTGGCGCTGGCCGCCGGACAGCTGGCTCGGCTTGCGGCCGAGCACGTCCCCGATGCCCAGGGCGCTGGCCACGTCGGCGACCCGCTCCGCCCGCGGCTCCGGCTCGATGCCGGACAGCCGCAGCGGGAAGCCGATGTTCTCGCCCACGGTCATGTGCGGGTACAGCGCGAAGTCCTGGAAGACCATGGCGATGCGCCGGTCGCGCGGCGGGAGCTGGTTGGCCAGCTGGCCGTCGAGCATGATGGCGCCGCTGCTGGGGTCCTCAAGCCCGGCGACCATGCGCAGCACGGTCGACTTGCCGCAGCCCGACGGGCCGAGCAGCACCATGAACTCCCCGTCGGCCACGTCCAGGCTGACGTTGTCGACCGCTACGGTCCCATCTGGAAAAACCTTGGTGACGTCTTTGAGCGCGACGGTTGTCACCGTCTCCTCCCACAGCCCTCGATCCGGCCCCGAATCTGGACACACTCTCGAAAAATAACCCGTCTTCCTATCGGGTAAACGTTCCATGTTCAGGCGGTCACGGACGTATTACCTTGCCCACCGCGCACTTCACGACGCTGCGGAATCGTCCGCGAACACACCGTGTCTTTTTCGGATGGTGCGTTTGGCGAGGTCCGGAGCGATCCACGATCCAGATCCGGGAAAGGCGGTGTCACCCCGGTGCGGCGTGCCCGTCACCCGGGCGACGACGCAATCGCTGAAAGCAGTTAGATGGTTACCGAACGTGCCCGCGCAGCGTCGGGGACCCGTGGCGGGGTGACCTGCTCGCCGAGGAAGACCCGGCGTACCACCCGCTCGGCGGCGTGCCCGTCGTCCCAGGCGCAGAAGCGCTCGCGGAACGCCCTGCGGCGTTCGCTCTGCTCGCGTGCGCGGCCGTCGCGCAGCAGCGACAGCAGTTCCGGCAGGCTGCGGACGACCGGCCCCGGGGCGTGGGCGAGCACGTCGAGTTCGGTGCCCCGGGCCGCCCGGTACTGCGCCCAGTCGGGCGCGTAGAGCACCATCGGCCGGTCCAGCACCGCGAAGTCGAACATCGCCGACGAGTAGTCGGTGACCATGATGTCCGCGGCGAGGTAGAGGTCTTCCACCGCGGGATGACCGGACACGTCCTGCACCTGGTCGCTCGAACCGGACGCGGCGGCCACGTGCCGGCCGCGGATCAGCACCCGGCCGTGCGGGCCCAGCGCCGCGGCCAGTGCGGGCGCGTCGAACGCCGGCAGCCGTCCCGGCTCCGGGCGGGACGTGGGCAGGTACAGCACGACCGTCTCGTCGGCCGGGATGCCGAGCGCCGCCCGCGCGGCCGCGGACTCGGCCGCGCCGGCCAGGGCCAGCCGGTCGTTGCGGGGGTAGCCGGTCTCCAGCGCCTCGAAGGCGCACGGATACGCCCGCTCCCAGACCTCGGTGCTGTGCGCGTTCGCGCTGACGCTGAAGTCCCAGCGGTCGCACCGGCGCAGCAGGGCCGCGAAGTTGTGCTGCGCGCCCGCCGGATGGTGCTGGCCGTCCAGGCCCATCGCCTTGACCGGGGTGCCGTGGTGCGTCTGCAGGTGCACCTGCCCCGGCCGCTTGCGGACGAAGTCCGGGAAGTTGACGTTGTTGACCAGGTACTTCGCCCGGGCGAGCAGCCGGTAGTACGGCCACGAGCCCTCGACGACGTGCGCAGTGCCCGGGGGGACCGCACCGGTCGCGTCCCGGCCGACCACCCACACCCCGCGCACGTGCGGGGCGAGGCCGCGGGCCGCCTGCTCGACCGCTGCCGGGTTGCAGGAGACCTCGCGGTACCAGTACGCCGCGTATCCGGCCAGGTTCGGGTCGAGCGGCAGCCGCAGCTGCAGCCGGTAGTAGGCGTGGGCGAGCAGGCCCAGGCCGCCGCGCTCCGGGCGCTCCCGCAGCCCGGCGAGGGTCTCCTGCACCCTGCGCTGGGTGCGCCGCACCACCTGCAGTGCCGCATAGGAGCGCCAGGCGCGCCGCGAGACCAGGCGGTAGCGCAGCCCGTCCGCGCCGCGCGGCGGCGCGAAGCCGCCCGGGGGCAGGTAGCGGGCGAACATGTCGGCGGTGCGCAGGAACGAGTGCTTGCGCAGGTTCGGCGGCAGCCGGTCCGCGTTGCCGACGGTCTGCATCAGGTGCCAGATCATGCGCGCGAACAGCACCGGCCGCACCGGGTCGGCCCGGCCGCCCTGCCGGTCGATCAGCTCCCAGGCCCGCTCCCAGTGGGTGAAGACCTCCAGGTGCCGGGGGTTCACGGTGCGGGTGATCGCGCCCTGGCGGCGCTGGCGGTAGGCGTAGCAGACCTCCTCCAGCGTGTGGATCCGCTCCGCGCCGACCAGCAGCGGGTAGGTCCAGGAGACGTCCTCGTACCAGCCGGGGGCGAACCGCAGGTCGAGCTTGGCCAGCAGGTCCCGCCGGACGATCTTGTTCCACACGGTGTGGATGCTCTTGATCAGCCCCGGGCGGGCCTGCAGGTCGGCCCCGTTGGGCCCGACGGCGGCGGCGAGTGTCCGGCGCAGCCTGCTGCGGCGCGGCCGGCCGATCGGGTACGTGCGCTCGAAGTCCACGATCAGCACGTCCGGAGCCTGCTCACGCAGCGCCTGCGCGACCTTCTCCAGCGAGCCCGGGGTGAGCGTGTCGTCGGTGTCGACGAACCAGACGTACTCGCCGGTCGCCCGCGCCAGCCCGGCGTTGCGCGCCTCGCCCAGCCCGACGTTCTGCGCCAGGTGCAGCACCTTCACCCGGGGGTCCCGGGCCGCGTACTCGTCGAGGATCTCGCCGCAGTGGTCGGGCGACCGGTCGTCGACCGCGATCACCTCCAGGTCGCCGAAGCCCTGGTCCAGGATCGAATCGAGGCACTCGCGCAGGTAACCCTGCACCTTGTAGGCGGGCAGGATCAGGCTGAGCAGCGTCACGTCGGCATCGCCCCCCGTGCGGCAGGGCCGGCGCGGGCCCGCGTCCGGTATCGCGTCAACGCTAACAACGCGGGCCGCACTCAGACGGGTGAATGCGGCTTCCTCAGCACTCGATCACGTTGACGGCGAGGCCGCCGCGCGCGGTCTCCTTGTACTTGATCTTCATGTCGGCGCCGGTCTCCCGCATCGTCTTGATCACCTTGTCCAGGGAGACGAAGTGGTTGCCGTCGCCGCGCATCGCCATCCGGGCCGCGGTGATCGCCTTGACGCTGGCCACCGCGTTGCGCTCGATGCACGGGATCTGCACCAGGCCGCCCACCGGGTCGCAGGTGAGCCCCAGGTTGTGCTCCATCGCGATCTCCGCCGCGTTCTCCACCTGCTCCGGCGTGCCGCCGAGCACCTCGGCCAGCCCGGCCGCCGCCATCGAGCAGGCCGAGCCGACCTCGCCCTGGCAGCCGACCTCGGCCCCGGAGATGGACGCGTTCTCCTTGAACAGCACGCCGATCGCGGCGGCGGTCAGCAGGAAGCGGATCACGCCGTCGTCGTTCGCGCCCGGCACGAACCGCGCGTAGTAGTGCAGCACCGCGGGCACGATGCCGGCCGCGCCGTTGGTCGGGGCGGTGACCACCCGGCCGCCCGCGGCGTTCTCCTCGTTCACGGCGAGCGCGAACAGCGTGATCCAGTCCATGACCCGCAGCGGGTCCGTGGTGAAGTGCTCCTTCGACAGGGTCTGGTGCAGCTCGGCGGCGCGCCGGCGCACCTTCAGCCCGCCGGGCAGGGTGCCCTCGACGGTGCAGCCGGTCTCCACGCAGTCCTGCATGACCTGCCAGATGCGCAGCAGCCCCGTCCGCACGTCGGCCTCCGAGCGCCAGGACAGCTCGTTGGCCAGCACGATGTCGCTGATGCGCAGGCCCGTGTCCTTGGCCAGCTGCAGCAGCTCGACGCCCGTCCGGAACGGGAAGCGGACCGGCGTGTCGTCCACCTTGATCCGGTCTGCCCCGGCCGCGTTCTCGTCGACCACGAAACCGCCGCCGACCGAGTAGTAGGTGCGCTCGCGCACGCACGTCCCCGCCGTGTCGAACGCGGCGAACGTCATGCCGTTCGGGTGATACGGCAGCGAGCGGCGGCGGTGCAGGGTCAGCTCGAAACTCGCGTCCTCGATGTCGAGCAGCCGGACCCGGCCCGCGGCCTTGATCTCGCGGAACCGGGCGTCGGCGGTGGCGGTGTCGACCGTCTCCGGGTCGTCTCCGGCGAGCCCGAGCAGCACCGCCTTGTCGCTGCCGTGCCCGTGCCCGGTCGCGCCCAGCGAGCCGAAGAGCTCGGCGCGCACCATGGCGACGCCGCTGAGCAGCCCGTCCGCCTTCAGCCCGGTCGCGAACCGGTTCGCCGCGCGCATCGGCCCGACCGTGTGCGAGCTGGAGGGCCCGATTCCGATCTTGAAGAGGTCGAACACGCTGATCACGGAGGTGCCTTCCGACGCTGGAACGGACGGTCAACAGTAGCTCTACTACCGGGCGGGCCGTCAGCCGAGTACTCTTCGCGCAAACCGGTTCCGCGCCCCCCTTGACCTCCCCCTCGGCACCCCCGCCCGACGAAATGATCGGCGAACATCTCCACCCGAGCGGACGGTCATCGAGCACGGTGCCGGTGACGTCGCCCCGGGGGAGTTTCGTCATGCCTTCTGTCTCGCGTCGTGCCGCCATCGGGCTGGCCGCGGGTGCCGCCGGTGTGCTGGCCGGCTGCAGCGAAAGCCCCGGCAAGCCCAACGGCGCCGGGTTGCCGCAGCAGCGCACCGGCGAACCCGTGATCGCGCCCCCGGTCCCCAAGCCCGCCCCGACCCGCACCGAGCCGCCGCGCACCGCCAACCCGATCCCCGCCGAGAACAGCCGCCCCGTGGGCAAGCGCTGGCTCGCCGACGACCCCGGTTTCCGCAGCGCCGACGACGTGCAGCAGCAGATCGCGGCCTACGCCTCGGAGACCAGCGTCGGCCACGGCGAGTCGGTCGACTTCCACGTGCACGTGGCCGACGCCGAGCCGTACCGGATCGAGGTGTTCCGGCTGGGCCACTACGACGGCGCCGGGGCCCGGCACATGGTGAGCAGCCCGATCCTGAACGGCAGGCCGCAGCCGGAGGCGGAACGCGCGGTCAAGACCAACATCATCACCTGCGACTGGCCTGCGGCGTGGACCCTGAAGGTGCCGGCCGAATGGGTGTCCGGCATGTACGTGGCGGTGTTCACCACCGCCTCGAACCACCGCAGCCACACCGTCTTCGTCGTGCGCGACGAACGCCGTAGCGGCAACCTCTGCGTCGTGCTGCCGTTCTCCACGTATCAGGCCTACAACCCCTGGCCGCGCGACGGCCGCCTCGGGCGCAACCTCTACCAGGGCTACCGGCTCGACGGCGTGCTCGGCAACGAGGAGCGGTCCCGCAAGGTCTCCTTCGACCGGCCCTACAGCGGCTCCGGGCTGCCCTACCTGTTCGACACCGACTACGACCTGATCCAGTGGGCCGAGCGCAGCGGCTACGACGTGACGTACGCCACGAGCGTGGACCTGCATCTCGGGCGGGTCGATCCGCTCCGGCACGCGGGGCTGATCTTCCCTGGGCACGACGAGTACTGGTCGGCGCAGATGCGAGCGGTCACCGAGACCGCGGTGGCGGGCGGAACCAGCCTGGCCTTCCTCGCCGCCAACAACATCTATTGGAACATCCGCTACGAGCCCGGCGACGGCCGGCCGAACCGGACCATCACGTGTTACAAGAGCTCGCAGGAGGATCCGAGCACGCCGACGCGGCGGGCGACCGTCACCTGGCGCTCCCTCGGCCCGGAGGACGCGGAGCAGCGGCTGCTCGGTGTGCAGTACAACGGCGTCGTCGCGAAATCCGCGCCGCTGATCGTGCAGCAGGCCGACCACTGGATGTGGGAGGGCACCGGCGTCCGGGACGGGATGTCGCTGCGCAGGCTGGTGGGTGGCGAGGCGGACGGCCGCGACGCCCGCTTCCCGTTCGCCGACGGCGTACAGACCCTGCTGTCCGCCTCGCCGTACACGACCACTAAGGGCAAGCCCGCCGTGCAGAACACCAGCGTGTACGAGGCCGCCTCAGGCGCGGTGGTGTTCTGCGCGGGCACCTTCAACTGGCCGCTCGCGCTCAACCGCCGGGGCTACCGCGACTCCCGGATCCAGCGCGCCACCGCGAACCTGGTGAACCGCATGCTGGGCCCGAAGGGCGCACCCGGCTCGCGGGCCTGACATCACGCCCCGTCGAAGATCACCGTGACCGTGGTGAACCCCAGCGAGCGCATCATGCTCTCCAGCATCTTGCGGGTGTTCTCCTCGGCCCGCTGCTGCAGCGTGCTCTTCTTCGCCGCGTTGGCCAGCTCCTGCTCCGCCTTCAGCAGGGTCTCCTGCTGGCGGTTGGGGTCGCCGTCGAAGAACTCGCCGAGCCGGTTGATCAGGCCCCGCTCCTCGGCGAAGACGTAGCTGCGGTCCAGGTCGAGCTTCGGCTCGGCCACCGTCGGCGGCGGCAGCGTGATCGTCACCGACTTGCGGTCCGGCGAGACGACGATCTTGTCATCGGAGACGTTGGCGAAGTCGACGTACGCCTCGACCGTGCCCGCGGCCACGAACAGGGTGCGCTGGTTGAGCAGCCAGTCGGGGATGAACTTGCGGTCCTGCTTGAGGTCGACGATGACCTCGAAGTTGCCCTCGGCGGCCACGAACCGGCTCAAGTCCTTGATCGACAGCAGCAGCGGCGGCTGCGTGTTGTCGGTCGTGCGCTCGGCGAACGGGTTGCTCCACTTCGGGATCAATCCGGCCGCGGTGAGCCCGAAGTAGCCGCCGGCCAGCAGGCCGAGCACGACCACCAGGCTCAGCAGCGCGCGGGCGAATCCCGACCGGCGCGGCGGCGCGACCGGCTCGTGGTCCTCGTCGTCGGGCCGCTGCCGGGGCAGCGGTTCGGTCGGCCGGGACCGGCCGGGCTTGAACTCCGGCAGGTTCTGCGTCGGCTCGTCGGCGGCGCCCATGTGACGTCTCCTGTCTGACCGCTGGGGTGTACGGACACCACGGTATTACCCGACCACGACAACAAGCACCCTCTGCGGTCGGACCGATACGCGATATCGGGAAAGGGTCAGGCGAAGGCGGCGATGCCGGTGAGCCGCTGGCCGAGCACCAGCTGGTGGATCTCCGAGGTGCCCTCGTAGGTCAGCACGCTCTCCAGGTTGTTGGCGTGGCGGAGCACCGGGTACTCCCCGGACACGCCGTTGGCGCCGAGGATGGTGCGGCACTGCCGGGCGATCGCGATGGCCTCGCGCACGTTGTTGAGCTTGCCCGCGCTGACCATCTCCGGGCGCAGCCCGCCCCGGTCTGCCGTGCGGCCCAGGTGCAGCGCCAGCAGGAAGCCCTTCTGCAGTTCGAGGGCCATGTCGGCGAGCTTGGCCTGGGTGAGCTGGAAGGCCGCGATCGGCTTGCCGAACTGGGTGCGGGTGCCCGCGTACTCGATCGCGGTGTGCAGGCAGTCGCGGGCCGCGCCCAGCGCACCCCAGACGATGCCGTAGCGGGCCTCGGTGAGGCAGCTCAGCGGGGCCTTCAGGCCGGCCGCCGCGGGCAGGATCGCGTCGGCGGGCAGGCGCACCTCGTCGAGCACGATCTCGCCGGTGGCGCTGGCGCGCAGCGAGAGCTTGCCGGTGATCTCCTTGGCGGTCACCCCGGGCGTGTCCATCGGCACCGCGAAGCCGCGTACGCCCTCGTCAGTGCGGGCCCAGATCACCGCCACGTCCGCCACCGGCGCATTGGTGATCCACATCTTGCCACCGTGCAGCACCCAGCCGTCGCCGTCACGGCGGGCCCGGGTGGACATGTTCGCCGGGTCGGAGCCGTGGTCGGGCTCGGTCAGCCCGAAACACCCGATCAGCTCACCGGAGGCCATACCAGGCAGCCAGCGCTGCTTCTGCTCCTCGGAGCCGTACTTCCAGATCGCGAACATGGCCAGCGAGCCCTGCACGCTCACCAGCGAGCGCACCCCCGAGTCGGCCGCCTCCAGCTCCAGACAGGCCAGCCCGTACGCGACCGCGGACGACCCGGCACAGCCGTAGCCCGCCAGGTGCATGCCGAGCAGGCCGAGCGCGCCGAAGTCGCGGGCCAGCTCGCGCACCGGGACGTGGCCGGTCTCGTACCAGCCGGCCACGTGCGGGCGCACCTTGTCGTCGACCAGGCGCCGCACCACGGCGCGGATCTGCAGCTCCTCGTCGGTGAGCAGCGAGTCCAGGTCGAGCAGATCGAGGGGGAGCACCGGAGTCGTCACCGGGCCACCTTAACGGCAACTCAGCTCAGCACGAGCACTCGGACGTGGATCTGATGGCGCTGCTGGAGCGCCGCGCGCAGCGCCCGGTGCAGCCCGTCCTCCAGGTACAGCTCGCCCTTCCACTGCACGACGTGCGGGAACAGGTCCCCGTAGAACGTCGAGTCCTCCGCCAGGACCCGGTCCAGTGCCATCTCCAGCTTGATCGTGATGAGCTGGTTCAGCGACACCGGCCGCGGCGGGATCTCGGCCCACTGCTTGAGGGTGTACCCGTGCTCCGGGTACGGCTGCCCGTCGCGCACCGCCTTGAAAATCACGCGCCCTGCCCTCCCTCCGGAAACCGAGTGCGCTCAGCCTAACCGCCGTCGGCGACGTTGCGCGCACCCGGCGACGCCTGCGCCTCTTCGATGGTCGATCCCCAGGTCCCGCGGTGGACCACCTCGTCGAGTGACCTGCGCCCCCGGGCGAGTGACGCCGAGCGGTGATCGGCCGCCCGGTAGCCCACGCTGACCGCCCCGATCGGGGTGTACTCCGCCGGCACCGCGAACGCCTCCCGGAACGCGTCGAGCCGCTGCGGGGGGATGCCGAAGAAGCACCCGTCCAGGCCCTCGTCCACCGCGGTGAGCAGCATCAACAGCGTGGCCATGCCGGTGTCGACGTGCCAGTACGGCACCAGCCAGCGGGCCTCGTCGCGATCCGTCCAGCCCTTGTCCTCCTCGGCGTACCGGTCCAGGTACGCCGACTTGTTCGACAGCGGCACGATGATCAGCGGCGCGGTGCGCATGTTCACCAGCCAGCGTGTCCGCGCGCCGGGCTGCGGCGACGTCGCCGCCCAGAAGCGCTCGCGCTCGTCCGCCGTCTCCAGCACCAGGAACGCCCAGCCCTGGGCGAAGCCGGCCGAGGGGGCCCGGACGGCGTGGCTCAGCAGCCGGTGCACGGCCTGCGCTGGCACCGGCCGGTCCGCGTCGTACCGGCGCACCATCCGGCGCCGGCGTACGACGTCGGCGAACTCCACGCTCAGGCCCCGAGGTCGGCGCGGATCCCCCAGGTGCCCTGCCAGGTCGCGTCGGGGGCCAGCTCGATCAGGTCCCGGCCCGAGCGCATCGCGTCCGGCGGGCAGGTCATCGGCTCGATCGCGACCGCGCGGCGGTGCCGCTCGCCGGTCAGCGTGTGCGCGGTGAACAGCTGCCACCAGTGGAAGTTGCGGTCCGCCCAGACGTGCACCGCGCGCCCGTCCGGGACGCTGATGGTGACTGTCGAGCCGCCCTCGTCGTCGCGCACCAGGTCGCCGAACGCGGTGTCCAGCTCCAGCGCGCCGATGCGCCGCGGCTCGGTGAAGTCGAACTCGCCGCCCGCCACCTTGGCCGCGCCGATGGGCAGCATGCGGCCGTCGACCAGCAGCCGGGTCCGGGCGGGCACGGTGAGCGTCAGCTCGTCCACCGGCAGGCCGGGGATACGCAGGTAGGGGTGGGTGCCGACGCCGAACGGCGCGGTGTCGGCCGAGCGGTTCGCGACATGGTGCGTCACGGTCAGCCCGCGCTCGTCCAGCCGGTACTCGACCCGCAGCGCCAGCCGCCACGGGTAGCCGAGCTGCGGCTCCAGCACGCACTCGACCACGAGCAGGCCGTCCTCCTGCCGCACCGGGTGCCAGGACAGCCAGCGGACCAGGCCGTGGATGGCGTTGTGCAGGCTCGGCTCGCTCAGCGGCAGCTGCAGCGCCTGACCGCCGTGGCGGTAGTGGCCGTCGCGGATCCGGTTCGGCCAGGGCATCAGCAGCTGGCCGGCGCCCGCCGGGCAGAGCTCGGACTCGGCGTACCCGTCGAGGATCTCCGCCCCGCCCACCGAGTAGCTGCGCAGACCGCCGCCGACCTCGACGACGGTAGCGGTCTGGTCACCGTGGCTGATCGTCCATTGGGTGCCGGACGGCGCAAAGTTGGTCACGATCCCGCACCCTACATGGCTTTCTAGGGCGCGAGGCGCTCCACGATCCACCTGTCCGCGCCGCTGGCCGTGTCCCTGCGGAAACGGAGCCGATCATGCAGCCGGCTGCGCCTGCCCTGCCAGAACTCGACGGTCTCCGGCTCCACCCGCAGGCCGCCCCAGTGCTCGGGCAGCGGCACCTCGGCCTCGGCCGGGAACGACTGCTCCGCGGCGGAGTACGCGTCGTCCAGCGCCTGCCGGTCGGGCAGCACCGACGACTGCGCGCTGGCCCACGCGCCGAGCTGCGCCCCGCGCGGCCGGACCCGGAAGTACTCCTCGCTGACGTGCCGGTCCACCGGGGTGATCCGGCCGCAGACCACCACCTGGCGGCCCATCGCGAACCAGGGGAAGAGCAGGCTGGCGTACGGGTTGGCCAGCGCCTCCCGCCCCTTGCGCGACCCGTAGTTGGTGAAGAACACGAAACCGCGCTCGTCGTAGCCCTTGAGCAGCACGGTGCGGCTGCTGGGCCGCCCGTCCGGGTCGGCCGTGGCCACGATCATCGCGTTCGGCTCGGGCAGCTGCGCGGCGACCGCCTCGGCGAACCACCGGCCGAACTGGGTCGGCCAGTCCGCGGCGAGGTGCTCCTCGACGAGGGGTTCCTCGCGCACGGCCGGGCGGTGCGGGCCTGCGGGCTCGTACTCGCGGCGCATGCGCGCCAGATCGTGCGGGGCGGCGGAGGGGCCGGTGGTCAAGATGTGCTCCAAGTCACGTAGTCATCCTGTCGCACTGCGTATCAGCAGTGGAAATCATGTCGTGCCAGCTCGCCGCCGGTGGAAATCCCGTTGACATAACCGCCGTCGGCCGAAGAAGACGTTTCCCGCGCGTGCGGGGCGGGTCGCCAAACGGTTACCCGCGGGGCAAGATGTTGCTCGAACTGAACCTAACCTCAGGTCGATGAACCGGGAGAACGACATGTCCGACTTCAAGCCGGGCCTGGAGGGCGTGATCGCCTTCGAGACCGAGATCGCCGAGCCTGACAAGGAGGGCGGTTCGCTTCGCTACCGGGGCGTCGACATCGAGGACCTGATCGGCCAGGTCTCCTTCGGCAACGTATGGGCGCTGCTGGTGGACGGCAAGTTCGGGCCGGGCCTGCCGCCCGCCGAGCCGTTCCCGGTGCCCGTGCACTCCGGCGACATCCGCGTCGACGTGCAGTCCGCGGTCGCCATGCTCGCCCCGTACTGGGGCCTGGGCCAGCTGCTCGACATCTCCGACGAGCAGGCCCGCGAGGACCTCGCCCGGGTGTCGGTGACCGCGCTGTCGTTCGTGGCGCAGTCGGCCCGCGGCCTGGGCCTGCCGGCCGTGCCGCAGAAGGAGATCGACAAGGCGCAGACGATCGTCGAGCGCTTCATGAAGCGCTGGCGCGGCGAGCCCGACCCGCGGCACGTCAAGGCCGTCGACGCGTACTTCATCTCCGCCGCCGAGCACGGCATGAACGCCTCCACGTTCACCACCCGGGTCGTCGCCTCCACCGGCGCCGACGCCGCGGCCTGCATCTCCTCCGGCATCGGCGCGCTGTCGGGCCCGCTGCACGGCGGCGCGCCCTCGCGGGTGCTGCACATGATCGAGGGCGTGGAGCGCTCCGGCGACGCCGAGGGCTACGTCAAGGGCGTGCTGGACCGCGGCGAGCGGCTGATGGGCTTCGGCCACCGGGTCTACCGGGCCGAGGACCCGCGTGCCCGCGTGCTCCGCCGCACCGCCAAGGAGCTGGGCGCGGCCCGCTACGAGGTGGCCGAGGCGCTGGAGAAGGCGGCGCTGGCCGAGCTGCGCGCCCGCCGCCCCGACCGGGTCCTGGAGACCAACGTCGAGTTCTGGTCGGCCGTCGTGCTCGACTTCGCCGAGGTGCCCGCGCACATGTTCACCTCGATGTTCACCTGCGCCCGGGTGGCCGGCTGGTCCGCGCACATCCTGGAGCAGAAGAAGCTGGGCCGCCTGGTCCGCCCGTCGGCGACGTACGTCGGCCCCGGCACCCGCAAGGCCCAGGAAGTCGAAGGCTGGAACGCCATCAGCCACCACTGACCCGTCTTGTTCACGAAGGGCGTCCGCACAGCGGGCGCCCTTCGTGCGTGAGGACCGTCACGGGGGAAAGGGTGGGACGGAGCCCTGGGGTGGGTCGTTGACGTGGGAGAATGCGGCATTGGCAGCGTCGCCGATGCTTTCTCGCACGATCTGACACGCCTGAAGGACTGATGTCATGGCCGAGACGCCGATCACCATCCCTGCCGAGCTCCTGCCTGTCGACGGCCGGTTCTGCTGCGGCCCGTCCAAGGTACGGCCCCAGGCGGTGGAGGCGCTCAGCGCGGTTTCCAGTTCCTTCCTCGGCACCTCGCACCGGCAGAAGACGGTGAAGAACCAGGTCGCCCGCTTCCGGCAGGGCCTGGCCGACTTCTTCGGCCTGCCCGAGGGCTACGAGGTGATCATCGGCAACGGTGGCACCACCGCCTTCTGGGAGGTCGCCGCGTTCTCCCTGATCAAGGACCGGGCGCAGTTCGCCACGTTCGGCGAGTTCGGCGCGAAGTTCGCCAAGGCCGTCAAGGACGCCCCGTTCCTGGGCGCGCCGACGGTGCACAAGGGTGAGCCGGGCAGCGCGGCGTTCCTGGTCGCCGAGGAGGGCGTGGACGCGTACGGCATCCCGCAGAACGAGACGTCGACCGGTGTCGCGGTGCCGGTGCAGCGGGTGGCCGGGGCCGACCCGGGCGCGCTGATCCTGCACGACGCCACCTCGGCGGCGGGCGGCCTGGACGTGGACCTTACCCAGAGCGACGTCTACTACTTCGCGCCGCAGAAGTGCTTCGCCTCGGACGGCGGCCTGTGGATCGCCATCCTGTCCCCGGCCGCCATCGCGCGCGCCGAACAGATCAAGGCCGGCGGCCGGTACATCCCCGCGTTCCTGGACCTGGTCACCGCGATCGAGAACTCGCGGCTGGAGCAGACCCTGAACACCCCGGCGCTGGCCACCATCTTCCTGGCCGCCGAGCAGACGGACTGGATGAACGCGCAGGGCGGCCTGTCCTGGGCGGCGCAGCGCACCGCCGAGAGCGCCGAGATCCTGTACCGCTGGGCCGAGAAGTCGCCGGTGGCGACGCCGTTCGTGACCGACCCGGGGCTGCGCTCCAACGTGGTCGCCACGATCGACTTCAACGAGGGCGTCGACGCGGCCGCGATCGCCAAGACCCTGCGCGCCAACGGCGTGGTCGACACCGAGCCCTACCGCAAGCTGGGCCGCAACCAGCTGCGTGTGGCGCTCTACCCGGCCATCGACCCGTCGGACGTGCAGGCGCTGACCGCGAGCATCGACTACGTGATCGAGCAGCTGTAGACCGTTTCACGCAGCTGATGCGGCGGGGCCCGAAGGGCTCCGCCGCATTTTTGTCCGCGTACCGGTGAATGTCTGCGGCATTTGCCCGGATAACCAGGTGTCTTGGATAGGCTCGCCCCTTCCGCCGGGTGTAGCCAGCGGCACGGCTGGGCAACCGCCTTCAGAGCGAGCCCACCCGACCAGCGCAAGGGGTCCCACTGGTGTCGACGCAGACGGAACCGATCGGCAAGAAGACGACCGACGTCTCAACCCGAGCGGGGGGTCCCCGTGTTCTGAAAGTCATGAAGGCCACCCCGCTGGACACGCCGCCGCGGTCCGTGCCGGCGCACGCCCCGACGGCCGGCCGGCCGGTGGCGCCGCCCGCGGACGCCCCGACCGCGCGCCCCGACGGCGCGCCCGCCGCGCGGCCCGCGCCGACCCGGCTGCTGGTCCTGGATGGGCTGCGGCTGGCCGCGGCGCTGCTGGTGGTCGCCCATCATCTGGTACGCGGACCGTGGGGCGTCGACCCCGGCTCGCTGTTCGGCCCGCTGGCCGCCGTCGCCTCCTTCGGCTGGCTCGGCGTCAACCTGTTCTTCCTCATCAGCGGTTTCGTCATCTGCCTGAGCAGCTGGGGCCGCAGCCTGGGCGAGTTCGCCGCGTCCCGGGCCGTCCGGCTGTTCCCCGCGTACTGGGTCGGCGTCGTGCTGACCACCGCCGTGCTCGCCGCCTGGCCGACGCTGCGCGGGCCGCTGCCCGCACCCGAGTCGCTGGTCAACCTGACCATGCTGCAGAGCGGGCTGGGCGTCACCGACCAGGACTGGTCGTACTGGTCGCTCGGTGCGGAGCTGCGTTTCTACCTGCTCTTCGCGATCGTGGTCTGGCTGGGCGTGACCTGCCGCCGCGTCGTCTACTTCTGCAGCGTGTGGACACTGGTCGCGGTCTTCTCCACCACCTGGAACCAAGGCTGGATCAACAACATGATCGTGCCGCAGTTCGCGCCGTACTTCGTCGCGGGCGTGGCGCTGTTCCTGATCCACCGGTTCGGCTCGAACCTGCTGCTGTGGGGCCTGGTCGGCGTCAACTGGCTGATCGCGCTGTACCGGCTGCAGGGCTACCCGCCGCTGGAGCACTTCCAGCAGAGCTGGTGGAGCGTGGCGGCCCTGGTCACCGGCTGCTTCGCCCTGCTGGCGGCGGTCGCGCTCGGCGCGTTCCAGCGGGTCGGGTGGCGCTGGCTGACGCTCGCGGGCGCGCTGACCTACCCGCTGTACCTGATCCACCAGGCCATCGGGCAGACGCTGATCGTGGCGCTGCGCGACCGGGTGCCGCATTGGCTGCTGCTGGCCGGGATCGTCGCACTGATGCTCGGCGTGTCCTGGCTGATCCACCGCTATGTGGAGCGTCCGCTCGGCGCGCGGCTCAAGCGCGGTCTGGCCACCTCGCTGGCGGCCGTACGCAGGAACTGAACGCCGCCCACCGGCCACGGTGGACCTCCGAATATGTCCGCACGCGAATGTGAGCGTGTCGTCAGACTCGGCGTGGCGGGTGCGCGGGTGTGCCTTCACCGCGTACGGTGTTCTCTTGGGAACGTCATACCGTGGCCGGGAACTCCCCCCGGCAGCCACGGCATGGACCGGCACAGGGGACGGAGGCTGACGATGCGACCCGTACGGTTCGTCGCTCTCTCCGAAGACGGCCAGGCACTCGTGCTCGCGGACGAGGTCGGTCGTCTGCTCGCGCTGCCCATCGACGATCGCGTCGCCTCGGCGACGCACCCCGACCGCGGCTCCGGCGCGCACACCATGACCATCACCGCGTCGCCCTTCGACGCGGCCACCGTGCTGTCCCCGCGGGACATCCAGTCGCGCATCCGCTCCGGCGAGAGCGCCGAGGACGTGGCCCGCATCGCGGGCGTGCCGGTGGACCGCGTGCTGCGCTACGCCGGCCCGGTGCTGCAGGAGCGGGCCATGCTCGCCCAGCACGCGCGGCGCACCCGGCTGAAGAGCTCGGACAAGGGCGCGACCCTCGCCGACGTCGTCGACGGCCGGCTGGCTCAGCACGGCATCGACACGGAGAAGATCTCCTGGGATGCGTACCGCCGCGACGACGGCACCTGGCGCGTCGTGGCGACCTGGCCGTCCGGCAAGGCAACCGCGCAGGCGATCTGGGAACTCGACCGCAACCGGCAGTCGGTGTCGCCGCACGACGACATGGCGCAGTACCTGTGCGCCGAGCGTCCCACCCAGATCCTGGGCCAGGACCCGACCGCGGGCCAGACGCCGCAGCCCAGCCGCAGCGGCCACGGCCTGCCCAGCGCGGCCGACACCGCGCGCCGCCCCGGCCGCGACCCGATCCGGGCCGGTCGCGACGCGCTGGTCGCCGCGATGGACCGGCCCCTGGGCAGCGGCCCCGGCCGCGGGCTCGACGTGCCCTCGGACGCGCCGCGCCAGCGCCCGGCCAGCGCCGTGCTGGCCGGCGGCCGCGACAGCAGCGCTTTCGACGAAGACGCCGACGCGCCCAAGGAGGTGCCGGCCGTGCCGTCGCTGGCCGTGCTGCGCCCGCGTCGGCAGCCCACCGACACCACGGCCGCGGCCGGCCCCGGCGACAAGCCGCGCAAGCGCCTGCCGAGCTGGGACGACGTGCTGTTCGGCGGCGCCCCGGCGGCCCGGGAGAGCTGAAACCGTCCCTTTCGCCCCGCCGGGCACCGTTCCGGCGGGGATAGGGTCGGACTCATGGAGTTCACCACTGTCGGCCGCACCGGCCTGACCGTCAGCAGGCTGTGCCTCGGGACCATGAACTTCGGTCCCCAGACGTCCGAACCGGACAGTCACGCCATCATGGACCGCGCCCTCGACCACGGCATCAACTTCTTCGACACCGCCGACGTGTACGGCTGGAAGATCGGCGAGGGCATCACCGAGCACATCATCGGCCGCTGGTTCGCGCAGGGCGGGGGCCGCCGCGACAAGGTCGTGCTCGCCACGAAGGTCTACGGGAAGATGGGCGAGTGGCCCAACGAGCAGGGCCTGTCCGCCCGGCACATCGTCAAGGCCGCCGACGCGTCGCTGCGCCGCCTGCAGACCGACTACATCGACCTGTACCAGATGCACCACGTGGACCGTAAGACGCCGTGGGAGGAGATCTGGCAGGCGATGGAGACCCTCGTCGCCCAGGGCAAGGTGCTCTATGTCGGCTCGTCGAACTTCGCCGGCTGGCACATCGCCGCCGCGCAGGAGGCCGCCCGCAGCCGCCACTTCCTCGGCCTGGTCGCCGAGCAGTGCATCTACAACCTCATGACGCGCCACGTCGAGCTGGAGGTGATCCCGGCCGCGCAGCAGTACGGGGTCGGCATCATCCCGTGGTCGCCGCTGCACGGCGGGCTGCTGAGCGGGGCGATCCGCAAGATCAAGGACGGCACGGCGGGGCGGTCCGGCGAGGGCCGGGCGAACGACACGCTGGCCGAGCACCGCGGCACCATCGAGGCGTACGAGAAGCTCTGCGAGTCCCTCGACGCCGACCCCGCCGACGTCGCGCTGGCCTGGCTGCTGTCCCGCCCCGGCGTGACGGCCCCGATCATCGGCCCGCGCACCGCCGAGCAGCTCGACAAGACCCTCGGCGCACTCACCGTCACCCTGGACGAGGACACGCTGGCCCGCCTCGACGAGCTGTTCCCGCCGATCGGCAAGGGCGGCCCCGGCCCCGAGGCCTGGGCCTGGTGAACCCGGCCGCCCGCCGTCCCCGCCACGCGCACCGGGCGGGGACGGGGGCGGAACCGTCGCGCACCTGGCCGCTCGCGCCCGGCGGGGAGTCGACGGCATGCGGCGGTTGGGCTCAGAGCGGGTGGTGGGCCAGCGGTGTGTAGGACGGGTGCGGGCCGAGCAGGCTGCGCACCAGCACGAGTTCGGTGACCGGCCAGGTCGGACCGGTGTAGTCGTGCAGAGTCGCCAGGTCGCCGGCGAGTTCGGGGTGGCCGATCCGGTCGCCGGGGCGGGCGATGGTCAGGTGCGGGGCAAAACGTTTGTCGTCGGGGTGCAGGCGGCGCGCCCGCAGCTCGCGGCGTACCGCCCGGCCCACCCGGGTTAGGCCGTCGACGTCGCCCTCGATGCCCGCCCAGAGCACCGTGGACCGCCCGTGGCCGAACTTTCCGCCGCCCCGGATCCGCAGCTCGCCGACGGGACCGTCCACGGCGGACAGGGCCAGCGTGGCGGCTCCGGCCGACTCATCGGGCACCTCGCCGAGGAACGCCAGTGTCAGGTGCCACCGCTCGGTGGGTGTGACCCGTGCATGGGCCCTGCTGACAGCGAGAGAGTCCACCACGGCGGCCAGGTGGCCGACCGCCTCTGTCGGCGGGAAGACGGCGACGAACAGGCGCATCAGGCCTCCGCGAACACGACTCCTGCGGCGATGAGCGCGCCCTCGACGCGTACCCGTTCGATCTGCAGGTCGAGGCCGTCCACCTCGGTCAGGTGCTCGTCGATGCCGAGGCACTGGCAAACGTCGCGCAGCGCCTGGTCGTAGCCGACGTCGTCGCGGGGCAGCTCGCGCAGCCGGTCGACGATCTCCTCGAACGGCACCAGCGGCGGCCCGTCCGACGCGGGCTGAGGCAGCCAGGCGGGGGCGAGGCCGACGGCGCTGAGGCGCTCGGCGGCGAACTGGACCATGCTCTCCCGGGCGGAGCCGATGGCGTCCGTGGCGACCCGGGCCGCGGCGACCCACGGCGGGCCGGCGGGCGGGGCCGGGGCGAACGCGCGCTCCAGGCGGTCGAGGGTGCGCTGCTCGTGCCAGGACTCCCGGACCTGCTCAGCCCGGCTGCGCACCTGGGCGACGACGTCATCCGCGCAGATCACGGCGGCGATGGCGCCGGGCATACCGACCAGCGCGATCACTCCGAGAGTGAGCGGAAGAGCGCTGTCGGTCGCCACATTGAACGACACTATGCCTACCTGCCCTTTCCTCGCCAGTTGATTGACGTCACCGATCATCGGCCGCGCGGCCGGAATAATCTGCGCTCGCGCGATCAGGCTTCGACCACGACCGTGCGGGCGAGCTTGTCCGCCAGAGTCTGCCGCTTGGCGTCCCACAGCGGGAACAGGAAGCCCAGGTAGCAGATGAGCGCGTCGACGAGGTGGGCCACATCGCGCAGGAACGCTCGCCTCGCGCCGACCGGTGTGCCGGTGCCGTCGCCGACGAGCTTGACTCCCAGCACCCGACGGCCCCAGCTGAAGCCGGTGTCCCCCGCCTGGATCCACCGGTTGTATCCGACGACTGCGAGTCCTGTCAGCAGCACCGTCCAGTAGACGACGCCGCCTCCGCTCGGCGCGCCGGGCACGACCTGCCCGGTCCGCGGGTCGAGCGACGGCGCGACGACCTCGGGCCCGTCGATCACGTAGGCGAGAACGACGAACACGGCGGCGACCAGCAGGTCGACCACCGCCACGCCGACGCGCCTGAGCCAGGAAGCGTGCTTCAAGCCGGTCTCCGGTGGGGGGTTAGGGGCGGCATGATCGCTGTTTCCGGTCAGAACCTGTGGCCTCACCAGAGGTTCTGACCCGAAACAGCGATCTTGGGGCGGCCGGTGGCGCGCCGCGCGGGTGGGACGCTACCGGGTCGCGGTGCGCGGTCCATGGACCGCATTCCATCACGCGGCGGCGACACTCTCCGCGTGCACGACGCGCACCCGGGGCGTGGGCCGGGCCTGGAAGGACAGCCGGTCCCCGGCGTGCCGCAGCTGCCACACCAGTGCGCCCAGCGCTGCGACCAGCGAGACCGCGCCGCCGAGCCAGATGCCGGCAGCCGCGCCGAAGGTCTCCGCGATCCAGCTGATGACCATCGACCCGATGGGCGCGGTGCCCAGGAAGATCAGCACGTACAGCGCCATCACCCGGCCCCGGAACGCCCCGTCGACGCCGAGCTGCACCCGCTGGTTCGCGGCCTGGGCCAGGAACACGGTGCTGAACCCGGTCGGCACCAGCAGCAGTAGGACCAGCCACTTGGTCGGCGCGACGCCGACCGCGATGGCCAGCAGGCCGAACGCGACCGCGGCGGCGAGCAGCAGGTACACCGACGGCCTGCCCTTGCGGGCGGTGCCCGCCAGCGCACCGGCCAGCGAGCCGACCGCCAGCGCCGTGTTGAACAGGCCGAAGGTGGCCGCGCCGGTGGCGAACACGGTCTTGGCCAGCAGGGCCAGGGTGAGCTGGAAGTTGTACCCGAACATCGCGATGACCAGCATCATCACCATCGGCAGCAGCAGGTCGTGCCGGGTGCGCACGTAACGCAGCCCGTCGGCGACCTTGGCCTCGGCGCGCTCGTCGCGCGGCAGCAACTCGGGGCGGTGCAGCTCGGCGGGGCGCATCCGGGCCTGCATGAGCACCGGAGCCACCGCCATCACGGTGCTGACCAGGAACACCGGGCCGGTGCCGAGCCAGGCGATGGCGACACCGGCCAGCGCCGGGCCGGTGATGCGGGCGGTCTGGAACGTGGCGGCGGACAGCGACAGGGCGTTGGGCAGCAGCGGCTTGCCGACGAGCTCCGAGACGAACGCCTGGCGCACCGGCGTCTCGATGGCCTGGGCCACGCCGAGCAGGCCCGCGAACACCATGATGTGCCACAGCTGGATGACCCCGGTGGCGATGAGCACGGCCTGCGCGATGGCGAGCACGGCCCAGGCCCCGTTGGAGACCATCAGCAGGGTGCGCTTGTCGAAGCGGTCGGCGAGCGTGCCCGCGTACAGGGTGAGCAGCATGACGGGGACGAACTGCAGTGCGGTGACCAGGCCCAGCGCGGTCGGGGAGTCGTTGCTCAGCTCCAGGACCAGCCAGTCCTGGGCGACGTACATCATCCACACGCCGATCAGCTTGACCAGCTGACCGCCCGCGAAGAGCCGGTAGTTGCGAACCGTCAGGGAACGGAAGGTGGTGCTCAGTCTTGCCCGCACGCGGAGTGCGCCTCCTCGGATAGCCTTGTCGCCGCTCACCGGCCGGGGTGTCCCGGTCGGATCGGACGGATCAGGCCTCCGCTTGCCCTGATCGCAGGCGCCCCTGCGATCAGTCGCGCGCGAGCCGCTCCAGCAGTGCCGCGGCACGGGACACCGTGTCGCGTTCCTGGGCGGTGAACCCCGCCAGCTTGCCGGCCAGCCATTCGTCGCGCACCCGCTGGTAGTCCTCCAGCACCGCGAGCCCCCGGTCGCTGGGCGACAGCAGAACCTGCCGCCCGTCGGTGGGGTGCGGCGTCCGGCTGATCAGACCGCGTTCCTCCAGCTTCGCCACGATCTTGGTCATCGTGGGCGGTTGCACCCGCTCGGCCTCGGACAGCTCGCGCGGGGTGAGCGCGCCGCCGATCCGCAGGCTGGTGAGGGCGGACAGCTGGGTAACGGTGAGATCGCCGACGGGGCGCTCCTGGCGCAGCCGACGGTTGAGCCGGGTGATGGCGTCGCGGAGCCGCTCGGTCAGCTCCTCGGGAGAAGCTTGCGTCACCATCACCACCTGCTCCGTCACGCTTATTAGCTTAGCTAATAAGCCTGGCTAACGATATCCCTTTACCGAGGTGAGAGCGGTCACGCTCTCAGAAAACCAGCTTCTCCAGCGCACCCACGGCGAAATACACCACGAACAGCAGCGCCAC
This sequence comes from Catellatospora sp. NPDC049111, assembly GCF_040648615.1. NCBI lineage: Bacteria > Bacillati > Actinomycetota > Actinomycetes > Micromonosporales > Micromonosporaceae > Catellatospora > Catellatospora sp. NPDC049111. The sequence goes on along the minus strand of NZ_JBEZEB010000040.1, from coordinate 60,136 downwards.
GATCCACAGCAGCAGGTGCACGTCGCGCAGCTTGCCCTTACTGGCCTTGATCAGGACATACGTGATGACGCCGGCGCCGATGCCGTTCGAGATCGAGTACGTGAACGGCATGATCACGATGGTGAGGAACGCCGGGATGCCGATCTCGTAGTCGGTCCAGTCGATGTTGCGCACCGCGGTCATCATCAGGAAGCCGACGACCACCAGCGCCACCGAGGCCGCCTCGAACGGCACGACGGTCACCAGCGGGGCCAGGAACATCGCCAGCAGGAACAGGCCACCGGTGACGAGGTTGGCGAAACCGGTCCGCGCGCCCTCGGCGACACCCGCCGCGCTCTCGATGTACGAGGTGTTGCTCGACGTGCTCGCCGCGCCGCCCGCCGCGGCCGCGATCGAGTCGACCAGCAGGATCTCCTTGGTACGCGGGACCATGCCGTCCTCGGTCAGCATGCCGCCCTCCTGGGCGACGGCGACCATGGTGCCCATCGTGTCGAAGAAGTCGGTCAGCAGCAGGGTGAAGACGAACATCGCGCAGACCACGATGCCCGCGCTGCGCCAGCCGCCCAGCACGTTGAAGTTGCCGAGCAGGGACAGGTCGGGCTTGCCGACCCACTTGTCCGGGACGACCGGCACGTTCAGGGCCCAGCCGGCCGGGGTGCCGGTGGGGCCGCCCGCGGGGCCCACCTTCGCGATCGCCTCGACGATGATCGCCAGCACGGTCGTGCCGATGATGCCGATCAGGATCGCACCCTTGACCTTGCGCGCCACCAGCACGATTGTCACCAGCAGGCCGATCACGAAGACCAGGCCCGGCCAGGTCACGATCTTGCCGCCGATGCCCAGCCCGATCGGCGGCGAACCCTGGCCGGTCGAGCGTACGAAGCCGGCGTCGACGAAGCCGATGATGGTCAGGAACAGGCCGATGCCGACGCCGATCGCCGTCTTCAGCTGCATCGGCACGCTGTGGAAGACCGCCACCCGCAGGTTCGTCAGCACCAGGATCGCGATGATCACACCTTCGATGACCACCAGACCCATCGCGTCGGCCCAGGTCATCAGGGGCGCGATCTCGTACGCCACGAGGGCGTTGACGCCGAGACCCGCCGCCAGCGCCAGGGGGAACCGGCCGACGACACCCATCAGAATCGTCAGCAGGCCCGCCATCAGCGCGGTCGCCGCCGCCACCGCCGCCAGTGGCAGGGACACTCCGTCGATGTCCTTGCCCCCGCCGAGGATGAGCGGGTTCAGCACCACGATGTAGGCCATCGTGAAGAAAGTGGCCAGGCCACCACGCACTTCGCGGGACATCGTCGACCCGCGGGCGGAGATCTCGAAGTAGCGGTCGAAGGCTCCGACCACACCAGGACCAGCTGTGCTCATGGGGCGCATCGTTCCAGATCGAAGGCCGATTGTGTACCGAGCCACGGAGATCGTCCCGTGGCGACCGGCCCGGCGGGCCCTCGGCCAGGGCTGCCGGGTCAGCGAAACTCCGAATCAGCGATGAGGAAGAATGGGGAATGTGACCAGGACCGCCACCCGCGCCCCGAAAGTCGATCAAGCCTGCGCCGAGGCGGTCGACGTCGCCCGTGCCGCGATCACCGAGGAACCCGGGCACATCGGCGAACATCTGAACGTGGTCGCCGAGGGCGACCGCGTGGTCACCCACTACTTCGCCTGCGACCTGCCCGGTTACCGCGGCTGGCAGTGGGCCGTCACGGTGACCCGCGCCCCGCGCAGCAAGCACGTCACCGTCTGCGAGACGGTGCTGCTGCCCGGCGGCGACGCGCTGCTCGCCCCCGGCTGGGTGCCCTGGCACGAGCGGCTGCACCCCGGTGACCTGGGCGTCGGCGACCTGCTGCCCACCCCCGAGGACGACGACCGGCTTACCCCCGGCTACCTGCTCGGCGGCGACCCCGAGGTCGACGAGGTCGCCTGGGAGCTCGGCCTGGGCCGCCCGCGCGTGCTGTCCCCGCTGGGCCGCGAGGAGGCCGCCCAGCGCTGGTACGACGGCGAGAACGGCCCCGACGCCCCGATCTCGCTCGCCGCACCGCGCACCGCGCGCTGCGTGTCCTGCGCGTTCTACGTGAAACTGGGCGGCTCGCTGGGCCGCATGTTCGGCGCCTGCGCCAACGTGTACGCCCCCGACGACGGCCGCATCGTCTCCCTGGACCACGGCTGCGGCGGCCACAGCGAGGTCCTCATCGACGAGACCGTCATCCCCGCCCCGCCCACCATCTACGACGACGGCGTCGTCGAAGAGGTCGAGTAGGGGTCAGCCCAGCGCGGCCAGGGCCGCCCCGGCGATCGTGAGAGCGGCGAAGGCGTCGCCGATGCGCCAGGCGGCGCGGTCGCGGGGGCCCACCACGTTGGAGATGGTGCGGAGTTCGGCGAAGGGCAGGTTCGCGCCCTGGGCGGCGCAGGCCACGCCGTAGCCCTCCATCGCCTCGGCGACCGCGGTCGGGTGCCGGCGCAGCAGCTCGGCGGTGCCCTCGGCGGTGCCGGTGACGGTCGATACGGTCAGCACCTCGCCGGTTACCGCGTCCGGCAGCGCCTCGCGCAGCGCGGCCAGCAGCGCGGGGTCGACGTCGGCCGTGGCGCTGCCGAAACCCAGCTCGTCCAGGCTCAGGAAGCCCTGCGGGGAGTCCGCGCCCAGGTCGGCGGCCACGCAGCGGGTGGCCAGGACGGTGGCACCAGGGTCGAGGCCGATGCCGCCGCCGATGCCCGCCGACACCACCGCCCGGTAGCGGTCCCCGGCCAGTGCCAGCAGCCGCGCCGTGCCCGCGGCGGCCGCGGCCGGGCCGACCCCGACCGGGGCCACGGTCACGTCCGCGCCCGGCGTCAGGCCGCGGGCCAGCGCCTCGGCCTCGGCGGCGACCGCCGTCACGACCAGCAGCGTCACTTCTTCTTCCCCTCGTCGGACGGGTCCAGCGACGACGGACGGTACACGTGGAAGCCCTCCGGGATGGTGCGCTGCTCCTGCTGCGGCAGCCGCTTGGTCGGCGGCGTCGACGGCGCGGGCTTCGCCGGTTCGGGGACCGGAGCGCCCGGTGCGGGCAGGCGCAGCGCCAGCAGCGCGCCGACGGAGAGGCAGAGCGCGGCGACCCACAGCGGCCAGCCCGCGACGAAAGCCCCGATGACCAGGCCGGTCACCCCCGCGACCAGGCCTGCGATGGAGGCGTACCGCACGGCGCCCCACAGTGCACCGAACACGTGCGCGCCCGCCGGCAGCAGCCGGCGCAGCAGGACCAGGTGCACCACCCACTGCGGCAGGATCAGTGCGACCAGCGCCGCCAGCAGGATCCAGCCGGGCTGCCACTGCGCGGCGAGCAGCGTCGCGACGGCGCGGCCCACCAGTGACAGGCCGATCAGCGCCCGCCCGGTCACGGGTGCGCCCGAGACCAGCAGCCCGGCGGGCACGGCGACCAGCGCGCCCACCCCGAGCGCGAGCGCCAGCTCCAGCCGGCCGGGCGCAGCGACCGCCCAGACCAGGCCGACGAGCAGCGACAGGTCGGCGGCCACCACCACGGCGTGCAGGTCGTACAGGCGGGCGACGCCGGTGACGCCGCCCGAACCCTGGACCCGGATCCGCAGGGCGGTGCGGGTGAGCCAGCGGATGCCGACGACCGATCTGCTCACCGTGGCGATGAGCACCCGGATGGTCCGGACCACGACGTCCGCGAACGTCTGGAGCGCGCGCAGCAGGGGCATGGTGCCTATCCTGCCAGCGCGTACGCTGTTGTCGTGCCCTTGGAACCACCCAAACCGCTGGACCCCCCGACCGTCCCCTTCGCTCTCGGCGGCATGGCCGCGTTCGCGCTGGTCGGGATCGTGTTGTTGTTCTTCCGCGACTGGCTGTCGGCCAACGGTCACTCCAGCTGGCTGTGGATCTGCGTCGCCGGTGTGCTGTGGGGCCTGCCCGGCCTCGCCACCATGATCGTGCACGACCGGCACCGGAAGGCGCGCCGCTCATGAAGATCGCCTTCTCGCCGTGTCCGAACGACACCTTCGTCTTCCACGCACTGGTGCACGGCCTGGTGCCCGGCGCACCGGAGCTGGACGTGACCTTCGCCGACGTGGACGTCACCAACACGGCCGCCCTCGACGGGCGCTTCGACCTGGTCAAGGTCAGCTACGCGGCGCTGCCGTGGCTGCTGGACACCTACGAGCTGCTGCCCTGTGGCGGGGCGCTGGGACGCGGCTGCGGGCCGCTGCTGCTGACTGCGGGCCGCGCCGACATCACCGGCGCGACCGTGGCCGTCCCCGGTGACCGCACCACGGCCTACCTGCTGTTCCGGCTGTGGGCGGAGCAGACCGGACAGATTCCGGGGCGCATCGAGGTGGTGCCGTTCCACGAGATCATGCCCGGGGTCGCAGCCGGGCGGTACGACGCCGGCCTGGTGATCCACGAGGCCCGCTTCACCTATCAGCGGTACGGGCTGACGAGCCTGGTCGACCTCGGCGAGTGGTGGGAGACCGACACCGGCCTGCCCATCCCGCTCGGCGCGATCCTCGCCAAGCGGGGCGCCGTCGACGCCGCGGCAGCCGCGGACTGGATCCGGACCTCCGTCCGGGCCGCCTGGGCCGACCCCGAAGCCAGCCGCGCATACGTGCTCGCGCACGCCCAGGAGATGGAGCCCGACGTCGTCGACCAGCACATCAAGCTGTACGTCAACGATTTCACCGAGGACCTCGGCCCCGACGGCCACGCCGCCGCCCGTGCCCTGCTACACCGCGCCGCCGCAGCCGGCCTGGTCCCCTCGGTCGACCTGTAACTCCTTGAGCTACGAACTTGCCTGGCACCCGGGCGAATCCGGAACCCCGGAACGCCCATGTGCCAGGCAAGTCGGCTGATCTTGTGGAGGTAGGTCAGACTTCCAGGTCGCGGGCGATGGTGTGGAGGGCGTGGGCGAGGGCCTGGGCGGTCTTCTTCTCGGGGAAGCGGCCACGCTTGAGGTCCGGGAGGACCTTGGACTCCAGCACCTTGATCATGTCCTCGATCATGTTGTTCAGCTCGTCGGCGGGACGGCGGCGCAGCTCCTGCAGCGAGGGCGGCGCGTCGATCAGCTTGACCTGCAACGCCTGGTCGCCTTTGCGGCCCGCGGCGACCCCGAACTCGACCTTCTGGCCGGGCTTGAGCTCGTCCACGCCGTTGGGCAGCGCGGCCTTGTGCACGAAGACGTCGCCACCCTCGTCACGGGTCAGGAAGCCGAAGCCCTTCTCCGTGTCGTACCACTTCACGCGACCCGTAGGCACTACCGCACACCTGCTTCTTTCCCCGCGGGCGCCCGGCGCCCGGCACGTCTGAGGGACCACGCCGTCGGTGGCCCGCTGACAAGGCTAGCGATCGTGATCCGGGGGCCCAACTGGAATCCCCGGTTCCGCGTGACCGTCCCGTCCTTCCGACTGCCGCGCGCGCACCGCGGACCGGATAGCGTGGAGGCACGATGAGCACCGAGCTGTCCGACCACCTTCGCGCGCTGTCCGACGACGGCCTCGGCGCGCTGCTCCGCCTGCGCCCCGACCTGATCACCCCCGTGCCCACCGACCTGACGGTGCTGGCCGCGCGGGCCCAGACCCGGGTGTCGGTGGCGCGCACGCTCGACACGCTCGACCGGTTCACGCTGGAGGTGCTCGACGCGGCCCGGTTCACCCGGTCCCCATCGGACGGCACCACCTCGGCCGCGGCGATCGTGGCGATGGCCTGCGCCCCGACCGGGGGGCCGGAACCGGCCCGGGTGGCCGAGGCGATCGAACGGCTGCGCGCCCGGTTCCTGCTGTACCCGGCGAGCCCCGGCGACCCGGACACGCTGCGGCTGGTGCCCACCGTCGACGAGGTGTGCTCGCCGTACCTGGCCGGTCTTGGCCGTCCCGCGGTCGAACTGGACACCGCCGCCGATCTGAAAGGCGCGGTCGTCGCGCTGGTCACCGACCCGGCGCGGCTGCGCCGCACGCTGCTGGCCGCGCCGCCCGCCGCCCGCGCGGTGCTGGACCGGCTGGCCGAGGGCCCTCCGGTGGGCACCACCACCAATCGCACCGAGCCGGTGGCCTGGCTGCTCGAACACCATCTACTGGTGGAGACCGCGGAGGGCTCCGTCGAGCTGCCCCGCGAGCTGGGCCTGCTGCTGCGCCGCGACGCGGGTCCGCTGGGCCCGCTGCATCCGCTGCCGCCCACCATCAGCGCCGCGCCGCGTGCGACGACCACGGTGGACCGGGCCGGTGCGGGCCAGGCGATGACCGTGGTGCGGCATACCGAGGATCTGCTGGAGGCGCTGAGCGACGAGCCCGCCGCGGTGCTGCGCGCCGGGGGCATCGGGGTGCTGCCGCTGCGCCGCCTGGCCAAGGCGGCCGGGATCACCGAGCCGCTGGCCGGGCTGCTGCTGGAGACCGCCGCCGCCGCCGGGCTGATCGGCGAGCTGGAGCTCGGTTCGGAGGTGGCGTTCCTGCCCGCGGCCGGGTACGACCAGTGGCGGGTGGCCCCGCTGGCCCAGCGCTGGACGCTGCTGGCCGGGGCGTGGCTGGCCATGCCGCGGCAGCCGGGGCTGGCCGGGCAGCGTGACCTGAAGGACAAGCCGCTGACCGTGCTGTCGCCGCAGTTGGAGCGGGCCGGTACGCCCGCGGTCCGGCGGGCGGTGCTGACGGCGCTCGGCGAGCTGCTGCCCGGGACCGGGCCGGACGCCGACGAGCTGCTGGAATGGTTGCGCTGGCAGGCCCCGCGACGGCTGCGCGGCCGGGAGGACCTGCACCGCGAGGCGTTGGCCGAGGCCGCCGACCTGGGCGTCACCGCCCTGGGCGCGCTCACCGGCTACGGCCGGGTGCTGGTGGAGCAGGCGGCCGCGGCCGGGAGCGACGACGACCCGCTGGGGCGGCGGCCGGAGGGCGAGCTGCCCCCGGAGGAGACTCCGGTGGCGGTCGCGCTGGCGAAGCTGCTGCCACCGCCGGTGGACCACGTGCTGATCCAGGCCGACCTGACCGTGGTGGTGCCGGGGCCGCCGGAGCCGGCGCTCGCCGCCGAACTGGACCTGGTCGCCGAGCACGAGTCGGGCGGCGGGGCCAGCGTCTACCGGGTCACCGCGGCGAGCCTGCGCCGCGCGCTGGACGCCGGGTACGCCGGGCCGGACCTGCACACGCTGTTCGCGCGCCGCTCCCGGACCCCGGTGCCGCAGGCGCTGACCTACCTCGTGGACGACGTGTCGCGCACCCACGGCGGGCTGCGTACGGGCACCGCCACGAGTTACCTGCGCAGCGACGACGAAGGGCTGATCTCGGCGGCGCTGGCCGACCGGCGGTTGAGCGGGCTGCAACTGCGGCGGCTAGCGCCGACGGTGCTGGTGACCCCGTTCAGCTCGGCCCGGCTGCTGACCGCGATGCGCGACGCCGGGTACTCACCGGTCCCCGAGGACGCCACCGGCGCGGCGGTGCTGACCCGGCCGAAGGTGCGCCGTGCGGCGGCCCGCCCCGCACTGGAGCCGTCGCCCGACGCCCTCGACGCCCCCGGGCTCACCGCGCCGCGGCTGCTCGGCATCGTCGAGGAGATCCGCCGTGGGGACGCCCGCGCCCGCGCCGCCCGCCGCGCGCCCGCCGAGGTGCGGGCCGCGGCCGGGCAGCCGATGTCCAGCCTGACCGCGGTGCAGGCGCACAGCCACGCACTGGCGGTGCTCCAGCAGGCGGTCCGCGACAAGGCCAAGGTCTGGGTGGGGTACGTGGACGCGCACGGCGCCAACGCCTCCCGGCTGGTCCGCCCGGTCTCCATCGGAGCGGGTTACCTGCGTGCCGAGGACGACCGCACGGAGACCCTGCACACCTTCGCCCTGCACCGGATCACCGCGGCGGCACCGGCTGACTGACGTCTCCCTATCCCTCTAATGCCTGGCATTTCAGCCGCAATCGGGCACCGGATGGCACGCTGGAACCGGGAAGGGATGGGAAACGATGACGACTGACCAGGAGACGGCGGCCGAGCAGATCGAACCGGCCCGACCCTCGGCGCGGGGGCCATCGCGCAACCTCCTCATGATCGCTGGTGCGGTCGGCGGCGGGCTGGTGGCCTGGTTCTTCTACGCCTGGCTGGGCCTGCGCCGCAACGTGGTGGACGCGGCCGGGGAATCGATCGGCAGCGGCATCTTCCTGCTGCTGGTGCTGTCGGTGGCCGGGGCGACCTACCGCAGCCGCAGGTGACCCTGCGCTGACCCGAAAAGGGTGATGGGCCGTGGCTGCCCCTAACCGCCACGGCCCATCTGACGTTGCGCTCGCCCCCGTTTGGCGCCCCGAACGCGCACGGCAATCGGATTACGCATCCCGGACGGTCAGCGGTTGCGGCTTAGTCTCGTTTTAATCCGAACGACTGACCCTCACCAACCGTACGGAGGAGCATCTATCAGGTACCCGGACGGCGCCCGAAGATCTTGACCGCGGTACCGCTCTTGAGCGTGTTCCAGTACTTCTGCGAGTCGACGGGCAGCAGGTTGACACAACCGTGCGAGCCGATGCTGCTGTTGTGGATATAGGTCGTGGTGGTGTGGAAGCCCTTTCCCTCCACGATCCGCTGCCACAGCGGCAGCCACACGTCCCAGTCGGTCGACCAGTTCTTCGTCTGCCGGTCGTGGATCGTGTACGAACCGGTGGGCGTGGTGTAGCCCGCCATGCCGGTACGGGTCACCGTCGGACCGTAGATCACCTTTCCACCGCTCATGATCCACGTGGTCTGGTTGGTCAGGTCGATGCAGGCGGTGAGGGCGTTACCCGCGTTGCACCTGCTCGGCTTCGAGTTGACCAGCCGCTGCGACACGCTGCGGGTCAGCGGCCCGGCCTTGCCGTTGACGGGGCGGATGTCGAAGCGCTTCTGGAACTTCTTGATCGCGGCGCAGTCGGCGGCGGACTGCTTGCCGTCCACGGTCACTTTGCCGTACGCACCGAGCGTGGCCAGCGCCTGCTCGACGACCTTCTGGTACTCCCCCTGCGGGCAGCCGGCCGGTGTCGGGCTGGTCGTCGGCTTCTTCGTCGGCGACGGCACCACGCTGGGCGACGGCGCCACGCTCGGCTCCGGGGCGCTCGAAGCGGGTGCCGGGACGGGCTGGTCTGTCGGCGCGGCCACGAAGTCGGGCTTGCCGCCCGCGTTCGGGTCCTTCGGATCGCAACCGGCCGCCAGGGCCAGTGTCGTGACAGCTAACAGGCCTACGAGAAAACGGCGCACCAGGCCTCCCCAGGTTTCGATGTCCGCCGGTGTCGGGATGATAGACGCTCACGCTGCACGAACGGTTGCCAGCCGTTCGGCCAGACCGTGGGAGACTGGAACGTTGACCTTCCATCCCCAGCGCGAGGTGAGCATGACGAACGGCCCGCTGATCGTCCAGTCCGACAAGACCCTGCTGCTCGAAGTCGACCACCCTGACGCGTCCGCCTGCCGGATGGCCATCGCCCCGTTCGCGGAGCTGGAGCGCTCGCCGGAGCACATGCACACGTACCGGCTGACGCCGCTGGGGTTGTGGAACGCCCGCGCGGCCGGGCACGACGCCGAGGGCGTGGTGGACGCGCTGCTGCGCTTCTCCCGCTACCCGGTGCCGCACTCGCTGCTGGTCGACGTCGCCGAGACCATGGACCGGTACGGCAGGCTGCAGCTGCTCAACGACCCCGCGCACGGGCTGGTGCTGCGCGGGCTGGACCGCGCGGTGCTGGTCGAGGTGGCCAAGTCGAAGAAGGTCGCCGGGATGCTCGGCGCGCAGCTCGACCCCGACACCATCGCCGTGCACGGGTCCGAGCGCGGCCACCTCAAGCAGGTGCTGCTCAAGCTCGGCTGGCCCGCCGAGGACCTGGCCGGTTACGTCGACGGCGAGGCCCACCCGATCGCCCTGCGCCAGGACGGCTGGCAGCTGCGCTCATACCAGCGCGAGGCGGTGGAGCACTTCCAGGCCGGCGGCTCGGGCGTCGTCGTGCTGCCCTGCGGCGCGGGCAAGACCCTGGTCGGCGCGGCCGCGATGGCCGACGTGAGCGCGACCACGCTGATCCTGGTCACCAACACGGTCGCCGGCCGGCAGTGGAAGCGCGAGCTGCTGGCCCGCACCACCCTGACCGAGGACGAGATCGGCGAGTACTCCGGCGAGCGCAAGGAGATCCGGCCGGTCACCATCGCCACCTACCAGGTGCTCACGACCCGCCGTAACGGCACGTTCCCGCACCTCAACGTATTCGACGCGCGCGACTGGGGTCTGATCGTCTACGACGAGGTGCACCTGCTGCCCGCGCCGATGTTCCGGTTCACCGCCGACCTGCAGGCCCGCCGTCGGCTCGGCCTGACCGCCACCCTGGTCCGCGAGGACGGCAAGGAAGGCGACGTGTTCAGCCTGATCGGCCCCAAGCGGTACGACGCGCCGTGGAAGGACATCGAGGCCCAGGGCTGGATCGCACCCGCCGACTGCACGGAGATCCGGGTCACCCTGCCCGACGCCGACCGGCTGGCCTACGCCGCGATCGAGCCGGAGGAGAAGTACAAGTTCGCGGCCACCGCGAAGGCCAAGCTGCCGGTGATCGAGGCGCTGATCCAGCGGCACGCCGACGAGCAGGTCCTGGTGATCGGGGCCTACCTGGAGCAGCTGCATGAGATCGGCCGCTACCTGGACGAGCAGGGCGTGCCCACCCCGATCGTGCACGGCGGCACCACGAACAAGGAGCGCGAGCGGCTGTTCGACGCGTTCCGGGCCGGCTCGCTGCGCACGCTGATCCTGTCCAAGGTCGGCAACTTCTCCATCGACCTGCCCGAGGCGGCGGTGGCGGTGCAGGTGTCGGGCACGTTCGGCTCGCGCCAGGAGGAGGCCCAGCGCCTGGGCCGGGTGCTGCGCCCCAAGGGCGACGGCCGCCAGGCGCATTTCTACACGGTCGTCTCCCGCGACACCATCGACACCGAGTACGCCGCGCACCGCCAGCGCTTCCTCGCCGAGCAGGGTTACGCGTACACCATCGTCGACGCCGACGACGTGCTCAGCGGGCCCGCAGGCGGCTGAGCACCCGCGCCACCTCGGCGAAGTCGGCCTCGACGGCCGGCAACGCCCGCACCGCCACCCGGTGCTCGTCCCCATCGGCCTCCGCCACGGTGACGAGCACCGGCCGCGGCAGCTCCGCCACCAGCCGCACCTTCAGCTCGACCAGTGCCGTGCCCCACCACAACGGCCCGGCGTCCCGCGGATCGATGTCGTACCGCGAGAAGTCCCGATGCCGCTCGTTCCGTCGCCGCAGCCCCGGCACCACGTAGACCCACTCCGCCAGCAGGTCCAGCTCGGCCTCGGCCACCAGCAGGTCGATCCGCCTCGCCGCGACCGGCACGCCCTGCAGCAGCGCCGCCGCCGTCCCGTCGATCACGTAGGCGAAGCCCGGTTTGCTCAGCACCGTCAGCAATCGGAAGTCGGCGAGCACCATGCGCTGCCGCTCGGCCAGCTCGGCCCGCACCCGGTCGATCATCTCGTCCAGCGGACCTTCCGCCGCCTCGACATCCACCCGCAGCCGCAAGCCGAGTTCCGCGAAGAGGCGGTCGGCCAGCCCAGCCGTGACCCCGAGCGCTCCGCGCTCGAATCGGGAGATCTGCTGCTGCGAGATCGCCGCGCGTTCGGCGAGCTGGTGCTGGCTCCATCCGCGCCGCTGCCGCCGGTCCTGCAGCAACCAGCCGAGCTGGCCGGCCAGCGTCTCCTGCCGCACGTCCACCGCCTCGTCCACAACCTCATCCTCGTCACCGAACGCCCAAGCCGAAAGGGGCTGTGGACAAGCCGGCTTATAGACCGCAGCACCTGTGGATAACCCGGCAGCAGAAGGGTCTCCGCGATGCGGCTACATCTATTTGATGTGGCCACATCAAAATAGATGTAGCGGCGGGAAGTCACCCCTCTTCCTGCGGCCGATGGGGAAGCGCCCGCACCGATTGGCGACGGGAAGGATCCCCCGCCTCTGGGCGAGACCGCCCTCGGGTGGACCGGCCCTGGGGCGGGCGTGCGGTGCGGCTAGGCAGCGGGCCGTGCAGCCGAACCCACGGGCAGGCAGTCCGGCGACCTGCCCTAGCGGGCACGGTGAACTCGGCGGGCCGCAACCGGATGAGCGCGGTGGGGCCGCCGGTCAGTCGGGTGCGGAGGCCAGGGCGGCGTGGAGGTCGCCGAGACGGGAGACGCGGTCGAGGACCTCGGCAGGGCCGAAGGAGGCTGCGGTGAAGTCGGCGTGGGCGACCTCGTCCCAGGTCAGGGGGGCCGAGACGGTGGGCGTGGGGCCGGCGCGCAGGGAGTACACGCATACCGTCGTCTTGGCCTGGTTGTTCTGGCTCCAGTCGATGAAGACCTTGCCCGGTCGCAGCTCCTTGGCCATCTGGTCGGTGACCATGTCTTTGGCGGCGGCGGCGAACTCGGCGGCGATGTCCCGGGCGTAGGTCATGACATCGTCGAAGCTGCCCGCGAAAGTGCTGGTGACCTGCATGCCTTTGCGACCGGACGTCTTCGGGTAGGCCGCACGGCCGTCGACGGCCAGGCGGTCGCGCAGGGCCAGGGCGACGACGCGGCACTCGTCCAGGCCCGCGGGCGGGCCGGGGTCGAGGTCGAAGACCACGCGGTCGGGGCCGGGGGCGCCGACTTTCCACTGGTGGGTGTGCAGTTCCAGGGCGGCGAGGTTGGCCAGCCAGACCAGGGTCGCCGGTTCCTGGCAGATGATCAGGCCGTCCGGGGAGACGGGCACCCAGGCGGGCTTCTTGGGCGGGGCGTTCTTCTCGAAGAAGCCCGGCCGGTCCGCGCCGTCGGGGAAGCGGATGCGGGTCAGCGCGCGGTCGGCCAGGTGCGGCAGCATCACGGGGGCGATCCGGTGGTAGTAGTCGATCACCTCGGCCTTGGTGGTGCCGTCGGGATAGAGCGGCTTGTCCAGGTTGGACAGGCTCAGCTCGCGGGAGTCGACGCTGACCTTCATCCGCAGTCCTCCCCGAGGCAGTCGCCGGGCAGCTTGTCCGGGCGCAGCCGCAGGAAGATCGGGAAACGCAGGCGGCCGTCGGGGGTGATCTCGCTGTAGCGGACCTCGACCACCAGCAGCGGCTCCACCCAGGTCGCCGGCTCGGCCGGGCCGGTGAACGGCGAGCCGGGCCGGACCAGTTCCCGCAGCACCGGCAGCAGCGCCCGTTCGGTGCGTACGGTCAGGCCACCACCGACCCGGCCCCGGTAGCGCAGGGTGCCGTCGGGCAGCGGCGTGCCGATGAGCAGCGCTCCGAGCGGACGGGCTCCCTCACGCCAGCCGCCGATCACGAAGTCGCCGGTGTGCACGAACTTCCACTTGATCCAGTCGGGTGAGCGGACTCCGGGCTGGTAACGCGAGGCGCGGCGCTTGGCCATGACCCCTTCCAGGCCGAGTTCGCGGGCGGCCGCCACCGTCGCCGAACCGTCGTCGAAGCTTGGCGACACGGTCGCTGCGGGGGTGGCCGCCGGCAGGCCGAGCGCGTCCAGCACCTCGCGACGCTGGTCGTAGGTCAGTTCGGGGCGGATCACGTCGAAGGCGACGTACACGGGGGCGACGCCCTGCTGCATGGCGTGAAAGCTGGGCAGTCCGGCCGCGTCGAACGCGACCAGCTCGCCGTCCAGCACCTCGGGAAACAGCGGCAGTGCGGGTCCGGCCAGCTGCCGCCCGGACCGGCCGAGGAACCGCCCGCCCGCGTAGACGGCCCGGTAACCGTCCCACTTCACCTCGTACGCCCACAGCGGCCCGCTCGGCAGCGGGCCGGCCGTCGCCAGCATCGGCGCGATGGCCGCTCGGCCGGGCGGAACCCGGATCAAGCTGCCTTGGCCTTCTTCGCCGGCGTCTTCTTGACCGCCGCCTTCTTCGTGGTCGACTTCTTCGCGCCGTCGTCCCCGGATCCCGCCTTCGCGGACGCGGCGGCCTTCGCGGGCGCCGCCTTGCGGGCTGCGGCCTTCTTCGGCGCGGGTTCGGCGTGCTCCGGCTCGGCCTTGGCGGCCTTCTTGATCGGCGTGACGGTGGCGTGGCCGGTGCGCTTCTCCGCCTGCTCCGCCGCTCCACCGCGGGCCGCGCGGGCCCGTTCCACGGACTGACGCAGCGCCGCCATCAGGTCGATCGTGGGCGCGATCGGCTCCTCGGTGGTCGGCTGCACCACGGTGTCCTTCTTGCCGATCTTCACGTCGATGACCTGCTGCAGCGCCTCGCGGTAGGAGTCGGTGAACTCCTCCGGGTGGAAGTCGCCCGACATCGAGTCGACCAGCGAGGCGGCCATCTTGACCTCCTGCGGGCGCAGCTTCACCTCGTCGTCGAGGAAGTCGAACGCGGCCTCGCGCACCTCGTCCGGCCACAGCATGGTGTTGAGCACCAGCACGCCCTCGTGCACCCGTACCGTCGCCAGGGTCTCCCGCTGGCGCAGGGCCACCTTCACCACCGCGACCCGGTCCACGTTCTCCAGGGCCTCGCGCAGCAGCAGGTACGGCTTCACCCCGGCCGCGCCGTCGGGTTCCAGGTAGTAGGCCTTGTCGTAGAGGATCGGGTCGATCTGCTCGTTGGGCACGAACTCCAGCACCTCGATGGCCCGCGAACTGGTCAGCGGCAGGTTCTTGAAGTCGTCGTCGGTGAGCACCACGATCTCGCCGCCGCCCACGTCGTACCCCTTGGCGATCTGGTCATAGCTGACCTGCTCGCCGTCGAGTGAGCAGACACGCTGATATTTGATCCGTCCGCCGTCGGCGCGGTGCACCTGGTGGAAGCGGATGTCCTTCTCCTCCGTCGCGGAGTAGAGCTTCACCGAGATGGAGACCAGGCCGAACGAGACGGCGCCTTTCCAGATCGCCCTCATATGGGAAGTATGCCCACTACACGCCCTGTACCGCCGGTAGTCCGGGGGATCTAGGCTGGCTCGCATGGGTTCTGACGACGGCTGGGTGAACTCGTACCACGGCAGGATGCGCGCGGCCATGGGCGACGCGACGCTCTTCTTTCTGGGGGCGCGCGGTGTCATCCGGGACGAGCAGGGCCGGATCCTGCTGATCAAGCGCACCGACAACGGGTACTGGGCCTTCCCCGCCGGGGCGATGGAACTGGGCGAGTCGATGCGCGACTGCGCGATCCGGGAGACGTTCGAGGAGACCGGGCTCAAGGCCGGCCAGGCGACGCTGTTCGCCTTCCTGTCCGGGCCGCAGTACACCTTCACGAACATCTTCGGCGACACCTACCAGCACGTCTCCGGGTCGTACCTGCTGACCGAGATCTCCGGCGAGCTGACCCCCGACCCGGACGAGGCCGCCGACGCGGGCTGGTTCGCCCCGGACGACCTGCCCGAGCCGACCTCGGGCGCGGTGCGCTGGACGCTGGACCACCTGGCCCGGTTCGAGGAGACCGGCCAGATCTACTCCGACTGAGCCGGATACCCGCTTGCCGGTGACGCGGCTCGGCAGGCAGTATCGGCGCACGTGACGAGCAAGAGGCGCTTCGCGCTGGACCTGACGCCGCTGCGCCGGCGCGACTTCCGGCTGGTGTACACGGCGGCCGGGGTCAGCAGCTTCGGTTCGATGATCACGTACGTGACCATCCCGTTCCAGCTCAAGCAGATGACCGGCGACCCGCTGATCGTCGGCCTGCTGGGCGTGGTGGAACTGGTCCCACTGCTGTTCATGGCGTTCGTGGGCGGCGCGCTGGCCGACTACGTGGACCGCCGCAAGCTCGTCTTCTGGGCCGAGGCGGGCCTGGCCGTCCTGACCGGCCTGCTGCTGCTCAACGCGCTGGTCGGCAGCCCCCAGGTCTGGGTGTTGTTCGTCATCGCCGGCCTGGCCGCCGCGGTCGACGGCATCCACCGCCCGGCGATGGACGCGATGATGCCGCGGCTGGCCCCCGCCGAGGAGATGGCGTCGGTCGGCGCGCTCAACTCGCTGCGCTGGCAGGTCGCCCAGATCGCGGGCCCGACGCTGGCCGGTCTCATGATCGCCAACCTTGATGTGGCCTGGGTGTTCGGGTTCGACCTGGCCACCTTCGCGATCTCGCTGATCTGCTTCGGCCTGGTGCGTGCGGTCGCCCCGCCGGAGGCCGCCGAGCGCCCGTCGCTGCGCTCCGTCGTCGAGGGCGTCCGGTATGCCCGCAGCCGCCCCGAACTGATTGGCACCTACCTGGTCGACATCAACGCGATGTTCTTCGCGTTCCCGGTCGCCCTCTACCCGTGGGTCGCCGACAAGTACGGCGGCGCGTCGGTGCTCGGCCTCTTCTACGCCGCGCTGGCCACCGGCTCCCTGCTGGTCACGATCACCTCCGGCTGGACCGCCCGGGTGCACCGGCACGGCCTGGCGGTGCTGGTCGCGGCGGGCGCGTGGGGCCTGGGCATCGTGCTGTTCGGCCTGGCCGGCTCGCTGTGGCTGGCGCTGCTCGGCTTGGTCGTCGCGGGCGCCTCGGACATGATCTCCGGGCTGTTCCGGGGTGTGATCTGGAACCAGACCATCCCCGACCACCTGCGCGGCCGGCTGGCCGGCATCGAGATGCTGTCCTACCTGACCGGCCCGATGCTGGGGCAGACCCGCGCCGGGCTCAGCGCCCGCTGGTGGGGCTACAGCGGCGCGGTCGTCTGGGGCGGGGTGCTCTGCGTGGCCGGCACCGGCGCACTGGCCGCCGCCCTGCCCGCCTTCCTGCGGTACGACGGCCGCGAGGGCCTGGCCCGCAAACAGGCCGAGGAGGCCGCCCGCGCCGCCGAACTCGCCGCGCTCCGGCCGGCCGAAGCCCCGACTCCGGCGTGAACGATTCAGCCCGCGGAAGGTTTCTGCCTTTTCAGGCATTTTTGGACCGCTTGTCGATTAGCCTCCTGATTGGGCAATTCGCTAAGCGGGACGGGGCGTTCGCATGCAGACCACACCCATCGACGTCATCGACTACGACGCCAACGGCTACGACTACCGCGAGTACTGGTCGGGCCGGGACTACGAGCTGTGGGCCGAGCAGCGGGTGCTCCGGCGGCTGGTGCCCAAGCTGGGCCGACCCGCCTGGTTCGCCGACTTCGGCGGCGCGTTCGGCCGCAACTCGGGGCACTACCTGCCCCGGGCCGCACACGCGGTGATCATGGACTATTCGGCGACCAACCTGCGCAACGCGGGCGAGCGGCACGCCGCCGAGGTCGCCGCCGGCCGACTGCACCTGGTCCGCGCCGACCTCTACCGCATCCCGTTCCGGGACTTCGCCTTCGACGCGGGCATGGTGGTCCGGGTGCTGCACCACCTGTCCGACGTCGACCGCGGCCTGACCGAGATGAGCCGCACCGTGGGCAGCCGCTGGCTGGTCGACGTGCCGATCAAGCACCATGTGCTGGGCCTGGCCCGCGGGCTGCGCTGCGGGCAGCTGCGCGAGGTGCGCAGCCCGGACCCGGTGGCCATGGGCGTCGAGGAGCAGTTCTGGAACTTCCGGCTCGGCGCGGTCCGCGAGCGGCTCGGCGACCTCGGCTGGCGCACCTCGCTGGGCGCGAGCGTGAACAACTTCCGGCAGTGGGAGAAGGTCGCCCCGCGCGCGAACCGGCTGGCCCGCCCGTTCGTGCACGGCATGGAGGTGGTCGCGCAGACCTGGGGCAAGGGCTGGTGGGGGCCGAGCCAGTTCGTCGTCGCCCGGCGGCACGACCCGGCCCAGCCCGCGTACGACCGGCCGGGCGGGCACACCGCGGACCTGCCGCCGGAGCTGGCGGGCCTGGCCCGGCGCGTGGTCTGCCCGGTCTGCATGACCCGGCTGAACTGGACGCTGGAGACCGCCACCTGCATCCGCTGCGACCACACCTACCACCGCCACGGGGCGTTCTGGGACTTCGTCCCGCCCCTGTGACGCACGCCTGCGCTTCGAGGCCCCGGATCAGCTGATCCGGGGCCGTCGCTTTTCCTGTCGGCCATGCAACCTTTCGGTCCGCGGCCGCCGATGTGAGGGCGACAGAAGTTTGGAGGTAGACGGATGTCGCAAGAATCCGACGGCGACTTCGCCGAGTACGTCTCGGCGCGCCTGGTCCGGTTGCATCGCACCGCGTTCTTCCTGTGCGGCGACACCCACACGGCCGACGACGTCGTCCAGGCGACGCTGCTCTCGCTGTACGGGAGGTGGCGGCAGGCCAGGTCGGTCGACAACCTCGACGGGTACGTGTACCGGATCATGACGCGGCGCTTCCTCGACCTGAAGCGATCCCGCTGGTCCCGGGTGTTCCTGCGGGACACCGTGCCGGAGCGGCCGTACACCCCCGACGACGGCTACGAGGAGCGCAGTTCGGTCATCGCCGCGCTGCAGCAGCTGCCCCGGGGCCAGCGCGCCATCCTCGTGCTCCGCTACTTCAGCGACCTGTCGGTCGAGGCGACGGCGCAGGCGCTCGGCTGTTCCACCGGCAACGTGAAGAGCCAGTCCTCGCGCGGGCTGGCCACGCTGCGCACCATCATGGCCGCGCCCGAGCCGGCCGAAGCCCACGGTCGAGGAGGTCGCTGACCATGTACGAGGAAGAAGAGTTCCGGGCGCTGCTGAACGCGACGGACGTGCCGCCCACCGGGGTCGACGTGGCCCGGGTGCTGCACGTGGGCCGGCGCAGGACACGCCACCGCAGGCTGGCCGGAGTTGGCGGCACGCTCGCGGTCGCGCTGACCGTGCTCGGCGTCGCCCCGCTGGCCCTCGGCCCGACCGGGCAGCCCGGCCCGGCCACCAGCGTGACCGCGTCGGCATCCGCGAGCGTCGCGCCCTCACCCAGCCCGGCCGGCCCGCCGGTGTGCACGGTCACCGCGCTGGCCATGCCCCCGGAGTACCAGACCTGGAAGACCCTGCCGAATTTCCGCAGAGTCGAGGTCAGCACCGCCGACCCGACCGGGCGCTACATCGGCGGTCACGCGGTCGTCGGCCAGAACTTCATCCCGATCCTGTGGACCGACGGCAAGCCGAAGGTCCTGCCGATCGACCCGACGTCGGCGAGCATCGACGCGATCAACGAGCACGGGGTGGTCGTCGGCATGTCCGGCGGCAGCGCCTCCCGCGCCTACCGGTACCAGAACGGCAAGGTCACCATGCTGCGCGCGCCGGTCGGCAAGACCTGGCTCTTCCCACACCCGTTCATCAACGCGGCGGGCGACATGGTGATCAACGCGAAGCCGCAGAACGCTTATGACGACGACTCCCGCACGGTCGTCGCGATGTGGCGGGCCGGCACGACCAACCCGGTGATCCTCCCCCTGCCCAAGCACGCCGGCGTGCGCGGCATCACCGACGACGGCCGGATCATCGGCGGCGTCGGCGAGAACGGGAGCGGCCGCGACGCGTACGTGTGGGACCAGAAGGGCAACGGCCGGAAGCTCACCGGCCCTGCCGGAACGACCACCAACGCGACCGCCGCGCGCGGCGACTGGGTGACCGGGGGCGCCTGGCGCGAGGGGCAGAAGGGTCCGACGGTGATGCTGTGGAACCTGCGCACCGGCGAGGCGACGGAGCTCACCCGCGACCTCGGCACCGGCGTGAACGCCTCCGGCTGGGTCGTCACCGGGATCCCGAGGGGCGAGGTGCTCGTCGATGGCGTCGCGCTCGTCCTGCCGCCGATCGTCGCCGGGGGCAGGACGAGAGCAAGCTCCGTCGCCGACGACGGCAGGATCGCCGGCGACTCCTTCGAAGGCGAGACCAGTGTCCCCGTCCAGTGGCACTGCCGCTGAGGACCAAAGGAAGGGCACCTTCTTATCGCTTTGCGATGTAGAAGGTGCCCTTCCCATCGCCCAGGGCTGCCATCCCGAGGAAAGCTCACGTACCGAACTGTCATCTGGTGTACTCGATGGGTAGGTAAGGGGCATTCGGCGTGAACCAGACAGGCGCGGGGGTACCTGGGATGCGACGGTCAGGCGTCATCGGAATGGGCCTGTCGCTGGTCGCGGCCGCGACCGTCGCGGGCTGCGGCAACGTCGTCGAGCGACCCGCGACCTGGCGGTCACCCGCCCCGGCCGCCCCCGCCTACGCGACGGCGCTCGACGCCCGGCTTCAGGCCATCATGAAGGACATGCGCGTCCCCGGCGCGGTCGTCATGATCACATCTCCGGAGAAGGGCGACTGGACCAAGGCGTACGGCACCCGCACCGTCGAGGGCGGCGGCCCCGTGACCGTGGACGACCACTTCCGGATCGGCTCGAACACCAAGACCATGACCGGCACGGTGCTCCTGCAACTGGTCCAGGAAGGCAAGATCGCCCTCGCCGACCCGGTGTCGAAGTACCGGCCGGAGGTCCCCAACGGCGACAACATCACGATCACCCAGCTGCTGGACATGCGCAGCGGGCTCTACAACTACTCCGAGGACGAGCAGTTCAACGCCCAGCTCGACAACGATCCGACCCGGGTGTGGAAGCCGGAGGAACTGCTCGCCATCGCCTTCGCCAAGCCGCCGTACTTCGCCCCGGGCACCGCGTTCCACTACTCGAACACCAACCTGATCCTGGCCGGGCTCATCATCGAGCAGCTCACCGGCCACACCCTCCAGGAGGAGTTCCAGCAGCGCCTCTTCGGCCCGCTCAGCCTCGGCCAGACGTCACTGCCCCCGGACAACGACAACGGCCTGCCCGCTCCCCACCCGCAGGGCTACATGTTCGGCACGAACGTCAGCACGCTCACCGACCCGGCGCTGCCCGCCGCCGAGCAGGCCGCCGCCGCGAACGGCACCCTGCTGCCGAAGGACGTCACGGTCAGCAACCCGTCGTGGGCCTGGGCGGCGGGCGGCGCGATCTCCACGGCCGCCGACCTGACCAAGTACGTCACCGCCATGGTCGGCGGCGGACTGCTCGACGCGAAGACGCAGCAGACGCGGATGGACAGCATCCTGCCCATCGGCGCGCCGGGCCCGATCGAGGTCGGCTACGGGCTGGCGATCGTCCGCTTCGGTCCGCTGTACGGCCACGACGGCCAGATCCCCGGCTACAACTCCTTCATGGCGCACGACCCCGTACGCAAGGACACCGTCATCGTCCTGACCTCGCTGTTCGCGGGGGCGGACGGCAAGCAGCCGGCCAACCAGATGGCCATGGCCATCATGCAGGCGCTGTACGGCATCCCGGCTGCCGCCGCCTCCCCGTCACCCAGCCGCTGAAGACGGCAAGGCTGAGGCCCCAACCTGCCCGAGACGCCTTCTTCATGGCCCGATCTGGTGGTCGTCGACAGCAGAAAGCCCCAGGCCAGCACATCTGACCTGGGGCTTTCGTCACCGAGCCGCCTGACGGAATCGAACCGTCGACCTTGTTATTACGAGGCTCGCGCATGATCGTCCAGCGCTCATCAGTACCTGTCGGTTCGTAGGCTAATCGATCAGGGGAACTGTGGCGTACAACCACGAACGCGGGGGAATGAGACCAGAGCTGAGACCGAAAGTGCCGCCTTCCTTTAGTGATCAACTAGATCGGCAATCGACGATCGTCTCAGAAACTTGACAGAGCACTTGGCCCAGAATTGCCCACCCGGTACGGCAAAATGTCAGGCCAAAGCCCTACGGTGACAAGAGAACAAGAAGCACTCTCACCTGAACGGAGGTCCAGGTCAGATTGATTTCCGTCGATCATGCAGGCTTCTGGACTAGACGCGAGCATGGCAACCTGACCATAATGTCCGATTTAGTGCCTTAGGCTGCTACAAGCGGATGGAAGCAAGGGCCGGTGCCGGAGCAGAGGGGAGGAACCATGGCCAACGCAGAGCTGCTGGCGGAGCTGGTTCGTGCGCACTACTCCGGCGATGATCGCCGGTTCAGCAATCTGCTGAACCAGGTAATCGCTTCAGAGTCTCGCGCTGGGCATGTGCGTCTTGCACAACGACTGCGCGAGCTGCGCACGGAAAGCGAAACCCAGCCAACCGATGACCGTCAGCGCCCTACGCCTCTCGCCCGCGCTCCACGAAGCCTGGAGCAGTATCTATCGGTCGCTTACAGTGACGTCACGCTGGAGGATCTAGTAGTCAGCCAAGATACCAGGGACATCCTGCAGCGATATGTCATCGAGCAACGAGCTGCCGAGAGGTTGGCCCAACACGGGCTCAAGCCGCGTAGGCGGCTCCTGCTGCACGGGCCGCCCGGATGCGGTAAGACTATGGCTGCACACGCCCTGGCTGGCGAAGTTCGATTGCCGATCATTAGAGTGCGCCTTGAGCTGATCTTTAGCCGATACCTTGGCGAGACCGCCTCAACTCTCTCTGACGTCTTTGAGGAAGCTGGCCGCGTTCGCGGTGTGTACTTGTTCGATGAATTTGACGCCTTGGGCCGGACCCGACTGGACGACAACGACGTAGGTGAAGTCAAGCGGGTCGTGAGCACATTCCTGCAGCTACTTGACGCGGACCACAGCGACAGCATCTTGGTTGCTGCAACTAACGTGGGTTCAGCGCTCGACGAGGCACTGTTTCGTCGGTTCGACGATGTTGTGGAGTTCCCGGGGCCGAGCAAGGACCAGGCGCACGAGCTACTGCGGCGGCTCCTACGGAGGTGGCGGACGAAGCCAAGTTCGGCACTTGTGGAAGCCGCAGTGGGGCTCAGTTTCGCCGACATTCGCGCCGCAGTTGAAGACGCGCTCAAACAGTGCGTTCTTGAGGACCGAGATGAGCCCAGCCCGAAGGAGCTGGAGGTTGCTTTGAGGCGGAGACGTCATCGCCTAAGCTGAGGCTGAGCTCGTTGCCGGCTCGTGAAAGTCAACGGCGTCTGTTAGGTCAACGAATGATCGCGGAAGGTCTCCCCCTCCTCCGTTTGCAAGATCCCAGTGCCGAGCCCTTTTCTCCGATGCAGCGGGGGCAAACAGCTCCAGCCCCTTCGCGGGACCGGGCTACTCACTCTGCAGCGCTTCTGAGTCAGATCACGGCGGCAGAGCGTGTTATCTCTGGACGAAGCGAGCCAGCGCTGGCAGATCGTCCTGGGTTTTTGGTCGCCGCTACAGGTCCAGACATTGACGCTCCCGACGTTGCCAAGCAGTTGAACCACTCCCAGTCTGGAACCGAAGTCGTCAACCTCAGCCCGAACCGTGCAGTTGTCCGCGTTCAGGAGGATTTGGCGCAGCTGCGCCAGAAGGTCACTTCCTACGCGACAGAAAACACGGCCGCAGGCAACCCGAGGTTCAAGGCGCTTGTAGATCGACTAGAGATCATCGAGGCTGCCACGCTTGAAGATCTAAGCCTCGGTCGACTGGATAACTCATTGCCAGATTCGGAGACTCTCTGGGTCGAACTTTGGACCACAACAGGCGACGCTGACGAACAGGAGGGACGCGACGCTGCCATTAAAGCATTCGCCTCATTGACGTCCGGAAGCGAGCGTGCGGTACCGGTCTATCGAGGTCGCGAGCGTGACATTTACCTGGTAAAGGCCACGGGCGAAACGCTGAAAGCTCTTCCAGCGCTCGTGCCGGACGTAGTCGAAGTAAATCGCGCAGCATTCGTGCGTGACATTGAACTCGCCGAGGCCGCAGACGGTGACGACCCCCTTGCCGCCGTCAATCCACCCGACCATGAAGCTGCTGCAGTCGTCGCCATCCATGACACTGGCGTGGACACCGATCATCCCTACATCAAGCCTGTACTTCTGGGTGCCGATAGCGTGGTGCCCGCAATCGCCGATGGCCTCGATCGTCACGGGCATGGCACGGAAATGGCTGGCGTGGCCGCTTTTTCTGCCCTCGCGACCGGTGTCGCAGCGGGTTCAATCGTGGCGGACTGCTGGCTGGTGTCGATCCGACTTAAGGAGTCCGAGGCAGATGCAGGCGGCGACCCAGACCGCGGACCGATGTGGGCTGAGCGCACCAAGGAATCGGTGGAACTTGCCGAACAGCTAGCAGAAGGGCGCCCGACAGTCCATAACTTGAGCCTCGGTGCCGACAACGACAACGAGGGGCTTCGCGTGGATCGAACAGCATGGTCCGTCGCGGTGGATACGCTGGCATGGAATTACGGGCACGGACGGCTCCTCGTGGTTGCAGCTGGCAATGCAGAGGCGCTGGTTCATCGTGATGACTATCCATACGTAAATTTAGGCCCCCCACATCACCATCAACCGGCGCAGGCGTGGAACGCCATCACCGTTGGCGGCTACACGGACCTCGCTGAGCTCACCAGGCGAGACAAGCTTGAGGGTTATCCTTCACCGTTGGCACCTGCCGGCGGCTTGAGCCCGTTCAGTCGGACGCGCCAGGGAGGAAACTTCCCGATCAAGCCGGACATCGTCATGGAGGCGGGGAACACAGCGCCAGACGGCTCGGGCCTCGACCTGCCTGGCGCTCAAGGGCTCTCCATCCTCACGACCGCAAAATCGCGGCCGGGCGGCTTGGCGCTAAAACGCACGTGGGCAACAAGTCCCGCAGCGGCTGCCGCATCTAACGCGCTGGCCCGCATCGCGCGGGCACAACCGGCCCTCGCGCCTGCAACATGGCGAGCGCTGTTAGCCCACCACACTGTGTGGCCGGAAGCTGCTCGTCAGCAGTTTCAAACGCGTGATCTGTTGCGCGCCTTCGGTTACGGTGTTCCAGATATGACAAGATCCACTCATAGCGCTTCGAACCGGCCGGTAATGGTCTACGAAGGTAGCCTCGTGCCGAGCCCGGCAAGAGTGCGAGGCGAACGGGTGCGCAAGGCCGACTTCATCGAGGTGCCGCTCCCCTTCGACGTGCTCGACGCGCTCGGCGGTGCCGATGTGATCCTTCGAATCACGCTTTCTTATTTCATAGAACCTACCGAAACCCTGACACGTCGGGCGTACGCAGGCGGCCGCCTTCGGTGGGACTTTCAAGGGCCAGCCGAGAGCGACATGGGATTTAGATCCCGAATCAACAGGCTCGTACGGAACGAAGGCGTAGCCCCCGGCGAGGGCACATATTCATGGGACGTTGGCACTGACGCGCGATCTCGTGGAACCCTGCAGCACGATCGCGCAACGGTGTCGGCTACTTCCCTGGCGGGCAGTCGCTTGCTGGCGGTCTATCCCGTGTCTGGCTGGTGGGAGGACGCGACCACTAACCATGGCCGCGAGCTGCCGTACTCGGCCGTCGTGAGCATCGACCTCGGCGACATCGACTTGGACGTGCACTCCCTCGTCACGCAGTCGCTTGTTAGCGTCCGCCAGGAGGTTACCGTCGATGTGTAGCAGCTGATCTACCGTTGTCGGTCGTTAGAACATCACCGGACGTCGTCAGGACATGCGGCTGCTCCAAGTGTCCCAGCTATCGCGCTCGCCTTGGCGCTGGGCCAGCGCCAGGGCGAGGCGCTCGGTCTCCAGTGGGGAGACCTCGACCCGTCCGCCGGCACGCTGACGGTGCGGCGGGCCATCCAGCGGCAGGTCTGGCGGCACGGTTGCCAGGGCACCTGCGGCAAGACGCGCGGAACGGACTGCCCACGCCGGTTCGGTGGCGGCCTGGTCGTCACTGACACGAAGTCGCGCAAGGGCCGCCGAACGATGGGCCTGCTCAGCCCGCTTCTGTCCGTCTTGCTGGAGCACCGGGCTGCGCAGGAGAAGGAGCGGCAGGCAGCCTGTGACCTCTGGCAGGAGGGTGACTGGATGTTCGCTCAGGCCACTGGCAAGCCGACTGATCCCCGTGCGGACTACAAGGATTGGCGCGAGCTGCTCAAGGCAGCGAAGGTCCGTCCCGCCCGGCTGCATGATGCCCGCCACACCGCAGCGACGATGCTCCTGGTGCTGAACGTCCCCACGCGTGCGGTGATGGACGTGATGGGCTGGTCTCAGGCGAGCATCGCCACCCGCTATCAGCACGTGCCGGTGGAGCTTCTCCGAGGCATCGCCGACCAAGTCGGCGGGCTGCTCTGGGCGACCGGGGAGAGCGCACCGGACGACCTCGGCGAGGGGTCAACTGAGACCGAAACTGAGACCACAAGATCGTAAACACGGTCCGCCGCGCTCAACCGAGTAACAAAAACCGCCCCCCACGCAGGTGGGGGGCGGTTTCGTTGCCAGAGCCGCCTAACGGAATCGAACCGTTGACCTTGTTATTACGAGTAACACGCTCTACCGACTGAGCTAAGGCGGCAACGTCGCATCACTATACGCGATCAGTCGGGCCTACGGCCAACGGGTAGGGCGGCGGGTCACATCTTCACGCGGCGACGGGCGTGAACTGCCCGAACTTGAGCCCGTCCTTCTCACCGAAGCGCTCGGCGTGGCTCACGATCACCCGCTGCACGGTGGCGGCCCGCTCGGCGTCCTCGGCCTCGATCCGGACCACGAGGGCCTCGGCGGTGGCGGTCAGCTCGGCCCGGCCGGCCTCGAAGCGGGCGGTGCCGTGGTCCTCGGCCAGCTCCACCTCGATCTTGTGGCTGAAGTGGGTCAGCACCTGCTTGAGGTAGCGCGGAGCGCGCGTGGTGGGGGCGTTCCCCTCAACGATCATCATGGACTTAGGTTAACCTAACTCTTGCTGGTCGCCCACTCGACGGCCACGGCGGGTGTCCGGTTGGCGGCAGCCGGTGCGGATTGCCCGATCGGGCCGCTGCGACCCGTTCCACTGCGGACTAGGCTGCGCTGCTGTGACCGTGATCCCTCCGCGCAGTCCCTCAGACCCGACGCCGGTGTCGGGCCGGACGCACCGTCCGAGCAAACTCGAACCGGCCGAGCTCGGGTTCACCCCCCAACCTCCGGTGGCCTGGCTGAGCCCACTGCAGCTCGCCGCCACGGGCGTACGCGTCGCGTTCGCCGCACAGTTCGGCGCCTATCTGGACAAACGCGAGCTGCAGAACGCCTTCCCCACCAAGGTCCACGACGAGCACGTGAACGACGACGAGCTGTGGATGGACTACGTCGCCGACCTCGGCGACGGGTTCAACGCCACCTACTCGGTCGCCTATCTCATGGCTCAGGAAGAGATCGAGGCGAGCGGCGAGCGGCTGCCCCGCGGCCGGGTGCTGGTGCTCGGCGGCGACTCCGTCTACCCGACGGCCAGCGGCAAGGCGTACGAGGACCGCTTCGAAGGACCGTTCCGCGCGGCGCTGCCGCAGGTGCCCGCCGAGAACGGGCCGACGCTGTTCGCCCTGCCGGGCAACCATGACTGGTACGACGGCCTCACCGCGTTCCTGCGCCTGTTCGCCCGGCGCGAGGGTTCCCGCATCGGCGGCTGGCGCACCAAGCAGACCCGCTCGTACTTCGCGCTGCAGCTGCCGCACCGCTGGTGGCTGCTGGCACTGGACGCGCAGGGCGCGGCCTACATGGACGACCCGCAACTGGAGTACTTCCGCGGCGTCGCCGCCAACATCGAGGAAGGCGACCGGATCATCCTGGTCACCCCGCAGCCGGCCTGGGTGCAGTCCGAGGAGCACCCGCTCTACTACGACACCATCGACTACTTCCTGCGTACGGTGATCGACCCGACCGGCGCGAGCGTCGCGCTGATGGTCAGCGGCGACCTGCACCACTACGCGCGGTACGCGCAGACCGACAGCGGCCAGCAGCTCATCACCTGCGGCGGCGGCGGGGCCTACATGGCGGCCACCAACCACCTCCCCGAGGCGATCACGGTGCCGCCCAAGCACTCGCAGGTACGCCGGCAGAGCACCGGCCTGCCGTACAAGTTGCAGAAGACGTACCCGACGAAGCTGCGTTCGCGCTGGCTGGGCAGCGGGGTGTTCGCCCGGCTGCCGTGGCGCAACCCGGGCTTCGCCACCATGCTCGGCATCATGCACACGATGCTGATGCTGGCGCTGAACAACGCGGCGGGCCGCATCCTCACCGTGCCGATCTTCATGATGACGGCGCTGGTGATGTTCTCGTGCGTGTTCTTCTCGGTCGGCCTGACCGAGGCCGCGGCGAAGATAACCCCGGTGGTGCTGGGCGCCTTGCACGGCTGTGCGCACATCGCGCTGGGCGTGCTGGGCCTGTTCCTGTGGCGGCTGCTGCCGTTCGACGGTTACAAGCCCGCGGTGGAGGCGGCCCTGGCGGTGGTGATCTACCTGACCCCGGCCGGCGTCGCGGCGGCGCTGCTGGTGTCGCTATACCTGCTGATCGCGGCCTCGTTCAAGGTCAACGTCAACGAGTTGTACGCGGGCCAGGGCATCGAGGACTTCAAGAGCTTCCTGCGCATGCGCTTCGCCCCCGACGGCTCGCTGAGCATCTACGTGGTCGGCATCGACAAGATCTCGAAGAAGTGGAAGCCGCAGCCGACAGGCTCCTGGTTCCGCCCCGCCACGCCGCTCAAGCCGCGCCTGGTCGACGAGGTCATCACGCTCGGCCCGGCCAAGCAGCACGCCGCCCCGCCGGCCGTACTGCCCTCCGACGCCGAGGACCCGAGCAACGCGGCGTAGCGACCCCGCTCACGGCTCCCGCACCGACGCCTTCGGGCAGACGGTGCGGGAGCCGTTCGGCTGTCAGGCCCCTGCACGCCGTGTCAGGGCCGCAACAGGCCCATGGCAGGAGGCGGCGCGAACCTTTGCGGCATGGAGAACACGCTGACCCGCCCCGCCGCCCCAACCGCCACCCGTTCGAACCGTCTGGTCGACCTGCTGCTCGCCGACCGCCACTCGCTCGCGCTGTCGACCGCACTGCACCTGGTGCCAGGTGCTCTGGTCGTCGCCGCCTACCTGTTCCTCGCCGAGCCGTTCGTCAAGGCGATCAAATACCCGATCTTCCTGGCCTGGGCGATAGCCCTGGTGATCGTGCTGGGACCGCTGATGTTCGGCCTATTGTGGCTGGGCCGCAAACGCACCGGCCGCTACACGCTGCGCACCGTGGCGCATTACCGCGACAAACCCATCTCACGCGGGAAGATCATCGCTCTCATCGCCGGGCTCATCGTGTGGATGACGGTGGTGTCGCTCTCGCTCGTGCCGCTGGACAACTTCGTCTTCGACAACTTCTTCACCTGGATCCCGTTCGAAGGCGCGGGCGGCAGCGCCACCACCTACATCGACGGGTACTCCCACGCGCAGCTGGTCGTCACGATGCTTGTCTGCCTGCCGCTGACCGGCTTCACGCTGCCGCTGATCGAGGAGTACTACTTCCGCGGCTTCCTGCTGCCCCGCATCGCCCACCTGCGCTGGGGTGCACCCGTGCTCAACACGGTCCTGTTCTCGGTCTACCACTTCTGGGCACCGTGGACGGTCCTGTCGAAGATCGTCTTCCTGTTCCCAGCGGTCTGGCTCGTCTGGCGCAAGCACGACATCCGGATCTCCATCGGCATGCACCCCGGCACCTGCCTGCTCATGGCCACCATCGGCACCATCGCGATCATCCTGGGCGTCACGCCCTGACCCCCGCACTACGGCTCCCGCACCCCGCACGCCTTCGGGCAGGTGGTGCGGGAGCCGTGCGTATGGCCTGTTCAGTTCAGGGAGGACGCAACGTGCTCGAAGATGTCGGCGTCGGTCTCCTGCTGCCACTCGGGCAGCTGCTCCCAGTCGGCGACGTATGCGGGCTTGGGGTCCGGGATGTGCCGGTAGATCTGGGCGATCCAGCACAGGGCCACGAAACGGCCCTTCTGCTCGCGTGAGAGCTTGTCGGTGCCGCCCTGGCGGATCAGGAGCGCCACCTGCTCGTAGACGGCACCGGCGCTGGCCCGCTCCCAAGCCGGGGTGTCCTCCCACGGCGTGATGTAGGACGGCTTGGGCTCGCCGGGGAAGTGCTTGCGCACCCCGGCGATCCACGCCTCGCGGAAGATCTCCCCACCGGTCATCATGGCCCCCAGCATCTCGGCTTGCACGTTCATCAGCTTTCGAGAGAGCAGGCCGGAGCCGGTCTCACGTGCGATCTCCGAGCACCGGGCTCAGACGGCGTATCGGTCCTCGTACGCCTTGCGGCTCCCGCACACCGACGCCTTGGGGCAGACGGTGCGGGAGCCGTCCGCAGCCAGGCGGATGACGACCGCGTCGCGCGGCACCGAGTGCCCGACCACACGGCCCTCGCCTTCGGGCGTGCTCACCTGCTCGCCGATGGCCGGGGCGTTGCCGTGAAAGTCCTGGTACATGGGATGTTCGTATTTAAGACAACACATGAGTCGCCCGCACGCCCCCGAGATGCGCATCGGGTTGAGCGGCAGGTCCTGCTCCTTGGCCATGCGGATGCTGACCGGCTCGAACTCGGTCAGGAACGTCGAGCAGCACAGGTCGCGGCCGCACGAGCCGATGCCGCCCTGCACCTTCGCCGAGTCGCGGGCCGACAGCTGGCGCAGCTCCACCCGGCAGCGCAGGGTCGCGCCGAGGTCGCGGACCAGCGAGCGGAAGTCGACGCGG
Source organism: Catellatospora sp. NPDC049111 (assembly GCF_040648615.1). Classification (NCBI taxonomy): domain Bacteria; kingdom Bacillati; phylum Actinomycetota; class Actinomycetes; order Micromonosporales; family Micromonosporaceae; genus Catellatospora; species Catellatospora sp. NPDC049111. The sequence continues at coordinate 29,989 of NZ_JBEZEB010000040.1, read as the reverse complement.
TGCGGGGCGGTGAAGTACACGGTGGTGCGCGGGCTGGGGCCGGGGTCGTCGCCGTCGGCCGGGCCACCGGGCACGTGGTCCACGGCGATGACCTTCATGGGCAGCTGGTGCTCGCGGATGAGCCGGTTCGCGGCGACGCGGGCCTCGGCCTTGCGCTGGCGGATCAGCTCGTCACGGCTCACGTCGTCGGGCCCGGCGATGCCGATGACCTTCGGGAAGCCCGTGGTGTCCTCCTCGCTCCACTCGGCCGCCCAGACACAGTCGGCGACTTCGGGACCGTCGTCGGTGGCGACCAGCACCTTGTCGCCGACCCGCGGCCGGAACTCACCGGGGTCGAGGTAGTACAGCTTCCCGTACCGGTTGAAGGTGACCGCGCAGAGCATGCCCATCGGGACACGATAGCCCGGTTCCGGGCATCTGCGGAGATCCGCGACGCTCCGGAATCGGCGGAAGACCGCTGGAGAAACAGTTCTAGTTGCGCACCTTTTCGGTTGATTCGTCGTTAGCTCATGTGGATAGGTCTTCGGATTCCCCCGTAACCCTGCCCAAAAGCCTTCGTTGGGCCACGACGTAGGTGCGCACCCCCGCGCACCCGTCCGCCCCGGAGGAAGCATGCGCCGCCATCTCGCCGCAGCCAGCACGGTCGCCCTTGTCTCGCTCAGCTCGCTGACGATCCTGTCCACGCCCGCCGCCGCGGGGGTGTGCGACCGGCCCACCGGGTACGCCGCGCGCGCCGGTGCCGACCTGTTGAAGGTGGGCGTGCTGAACCTCGGCCCGCTCGGCCTCAAGCTGCCCACGGTGGCCGATCTGACGATCGCCTCCGCCAACGCCGGCATGTCCGCCACCAGCCGGGTCACCAGCTCCGCCGCGGCCCGCTACGCCGACGCGAAGCTGCTCGGCCTGCAGCTGCCCACCGGGCCGCTGGACGGGCGGGTGTACCAGCAGGCCCCGCCGACGAACCCGACCGGGGTGAAGAACCGGGCGCTGTCGGTGGACCTCGGGCTGGTCAAGGCCGGCACCGGCGACCTCACCGCGCACGCGCGCTGGGCCGAGGGCATGGCCTGCGGCAAGACCGAGGGTCCCGCGGGCGAGGCGGACGCCGCCCTGGTCGACGCCGCGATCCTGCCCGGCGCCCGGGGCGCCCTGGTGAAGGCCACGCACAACGCCTCCGGCGAGGCGCGCACCGCGACCGTGAAGATGGACGAGCGCACCATCGCGTCGGGCGCGCAGGCCGAGATCGGCCTGGCCGACCTGGAGCTGCTCGGCGGCGCGATCGACGTCGAGGTGCTGGAACCGCCGAAGCTCACCGTGCTGGCCACCGGCCGCGCGGCCACCTCGGTGGTCGACTACGACGCCCCGGTCCTGAAGATCACGGGTCCCGGCATCGGCACCAAGACCCTCTCCGGCGTACACCGTGAGATCGAGTTCGCGGTCCCGGCCCCGTCCACGGGCGGGCTGCTCGGCGCGCTGGATCTGGGCAGCGTGCAGCGCCGGGCCAAGGCCGAGGGCCTGCCGCTGCTCGACGCGAACCCGCTCGGGGGCCTGCTCGACGGGCTCCCGCTGGGCAGCCTGACGCAGACCCTCAAGGGCCTCGGCGGCTCGGGCGGCGGCGGCACCGGCCTGCCCGCGCTGCCGGAGCTGGGCGGCCTGCCCGACCTGGGCGGCCTGCTGAGCGGCAGCGGCGGCAACCTCGCCGGGCTGTGCGAACTCGCCGTCGTGAAGATCTCGATCGGCGAGCTGGAGAAGCGGGTCAGCGACCGCGGCGCGACCGCGCAGGCCGCGAGCATCCGCATCCAGGTGCTGGCGCTGAGCCGCCCGAACAGCAAGCCCGCCACCGTGCTCGACCTGGGTGTCGGCCTGCTGAACGCGTCCGCGACCGCCCCCGCCCGGACCGCGCCGACCACCGGGCCCTCGGCACGGCCGTCGGCCTCGCCGAGCACGAGCGGACCGGGCAACGGCGGTGGGGGCGCGACTCCTTCGCCGGCTTCCGGCACCGATGACGACGACGACGGCTGCGGCGGTCCCGGCTGCAGCCTGCCGCGTACGGGCACGAGCATCGCCCTGATCGCGGGCACCGGCACCCTGCTGTTCGTGGCGGGCCGGTTCCTGCTCCTGCTGACCCGCCGCCGCACCTCGGGCGGGCCGGAAGATCTGCTGGGCTGACGCCGTATCTACAGCTCGACGCGCAACGTGGTGGCGGTGGACGGGATGTCCGCCGCCACCACTCTCGTCTCCACGACCAGAGGGCCGCGCGCCGACAGCTCGTCCAGCTCCGTCAGCAGCGTGTCGACACCGGCCAGCAGGGCCGCCGCGATCGTCGCGGCCGCCTGGGCCCGGACGGTGGGCACCGGCCCGAACATGAGTTCTCCGCCCACTGCCAGCGCGTCGACGTCCGTGACCAGGGCGACCGCTTCCGCGCTGCCGGCAACCCGGGCCAGCTCACGGGCGACCGACGCCCGGCCCGCGGTCAAAGCGTCGGCCAGTTCCTCGTGATATGCCGCGTCGGCCCGCAGCCTGGCGGCCCACGAGACGGTGTCCCCGCCGATCCGCTGCCGGGCCGCCGCGAACGCGTCACCGGCCCGGCCCTCCCAGGACGGCAGCCGGGCCAGGTCGTCGCCGACGGCCTCGACTGCTTCGACATGACCCCGCAGGGCCGCCGCCTGCTGCCGCCACGGCTCCGGCGACCAGCCCGCCAAGCCTGCCACGGCGTCACCGGGCAGCGCGCCCGTGCGCCGCAGCAGCGGCCACACCGGGTGCTGCTCGGGCGCACCCCAGCGGGCGAGGCTCTCGTCGACCTGGGCCAGCAGTCCGGCCGTGTTCGACTGCAGTCGCCGCAGCGCGTCCATCACACCAGCCCGCCCTGTTCCTGCTCGGTCATCCGGTAGGTGCTGCCGGCGGCCCGCACACCGTGCGCCAGCTCGGTGAGCTCCCGGTCGAGGCGGCGGGCGGTGTCCACGTGCCCGGACCACGCCGCACGCTGCCAGTCGTCGACCCGGCCGGCCAGGCGCGACAGGCGGCCCGGCACGTCGACCGCCGCCGGTGCGAGCGCCGTGCGGTCCAGCGCCGGGACGAGCCCGGCCACCTCGGCGGCGAGCCCGCCGATCCGATCTGCCAGCTCGTTCGTCACCGGGCACCTCCGAGCGCCGTGAAGTCGCCGAACGTCTCCTCGTACACCTTGCGCCGGGCCCACGCCGCCGCGTCGTGAGCGGCTGAGATCGCCTGCTGGATGGCCCGCGACAGCTGCGGGCCGGTCAGCCCGTCGAGCGAACCGGTCACCACCACCTTGCGCACCGCGCCGTCCCCGCCCACGACGACCTCGACCAAGTCGTCGGGGTCGTGCACGGTGACCTCCAGCTCGGCCAGGGCGCGGGCGAGGCTTGCCTGCCGCTCCTCGATCCGCCGGTATGACGCGATCGCCTCCTCGATCCAGGCGTCGTCGATCTCCCGGGGCATGCGGCGGCTCCTCAATGGACGGCATCGATTCCGCCAGAACGCTACCGGTAAATCCCCCACCCCCGACACCCCTGTGGACAACGCCTGTGGACAACCCACCCCACTCGTCCCCCCACCTGCCGCAACTCTTAAAAAGTCGGGCTCACCGGCGCAGCCTGAAGCCGCGACTCGTCAAGAGTTGCGGCACGGGACGGGCGGTGGGGGGTCAGCCGCGCCAGAGTTCGAGCATCATGGCTTCGACGGCGATGCGGGGTTTGACGTTCGCGTCGATGGCGGTGCGGCAGGCGAGCACCGATTCGAGGCGGCGCAGGGTGCTCTCGGCGGTCCAGCGCTGGGCGGCGGCCTCGGCGAGCGCCGCGGTGTCCGCGTGCACGGGTGAGACCGGGCCGCCCCAGCGGGCGTTGAGCACGTCGCGGTAGAAGCCGGCGAGGTCCAGCAGGGCGCGGTCGAGGGCGTCGCGCTGGGCCCGGGTCGCCCGCGACTTCTGCCGCTTCTCCAGGTCCTTCAGCTGCCCGGCGATGCCGCGTGCCGCGCCCGCGGCGCCCTTGCCGGTGCCGCCCGCGCCGAGCGCCATCTCCAGCGCGGCCCGCTCGGTGGCGTCGGTCTCGGCGACCGCGGCGGCGGCCTCCGCCTCGGCGGCCTCGATCAGCGAACTCGCGGCGTCGAAGCAGGCGCCCACACCGGTCAGCTGGCGTGGCACGGCCAGCACCGCAGCCCGCCGGTCACGGGCCTGGCTGTCCGCGGCGAGCCTGCGTGCCCGCCCGACATGGCCCTGCGCGGCCGCGGCGACCCAGGCGGCGGTGCGCGGGTCGACGCCGTCGCGCTCCACCAGCAGCGTGCTCACGGCTTCGGCGGCCGGCTGGCGCAGTGGCACCAACCGGCAGCGCGACCGGATGGTGACGGAGATGTCGTCGGGGTGGTCCGAGGGCGCGCAGAGCAGGAAGATCGTCCGGTCCGGCGGCTCCTCGACGGCTTTGAGCAGCGCGTTGCCGGCGGCCTCGGTGAGCCGGTCGGCGTCCTCGATGAGCAGCACCTGCCAGCGGCCGTTGGCCGGGGTGGTCGCCGAGCGCAGCACCAGCTCACGCATCAGCGCGACCGGGATGCTCAGCCCGTCGGGCACCACGAAGCGCACGTCCGGGTGGGTGCCGCCGAGCGTGGTGTGGCATCCGGCGCAGTGGCCGCAGCCGGGTCCGGCGGCCTGGTCGGTGCACTGGAGCGCGGCGGCGAAGCAGCGGGCGGCGACCGAGCGGCCGGAACCGGGTGGGCCGGTGAACAGCCAGGCGTGGGTCATCGCGCCCGCGCCGACGGCCTCGCCACGCAGCACCGCGTCCCCGGCACGGGCGGCGGCCCGCAGCGTCGCGACAGCCTCGGGCTGGCCGACGAGCTGGTCGAAGACGTCCGTCACGCTGCCACCTGCCCGTTCACCCTGGCCACGACCATGTGGTCGGACCGCTTCTCGCACTCCGTGGCGACGGGGTGGGCGAGGTGCGGCCACTTGCCGCCGCGCCCGCTCATGCCTGCTCCCGCCACTCCACCGACCTTACGGGGACCCGCTGACACGGTCCATCCGCCGCCCTCGGCTCAAGCCCGAGTAGCCCGTAACTCGGCGGGCGTCCCGTCGGCGACGGGCGGCTCACCCGGCGCGGGAACCCGGCCGGCGGTGCCGCCCCCGGCCCCGTCGACGGAGGCGGGCAGCGGCGGCAGCAGCTTCGCGACCCGGATCGCGATCTCCGCGGCCAGCTCCTGCTCGTCCCGGGTGCCGTCAAGCACCAGGTAGCGGGCCGGATCGGCGGCGGCCAGGTCGAGGAACCCGTGCCGAACCCGCTCGTGGAAGTCGATCGACTCCTGCTCCAGGCGGTCGGCCTCGCCGCGCCGGCCGACCCGGGCCAGCCCGGTCTGCGGGTCGATGTCGAGCAGCACCACCAGGTCGGGCTTGAGGCCGCCGGTGGCCCAGGCGGACAGCCAGGAGATCTCGTCGACCGGCAGGGTGCGCCCGGCCCCCTGGTATGCCAGTGAGCTGTCCACGTACCGGTCGGAGATGACGATCTCGCCGCGGCGCAGCGCGGGGCGCACCACGGCCGTCACGTGGTGGGCGCGGTCGGCGGCGTAGAGCAGCGCCTCGGCCCGCGGGGCCAGCGCGCTCGCGCCGACCGGCCCGGACGCGCTGGTGTGGGTGTCGAGGACCATCTTGCGGATGCGCGCGCCGATCTCGGTCGCCCCGGGCTCGCGGGTCACCACCACGGACCGGCCGTCGGCCAGCAGGTGTTGGGCCAGCTGGGCGATCTGGGTCGACTTGCCCGCGCCCTCGCCGCCCTCGAAGACGATGAACACGCCGGCCTTCGCCGAGGGCTCGGCGATGCCGAGCGGGCGGCCGCGCATCGAGCTGACCAGGTCGGCCAGCAGCGGCACGCCGGGCTTGTCGTCCATCTGGCGCAGCGCCCAGAACCCGGCCAGGATGCCCAGCACCCCGGCGATGGCCAACAGCACCCGGGTCGAGGAGATCGGGACGCCGGTGCCGCCCACGTCGTGCGAGCCGCCCAGGCCGACCAGCACGCCGGACAGCGAGATGGCCAGCATCAGCACCACCCGGGTGCCGGTCTGCACCACGGCGAAGACGCGGCCGCGCACCTCGTCGTCGACCTCGCCGCCGAGCAGCGTGGTCCCGGACAGGAAGGCCATGCCCGCGCCGGAGCCGACCAGCAGCGCGCCGACGACGGCCAGCGACAGGTGCGGGACCAGGGCGAGCAGCGCCACGGACGCGCCCGCCAGCATGATGCTCAGGCAGAACCAGCGCCGCCGGGACAGACCGCCGATCAGTCGCGGACCCAGGGCGATGCCCAGCCCCAGCCCGATGAAGATGGCCGCGAACAGGATGGCGAAGGTGGCGTCGCCGCCGCCGAGGGACAGCGCGAAGAACTGGCCGGTGCCGATGACCACGCCGCCGGCCGCGAACGCGCCCAGGATGCCCAGCACCAGGCCCCGGACCATCGGCGTCTTGCCGATGAAGCGCCAACCGTCGGTGAACTGGCGCAGCATGCTGGTCTCCTGCTTGCCGCCGCCGTTGTGGCCGGAGATCTCCCGGATGCCGTAGAAGACGACCAGGGCGCTGGCCAGGCGGGAGAAGGCGAGGAAGTACAGGGCGAGGCTGGACGGGGCGGCCCAGGCCGCGACGACCACGCCGGAGCGCTCCAGCCACTGGTAGAGCTGGTTGAGCCCGGCCAGCACCGCTGCGGCGAGCACCGGCGTGATGCCGTACGTCGTGATGAGGGTGAGCTGGTTGGCGGCTTCGAGACGGGCGCGCGGGATCAGGTTCGGGACCGCGGCGTCCTTGGCCGGGATCCAGATCAGCGTGATCGCCTCGATGAGGAACGTCGCGGCGGCCGCCCAGCCGACCGTGATCTTGGCGTCGGTGGAGTAGAGCGCGACGGTCGGGATCGTGGCGAACAACACGAATCGCAGCAGGTCACAGATGACCATCGTGTAGCGCCGGTCCCACCGGTCGGCCATCACGCCGGCCAGCGGGCCGAGCACCAGCGCGGGCAGCAGGCGCACCGCGATGACCGAGCCGAAGGCCAGGCCCTTCGCGGCGTTGCCGGACACCTGCGCCGAGGCGAACGTGGCCGTGGCCAGCAGGCCCAGCCAGTCGCCGAGCGAGGCGACGCTGAGCACCAGCCACAGGCGGCGGAACGGCCGGATGCGCAGGATCGCGCGCAGTTCCGCGCCGCCGGTCAGGTCCGCCTGGGCGGCCAGGAACGGCGCGGCGTCCGCTCCCTGCGATGGCGTGCTGATGGCCGTACCCTCCCCGCGTCACTGCCCGTCCTGGCCTCAGCGTGCTCGCTGTGCCTTGGCCATGGCAATAGCGCCCGGGCGTCCTGCGGCTTCACTCTAGTCCTGCCCCGGCAAGGGCCGACCCTGGTTCGACCCTGAAGACTTGCCACAAAAACGAGGGAGTGGTACGGCCCGGCGCCTGCTTATGCGAGAGCGAAGGTCTGCAGGTAGCCGCGTACCAGCCGCTTCGATTCTGCCAGCACGGCGGCGTCGCCGTCCGGGTGACGGCGGAACGCGAGCTTGATCAACGCGTCGGCGGCCTCGACCGAGACGGTCAGCGCGAAGCGCAGCTCCCGCGAGTCCGGCGCGTTGTGGAAGCGGATGAGCAGGTCCGCCAGGTGATCGGCGATCACCGCGTTGTTGTCGCGCTCCGCGTCGATCAGGTGCACGTCCACCACGTCGCCGAAGTGCAGCGTACGGAAACCGGGCACGCTGCGGTGCAGCTCGATGTACTCCTCGATGGCCCCGTCGACGCCGTCCCACCAGTGCGCGAGCTCGCCGGCGGGGATCCGCTCGGCCAGCCGCTCCAGGTATGCCTCGACGTTGCGCAGGGTCAGCGCCTGCACGATGGCCCGCTTGTCCGGGAAGAACTGGTAGACCGACCCGATCGCGACGCCGGCCCGCTCGGCGAGCAGCGTCGTGCTGAGCCCGTCGTAGCCGACTTCGTCGATCAACTCAGCGCACGCGTCGAGCATGCGCTGCACCCGCGCGACACTGCGCCCCTGTACCGGCACCCGGCGCAACGGCCCGGCACTGACAGCTGGTGTGGACACTGATCCGCTCCTCACCGCGGCGTACGTTCCGGGAACCGAACCGGTCGCCACGCTCGCATCGACACCCTACCCAGGGTCAACGACCCTGGGCAGGGTCGGTAAGCGGTCAGCTTGCTGTCTTCTTCGCGGCAGCCTTCTTTGGCACGCTCTTGGCGGCCCCCGTGGCGGCCTTCTTGGCGGTCGCGGCCTTGGCCGTGGTGGCCTTCTTCGCAGCTCCAGCCTTTGTGGCCTTCGTCGCCTTGGCCGCGGTCGCCTTCTTCGCGGGCGCCTTCTTCGCCGGAGTTTTCTTCGGAGCCGGACCCTTGGCCCGCTTCTCCGACAGCATCTCGCTGGCCTGCTCGATCGTCAGGCTCTCCGGGGTCTGCCCGCGCCGCAGCGACGCGTTGGACTCCCCGTCGGTCACGTACGGCCCGAACCGGCCGTCCTTGATGACCAGCGGCTTGTCGGTGAGCGGGTCGACGCCCATCTCCCGCAGCGGGGGCTGCGCCGCGCGGCGGCCCCGCTGCTTCGGGGCGGCCAGCAGCGCCAGCGCCTGCTCCAGAGTGACCGTGAAGAGCTGCTCCTCGTTCTCCAGGGACCGGGAGTCGCCCTCACGCTCGATGTACGGGCCGTACCGCCCGTTCTTGGCGAAGATGTCCTGGCCCTCGGGGTCCTTGCCGACCAGCCGGGGCAGCGACAGCAGCCGCAGCGCGTCGGCCAGCGTCAACTGGTCCGGGGCCTGCGTCTTGAGCAGGGACGAGTTGGTCTCGCCGCTGGACACGTACGGGCCGTACCGGCCGGACTTGAGCACGACCGGCTCGCCGGTCTGCGGGTGCTCGCCGAGCTTGCGCTCGCCGCCGCCGCCGAGGAACAGCTCGTCGACCTTCTCCGGGGTCAGCTCGTCGGGCGCGACGCCGTCCGGGATCGAGACGCGGTCGCCCTCGGACGCGGTCTCGGCGTCCGGGTCGGCGTCGTCGGCGACCGGGCCCTTGCCGTTGCCGGCGTGCGCGCCGCGCTGCAGGTACGGCCCGAACTTGCCGACCCGGACCACCACGTCACGGCCCTGGTCGTCGGTGAACAGCTTGATCGAGTTGATGCTGCGCGCGTCGATCGCGCCGAGGTGCTCGGTGACCAGCTTCTTCAGGCCACCGGCCTGTGCCACGCTGCCCTCGGCCGCGGTCGGCGAGCCGAAGTAGAAGGAGGTCAGGAACTCCAGCGCGGTGGCGTCGCCGCCGGCGATCTGGTCGAGCTGGTCCTCCATCGCGGCGGTGAAGCCGTAGTCGACCAGCCGCGGATAGTGCTGCTCCAGCAGCCCGATCACGGCGAACGCGACGAACGTCGGGATCAGCGCCTGGCCCCGCTTGATCACGTAACCGCGGTCCTGGATCGTCTGCATGATCGACGAGTACGTCGACGGGCGGCCGATGCCCAGCTCTTCCAGTGCCTTGACCAGCGAGGCCTCGGTGTAGCGGGCGGGCGGCTGGGTGGTGTGGCCGACGGCCTCCAGGCCCTCCTCGGTCAGCTTCTGGTCCTTGACCAGCACCGGCAGCTTGCGCTCGGCGTCGTCGGCCTCGGCGGACTCGTCGTCGGACGACTCCACGTACGCCCGCAGGAAGCCGGGGTCGGTGATGGTCCGGCCGCTGGCCGCGAAGTCGGCCTCCTCGTTCTGCGCCGTCGTGGCACGGATGCGCACGCTCACCGTCATGCCGACCGCGTCGGACATCTGCGAGGCGATGGTGCGCTGCCAGATCAGCTCGTAGAGCCGGTACTCCTCGGTGGACAGCTCGTTGCGGACCGCGCCCGGGGTACGGAAGGTGTCACCGGCGGGGCGGATCGCCTCGTGCGCCTCCTGGGCGTTCTTGACCTTGCCGGAGTAGCGGCGGGGCTGCGGCGGCACCGCGCCGGAGCCGTACAGCTCGGCGATCTGGGTGCGGGCGGCGGCGATGGCGGACTCGGAGAGGTTCACCGAGTCGGTACGCATATAGGTGATGTAGCCGTTCTCGTACAGCCGCTGCGCGGTGCGCATCGTGGCCGCTGACGAGAAGCGCAGCTTGCGGGCCGCCTCCTGCTGCAGGGTCGAGGTGATGAACGGCGCGTACGGCTTGCGCCGGTACGGCTTCTCCTCGACCTTGGTGACGGTGAACGGCCGGTCGTCGAGCCGGGCGGCCAGGCCGCGCGCGCCGTCGCCGTCGAGCTGCACGACGCCCGAGCCGGGGCGCAGCTTCCCGGTGGTCGGCTCGAAGTCCTTGCCGGTGGCGATGCGGTCGCCATCCAGCGCGATCAGGGTCGCGGTGAACGTGCGCGGGCCGGTCTCGCTCGCCTTCTCGACGGCGAGGGTGGCGGTGATGTCCCAGTAGTCGGCGGCGCGGAAGGCCATGCGCTGCTTCTCGCGCTCGACCACGATGCGGGTCGCGACCGACTGCACTCGGCCGGCGGACAGGCCGCGCTGAACCTTCTTCCACAGCACCGCGGACACGTCGTAGCCGTAGAGGCGGTCGAGGATGCGCCGGGTCTCCTGCGCGTCGACCAGGTCGCGGTCGATGTCGCGCGGGTTGGCCACGGCGGCCTGGATGGCCGGCTTGGTGATCTCGTGGAACACCATGCGCTTGACCGGCACCTTGGGCTTCAGCGTCTCGACCAGGTGCCAGGCGATGGCCTCGCCCTCGCGGTCCTCATCTGTGGCCAGCAGGACTTCGTCGGCGTCCTTCATCAGGGCCTTGAGGCGCGTGACGTGCTTCGCGCGGTCCGGGTTGACGATATATACCGGGGCGAAGCCGTTGTCGACGTCGACGCCGAGGTAGGCCCACGGCTCCTTCTTGTACTTCTCCGGCATCTGCTTGGCGCCGGCAGGCAGGTCGCGGATGTGCCCGAGGCTCGCCTCGACGACGTAACCCGGGCCGAGGTACCCCGAGATCGTCTTCGCCTTCGCCGGAGACTCGACGATGACTAGACGGTTCCTGGAAGCTGTCGGCACGTTTCTTCTCCGCAGTGGTCCGGGTGGCTGGCGCCGCCGGGTGGTGGCGGCCGGTCTGAGGTGGCTCGGTCTGAGGTTACGCAGCGGTCGGTCACGGTGGGCGTCGCGGGAGCGACACGGTCCGCGGATGTCCAAGGTAACGCTCAGTGTGCGCCAGGGGTTGCGCACCCCATCGACGTACGGGCACATTCCTGTGACCGCAGACACCATACTCCCCGCCACAATACGGACAAGGGGGATTCCCGGGTGGCAACCATCTGATCGAGGTGCTCCCGCTCACTGTCCGGCCGCGCGCGCCTCCAGCTCGGCCCTCATCTCCGGGAACTCCGACCACTCCCCGGTCAGGTCGACCCCGAGATCGGGAAAGAGTTTCTCCAGGTCAGCCGCGTGCTGCGAGCCGTCCTGCGGCATGAACAGCTCCGGCCGCCCGCCCAATGTGATCTTGACGGGCACCATCGACATGCCGAGCATCCCGTCCGGGCCGGGCGCGCCGCACACCGTCTTCGCCCAGATGGTGGTGAGCTGCCCGACATTGCTCGCCCCCTCGGGGGCCGCGCCGAACGAGCGCACGCTGCACGCCACCGGGGCGCCGTCCGGTGCGGTGCGGTCCTTGAAGTCGATCTCCATCAGCTGCCGGACCAGCCGGTTCGCGTCCTCGGTCAGCGCCTCGCCCGGCCGCAGCGCCATCGCGTCGTCGTCGTCGCCGCAGCCGGCCGCCGACGTCGCCAGCAGGGCCGTGGTGAGCAGGATCAGCAGCGGTCGCTTCAACTCAGGCCCATTCGTGTCGGGCGGCGTGCCAACCCAGCTGCATGCGGGTCTCCACGCCGGCCAGGTCCATCAGGTGGCGCAGCCGCCGCTGCAGGGTGCGCAGCGACAGGTCGAGCTGCGTCGCGACCGCCTGGTCCGTCAGGCCCGACAGCAGCAGCGACAGGATCCGGCGGTCCAGCTCGGTGGGCCCGTCGGTGTCCAGCTCGACGTACGGTAACCCGTCCGACCCCAGGCTCGACAGCTCCAGCGGGTAGGCGCGCTGCCATACCGTCTCGAACAGGGCTTCCAGCGCGGCGAGCAGCCCGCTGCGGTGCAGCAGCACGGCTCCCGGCTCGCCGCCCGGGACCGTCGCGTGCGGGGCGGTGACCGGCACCAGGGCGAGGTCGCCGTCGGCGAGGATCAGCTTCATCGGCAGCTCGTCGGCCACTCGCAGCTCCACGCCGCGCTCCAGCGAGTCGACGACCTCGTCGATGATGCCGGGCTGGGCCAGCACCGAGCGCTCCAGCACGACCCGGAAGCGCACCCCGCGCGCCGCGGCGGCGTCCTCCTGCGCGTTGGAGCCCGGCGGCACGGCGATGTAGGGCGCGGTGACGAAGTTGCGGATCTCCGTACGGGCCGCCTGCTGCACCTGCTGGAAGCGGTGCCGGATGGCGTCGACGCCGGAGACCACCTCGATCAGCTCGCTGATGCTGCGCCCGGCGACCGCCGCCCGGTGCTCCTCGGCGAGGGTGACCAGCGCCTGCTCGGCAATGCGCAGCCCGTCACGGCGCTCGGTGATCAGCGCGCCCAGCGCCATCGCGGGCGGCGCGGCGACGAAGGCCTCTCCGCCGGAGCGCAGTGCCAGGCCGTTCTCCACCAGGCGCGACAACGCCTGATCGACCACGGGCTCGGGCCGGTCCAGCAGGTCGGCCAGCAGCATCGCGGTGGCACTGGGCCGGCCGAGCAGGGCTCGGTAGACGAACTCCTCCTCAGGGTCGAGCCCGAGCACACCCAGCATCGGCGACCTGCCCCTTTCCGTCAGCGGCGGCGGGGAGAGTATGCGCCATACCGGCAGATCTTGAATAGACCCTGCTGGCGACCCCGGTGACGGGAAGGGCCCCGGGGAGTCGCCTCCCCGGGGCCCGACACTGGGGCTCATCGCAGGCCGTAGGCCCGGATGACTTCGTGCTTCACGCTGAACCCGGCGTCGGTCGCCGCGCTGCCGCGGATCGACAGGAAGCCGCCGGACTTGCCGTTCGCCTTGAACGAGCCCGTCCAGTAGCCGTCGGCGCCCTTGACGAGGTTGACCTTCTGCCAGGTCTTGCCGTCGTCGTAGGAGACGTTCAGGGTCACCGTCTTGATCTTGCCAGGCACGGTGCCCAGGTCCATCGACACCGGGTGCAGGCGGATCTGCTGCCAGGCGCCGGCCTTCACGTCACCGTGCAGGTCGGTCTCCAGCAGGTAGTCCAGGTTCAGCACCGAGAACGGCTGGAAGTAGTCCGAGTCGACGAAGCCCGACATGAAGGTCCACTCGCTGTGCGTACGGGTGGACAGCCGGAACTGCTCGGCGGACCGCTCCGCGTCGAGCACGGCCCGGTACGGCAGGTACTCCGCCGGCACCTCCTTCCACTGCATGTCCGCGCTGAACGCGTTGTCGTGGATCAGCGTGTCGCCCTGGAACACCTGCAGGTGGGTCGGCGTCGCGCCCCACGGCAGGTAGCCGCCCAGCCGCATGGTGTCGCTGGCCGAGCTCCACGGCTGCACGTTCCAGGTCAGGTAGTTCTGCGCGCGGGAGTTGTACACGCCGAACGAGTCGCTGAAGCCGGGCCGGGCCGCCGGGGCGAACCAGTCGGTGCGGGTGGTGCTGCCCTTGGCGTACGTGTTGACGCCGGACACCATCTCCCACGGCATCTCCGTGGCGATCTGCTGCGCGTGCGACTCGACCCAGACCTGGCCCGGGGTGACCCACTCGGTGCGGGTGCCCGGGTGCCACTCGCGCTCGTGGAAGCCGAGCGACGGGCTGAGCGTCAGGTCGTACCGGTAGCCGGAGGCGTCGCCCGGCGTCGCGGCGTTGTACCAGCGAGCGTCGATCTTGGCGAGGTCCCGCTGGCTCGGCTTGTAGACCAGCGGCTTGTTCGGCACCTGGCCGGGATAGTCGCGGGCCAGGTCGTAGACGAACGGGGTGTACTCCACGCGCTTGGCGGTGAAGGTGATCCAGCCCAGCTTCGCCATCTTGATCAGCAACTGCCCCGCGTCCCGGTGCACGGAGGCGACCGGAACGGTGGACTCGCCCGCGTACTCCATCGAGGTGCCGGGGCGGTCGCTGATGAAGACGACGGCCTTGGCCCCGTCGGCGATCGCGTTGGCGACGCGCTCGTCCGCGGTGACCTCGTCGCTGCGCTCCACCACGGCGATCTTGCCCTTGGCGTTGACCTTCTTGAAGTCGGCCGCGGAGCCCTTGCCCGCGTACACGGCCTTCAGGTGGTCGGTGGCGGTGCCGAGCAGCGAACCGGCCTGCGTGGTGGCCGGGATGTCGAACAGCCCGCCGAACGCGGTCAGGCGGAACATCGGCTCGCCCTTGCGCCAGCGCGAGGTGAAGATGAACTCGCCCTTGGTCATCGGCTCGGTCGGCGACACGTAGAGGTCGTCGTACATCGGCGGGACCTGGTATGCGCCGCGCACGTCGAACCAGGAGTCCAGGCCGGTGAAGTGGACGTTGAAGTCCACCTTGCGCTGGCGGTCCTCGGTGCGCTGCGGCGCCTCGGTCTGCAGCAGGCGCGCCTTGCTCGCGTCCAGCACCACCTCGGCGGGCCCGTCGCCGAGCACCGTCTCCGGGTCGACCAGCACGGCCAGACCGCTGCGGTCCGAGCGCTCACCGGCGACGTCGAGGTAAGACGCGATGGTGTAGACGCCCTTCGGCATGCGCAGGGTGACCGAACCCTCGATGTACGCCGAGTACGGCCACTGGTCACCGGCCATGTTGATGCCGACGTAGCCGGCGGCCGGCTTGCCGTCCCGGCCGATCAGCTTGATGGTGAGGTCGTAGCGCTCGTCTTCCTTGATCAGGGCGACCGAGGTGCGGGTCACCGGCTGGCCGGTGCTCGCGTCGGTGCCGACCACGTAGCCGACGTGGCGCTGGCCCGCGGCGGCGGCCTGCGGGTCGCCGGTGACCGGGACGGTCGCCTTCGCGCCCGCCGGGATCGTCACCGAGGTCGCACCCAGGGTGAACGGGCCGCCCGCGTTGGTCTGCGCCAGGTTCAGCGTGACGTCGGTGGCGCCGGTGTTGGTGAAGGTCAGGTCCTTGGTGACCGCGACGTCGCTCGCCTCGTGCGGCCAGGTGTAGTTGCCGAAGAACAGCGAGCCGGTGCTCCGGACGCCGGTCTTCACGGCGGCGGCCACGTCGAGGCGGCCGGTGCCGACCTCGTACGGCGAGTACCCCTCGGCCAGGCCCTTCGCGCTGCTCATCAGGTGTTCCTTGAGCATCGCGCCGGTCCAGTCGGGGTGCTGCTGGGCCAGGATCGCGGCCGCGCCCGCCACGTGCGGGGTGGCCATCGAGGTGCCGCTGATGGTGCGGTAGAGGCCCTCGCCACCGTCGGTCATCTGCTGCGAGCGGGCCGCGGTGATGTCCACGCCCGGCGCGGCGATGTCCGGCTTCATGCCGCCGGAGTAGGCCAGCGGGCCGGTGCTGGAGAAGTACGCGAGCTGGTCCTGCTTGTCCGTGGCGGCCACGGTCAGCGCCGAGGCGGCCGCGCCCGGGGTGGAGATGCTCTCCGGGCCCGCGTTGCCGGCGGCGATGACGAACAGCGCGCCGTACTGCGCGGACAGCGCGTCGACCGCCTGCGACATCGGGTCGCTGCCGTCGGTCGGGTAGGTGTCGCCGAGGCTCATGCTGACGACGTCGGCGCCCTGCTGGACGGCCCACTCCATGCCCGCGATGATCCAGGAGTCCTGGCCGTAGCCCTCGACGCCGCCGAGCACCTTGCCGACGATCATGTCAGCGTCCGGGGCGACGCCCTTCAGTTCACCGTTGGAGGCTGCGCCGGTGCCGACGATCGTAGAGACGACGTGGGTGCCGTGACCGTTGACGTCGTCGGTGGCCGACTCGCCCGGCACGAAGCTGGCCGTGCCGTCGATGACTCCGGCCAGATCGGGGTGGCTGACGTCGACGCCGGTGTCGAGCACCGCGACCTTCGAACCCTTGCCCGTGTATCCGGCGGCCCAGGCCTCGGGCGCGCCGATCAGCGGCACGCTCTCCTTCAGGTTGACCTCGACCCGGCCGTCGAGCCACAGCTTGGCCACACCCTCGCCGAGGACCGCGTTGCCCCTTCCAGCCGTCGTGCTGCCCTGTGGCACGACGGTCTTCCAGAAGGAGCGGGCCTGCTTCTTGTCGGCGGTGAGCGCCGCGCCCCGGATGCCGTTGAGCTTGCGGGTCAGCTTGCTGCCACGGGGAGCCTTCGGCTCGCCGGCCGCGCGGGTCTGCGCCGCGGTGTACGTGGCGATCAGCGGCACGCCCGACGACTTCGCGTCGTCGTAGCCCATCTCGATCAGGTCGGTGACGTTGAACAGCCGCCGGTCGAGCTTGTTCGCGCCGAGCAGCGCCACCGCCTCGTCGGGGATGACGTACAGGTCGCCCTTGATCTGCTGCATGCGCACGCCGCCGAGCGCGTTGGCCGGCCGGTCCACATCGGCGATCTGCTTGCCGTCGGCCATCGTGGTGACCGTGACGACGTCGCCGGTGACCAGCGTGACCTTGTGGGTCGCCGTCGGCTTGGCGGGGGTGGTGGGTTTGCTCGGCGCGGCGACCGCGGGCGCCTGCAGGACGGCGAGACCCGCCGCCAGCAGCGGTGCCGCGGTGGCCGCCGAGATCAGCTGCCAGCGCCTGCGCCGGAAGCGGGAAGGCTGTGAGGGGGAGAACATGACAACGGTCTACCGGCCCGTTGTTTCGTAGTGAATAGATGGCGTTGGCGGGGTTACGCCATGGCGAAACTCCGCCAACCCGCAGGTGGGGCCGGTGCCCCCGGCGCTCCGGCGGGAGGACCGGGACAAATTGGCCATGTCGGCGGTGCGCTAGCCTCTGACCTGCGATGTCGTGTCGGGCTGTGGTCCTCTGCCACCGTCCGGCCGTACGCTGGATCGATCTAGTAACGCGGCGGAGGAGTGCGAGGTGGAGTTCCGGCTGCTCGGACCCGTCTCGGCGGACGCCGGAGACGAGGCGGTGCCGCTCGGCGGCGCGAAACCGAAAGCCCTGCTCGCCGCACTGCTCCTGGAGCACGGCCGGGTGGTGTCCGCCAGCCGGCTGGTCGACATCCTGTGGGCCGACGACCCGCCCGACACCGCCCGCGCGCTGATCCAGACCTACGTCTCCACGTTGCGCCGCACCTTCGCCAGGCACGGTGCCGGCGACCTCATCACCACCGCCGCCCCGGGCTACGTGATCCGGATCGAGCCGGACACGCTCGACGTCGAGGTCTTCACCGGATTGCTGGCGCAGGGACGTGCCGCGGCGGCGGCCGGCGACCACGCCGGAGCCGCCGCGCTGCTGCGCCGCGCCGACGCGCTCTGGCAGGGCCCCGCGCTGTCCGGCCTGGACGCCACGGAGCTGACCGTGCAGGCGTCCCGGCTGGACGAGCTGCGGGCCGCGGCCGTCGAGGAGCGCATCGCCGCCGAGATCGCCGCCGGGCTGTGGGGCGACCTGGTCGGCGAGCTGACCGTGCTGATCGGGCACCGGCCGACCAACGAGCGGCTGCGCGGCCAACTGATGACCGTGCTGTACCGGCTGGGCCGCCAGGCCGAAGCGCTGGCCTGCTACCGCGAGGGCCGCGACGTGCTCATCGCCGAGCTGGGCGTGGAGCCCGGCCCGGAACTCACCGCGCTGCACCACGCGATCCTGCGGGGCGGCACCGAGCAGCTCGCGGTCGCGGCCCAGTCACCGGAGCTGGCCGGACCGGGCACGGTGCACCCCGTGCCCGCGCAGTTGCCGCCGGTGCCGGCCGACTTCACCGGCCGGGCCGCCGAACTGGAGGCGCTGGCGCATGCCCTGCTGCCGACCGGCGGCGCCCCGGCCGTGCAGGTCATTGCCGGTCCGGGTGGCACCGGCAAGTCCACCCTGGCCACCGCGGCGGCCCACCGGCTGGCCGAGCACTTCCCGGACGGCCAGCTCTACGCGGAGCTGCGCGGCATGAGCGACGTGCCGGCCGAGCCGGGCGAGGTGCTGTCCCGGTTCCTGCGCGCGCTCGGCGTCGAGCAGGCACAACTGCCGGAGGGCCTCGGCGAGCGGGCCGACCTGTACCGCACGCTGCTGGCACAGCGCCGCATGTTGCTGGTGCTCGACGACGCCGCCTCGGAGCAGCAGGTGCGGCCACTGCTGCCGGGCCACCCGGGCAACGCCGTCGTCATCACCAGCCGGGACCGCCTGGCCGGGCTGTCCGGCACCACGCTGACGGACCTGCGCGTGCTGGAGCCCGACGAGGCCCTGCTGCTGCTGCGGCGGCTCGCCGGGGACGAGCGGGTCGACGAGGACCTCGACGCCGCCCGCCGGATCGTCGAGTACTGCGGCAACCTGCCGCTGGCGCTGCGCATCGTCAGCGCCCGGCTGGCCGGCCGGCGGGCGCTGCCGCTCAAGCCGCTGGCCGACCGGCTCGCCGACGAGAGCCGCCGGCTCAACCACCTGTCCGCCGGCGACGTCGGCGTACGCAGCAGCATCGAGCTCAGCTACCGGGCGCTGGACCCCGACTGCCGCGCCACGCTGCGCCGGCTGGGCTGGTTCGGCGTGCCCGACTTCTCGCCCTGGGTGGTGTCCTGGCTGGTCGAGACCTCCCTGGCCGAGGCCGAGGAGCTGGTCGAGCAGCTGGTCGACGCGCAGCTGGTCGAGTTCGTCGGGGTGGACCGCATGGGCGGACTGCGCTACCGCCTGCACGACCTGATCCGGCTGTACGCCCGCGAGTGCGCCGCGCTGGAGGAGCCCGCCCAGGACCTGGCCGACGCGGTGGCGCGGGCGCTGCGCGGCTGGCTGGCGCTGATACACCGCACCGCCGTCGACTCGCCGCCCGCCGAGATCCGGTGGCGGCGGCCGTTCAGCCCGCACGACGTATCGGAGGAGCTGACCGCGCTGGTCATCGCCGACCCCTGGGACTGGTTCGAGGCGGAGCAGTCCGCGCTGGCCTCCGGGGTGGAGCGGGCGCTCGCGCTCGGCCTGTACGACCTGGTCTGCGAGTTCGCCTCGGCCCGCAACGCGTCGGCCTTCATGGGTGCGAACCGGTTCGCGGCCCGCACCCGGGTGATCGAGGCCGCGCTGACCGCGGCCCGGCGCGCGGGCAAGCCGCACGACGAGGCGGTGATCCTCACCGAGCTGGGCCAGCTGCGCTACGACCAGGACCACTACACCGAGGCGCGGCGGCAGTTCCGGGCCGCGCTGAGCCTGTTCCGCGAGCTGAACGACCTCCCCGGGCAGGCGGCCGCGCTGGCCGGGCTGGGCATCGCGTGCCGTGAACCGGGCCGCTTCGCCGAGGGCGTGCACTTCCTCGACCAGGCCGCGACGCTGCTGCACGACGCCCACGACGACATCGGCATCGGCTACTCCCGGCGCATCGCCGGCTCGGTGCGGCTGGAGCTGGGCGACTACGAGCGGGCGCTGGCCGACCTGACCGAGTCATTGGCCGCGTACCGGCGGGCCGGCAGCCGCCTCGGCGAGGGGCACACCCTGCGCACGCTCGGGCTCTACCACCGGGCCCGGGACGAGTGGGCGCAGGCGGAGCGGCGCTGCGCCGAGTCCGCCGCGATCTTCCACGACCTCGGTGACGAGCTGATGGAGGCGTACGCGGTGCGCGCCCTGGCCAAGGCGCGGATGCGCCAGGGCCACCACGGCGAGGCGCTGCCCCGGCTGGAGTGGGCGCTGTCGGTCAGCCACACCATGGGCGACCGCTGGGGCCAGGGCGCGACGCTGCGCGTGCTGGGCCAGCTCCACCTCGCCGAACACCGGCTCGACCTGGCCGAGGCCTGCTTCGACGCCGCCCACGACATCTGGCAGGCCATGGACGTCCCGGTCTGGCAGGCCCGCCTGGAGCTGGACCGGTCCCGCCTGCTGGCGGCCCGCGGCGACGCGGCCGCCGCGCAGACCGCCCGCGCGCGGGCCCGTCGCACCTTCCACGATCACGGGGCGCGCGAGATCCGAGAGCTCGACGGCGACCGCTGAGGCGGCCACCGGCCTGACGCCGGTCTATTACAGAAAAGTTCCAGCGCGGCCTGCGAGTCTTTCTCCTGTCGGAGATACGGGTGGCTCGGCACGGGGCGAGCCACCCGTCCCGGCGTTCACTTCGCGACCGGGCAGGTGGGGGACCCCTCGGGCGCATACCGGGGCGGGCCGGGGGCGGGGAGGGTTGTCATGGCGGAGATGGTGCTGCTGTCGGACACGGCGGTCGTGGAGACACCGGTGGCCGAGTGCGACGAGTGCCTGATCGACCTGCGTACGGTCGGCGCGCTCAGGCTCGACCCACGGCTCGCCGACGGCGAGGGAGCCTTCGCCCACGTCCGCCTGAGCGTGGTGGACCGGCTGGTCACCGCCCAGACGCTGCTGCCCGCCGGGATGCGGCTGCTGATCGTCGAGTGCTACCGCCCGCTGGCCCTGCAGCAGGAGTACTTCGACTCCCACAAGCAGCGGCTGCGGGTCATCCAGCCCGGCCACGACGAGGCCTGGTATCACCGCCGGGCCAGCCGGTACATCTCCCCGCCGGAGGTCGCCCCGCACGTCGCCGGCGCCGCGGTGGACCTGACGCTGTGCACCGCCGACGGCGTGGAGCTGTGGATGGGCACGCAGGTCAACGACACCGACAGCGAGGCCTGCCACACCGACTCCGAGAACGTCTCCGCCGAGGCCGCCCGCAACCGGCGCTACCTGTGCGACGCGCTGACCTCGGTCGGCATGGTGAACTACCCGACCGAGTGGTGGCACTGGTCCTACGGCGACCGCTACTGGGCACACGTCACCGGCGCGCCGGTGGCCCGCTACGGCCCGGTCAAGTCGCTGCCGGTGCGCACCGGCCCCGTCGTCCCGGCCTGATCCGGCTCGACCCCGGCCGGCGTAGGCGTGATCTGACCGGTGTCCAACTGTCCGGCCACCACCGGCCGGAGGCGCGGAGCCCGCGCGACCCGCACCGGACGCGGTTCTGCCTGCTCCTCGGAATGCACCTGGTCGCCTGACTCGTCCGCGACAACCTGGTCGCCGGGCCACGCGCCCAGCGGGGCCGTCGCCGGGCGCTCGCCGACCAGCTCGCGGAGCCGGGCTACCCGCCGCCGCCCGCTGATCCGCAGCACCGGCCCCCGGCCCAGCTCGGCCATGCAGGCCAGCGCGGTGAACGCGCGCAGCGCCGGTGCCGCGCAGTGTTCGTCGCTGGCCCCCAGCCGCAGGACCGCGCCATCGCCCTCCGGGTCGACCGAACCCGCCGCCGCGAACCACAGCCGCAGCCGCGCCCCGTCGAGCGCGAACCCGGCCGGCGGGCGCTTGCCCGACCCGCGCAGCCACGCCTCCGCCAGCGGCGCGAGCATGCCGGTGTACGCGGTGCGCACCCCGAAGTGGCCCTCGATCGCGGCCGGCTCCCAGCTGGTCTCCAGCCCTCGTACGGTGAACTCGGCCGCCAGCGCGTGCACCCGCCAGGCCGCGTCGACGACCACCGACACCCGCGCCGTGCCGCCCATCCGGGTCACCTGGCCCGGCCCGACGAGCAGCCCCGCGAGGTCGTACGCCGAGGGGCGGGCCGACTCGGCGGAGAACATGGCCAGCTGGCGGTTCAGAGACACTCCGGCACCTCGCCGAACGCCTGTTGCAGCTCGGTGGAGCGCAGCTCGCTGGTGTCCAGGGCGCTGTCGTCGTACTCCTGCTGCAGTTTCGTCATCACCGCGCTGACGCCCTGGTAGAAGGCGGATGCGTCGTCCGTGGACAGTGCGCGCAGCGCTTCGCCGGCCCGGCCGTAGGCGTCGCGCACCTGCGCCAGCGACCCGGTCACCCCGTCGGCGATCGCATCCCCGCCCTCGACCTCGGGCACTCCCGCGTCCGCGATGCGGCCGCGCGCCTTCTCACTGGCGTCACGTGCCCCCTCCAGCATGCGGACCAGGTTCTCCTTGGCCTGCTGGGGCGTCGTCGAGGTGGGCGTCTGCTGCTGTGCCCGGGTGGTCAGCGTCGCGATCTCCTCACGCCACGGATTGAGCGCCGAGCAGACCGACGCCGCCCACACCCGCGGCGGCGGCCCGTCCGCCACACACCCACCCGTGACCGCCGCCACCACAACGAGCAGCGGCAGGAAACCAGCGCGGGGCCTACGCATGATGTGCAGCCTAGCGCCGACCCCTCCGCCCGCGGCGATCTTGCACGGATGTACCCCACGACACGGGCAAACGGGGCACCGCCGGGGCCATTCACGCAAGATCGCCGCTGCGGGGAGTTGTGGGAGCGGGGCAAAAAGGAGCGGCGCCCTCCCCGTGGGGAGGGCGCCGCAGTGGTGCGGTGCGTCAGGCGTTGACCTTCTCGCGCTGCGTAGGCGCAGCGTCAGCTTTTCCCTGGTCGTCGCCGCCGACGGTGATCGGCTTCCGCTTGCTGATGACCACGGCCACCACGATCACCGCGGTCGCGCCGAGGGCGATCAGGTTGCGCGCGGTCGCGTTCTCGGTGGAGCCGTACCAGAGCGCCACCACGGCGGGGGCGATCAGCAGCGACACCAGGTTCATGACCTTGAGCAGCGGGTTGATGGCCGGACCGGCGGTGTCCTTGAACGGGTCGCCGACCGTGTCGCCGATGATGGTCGCCTCGTGCGACGACGAGCCCTTGCCGCCGTGTGCGCCGTCCTCGACCATCTTCTTCGCGTTGTCCCACGCGCCACCGGAGTTGGCCAGGAACACCGCCATCAGGGTGCCCGCGCCGATGGCGCCGGCCAGGTACGCCGCCAGCGCGCCCGCGCCGAGGCCGAAGCCGACGGCGATCGGGGCGAGGACCGCGAGCAGGCCCGGGGTCATCAGCTCACGCTGGGCGTCGCGGGTGCAGATGTCGACGACCTTGCCGTACTCGGGCCGCTGGGTGCCGTCCATGATGCCCGGCAGCTCGCGGAACTGGCGGCGCACCTCGTGCACCACCGCGCCGGCCGAACGCGACACCGCGTTGATGGCCAGACCCGAGAACAGGAAGACGACCGACACACCGATCAGCAGACCGACCAGGTTGGCCGGGTTCGCCACGTTGAGCATGTCGTTGACGAAGCCCTCCGCGGTCTCGCCGGCCTCGGCCAGGGAGACGCCCAAGGTGTCGGTGTACGACCCGAACAGCGCGGTCGCGGCCAGCACGGCCGTCGCGATCGCGATGCCCTTGGTGATCGCCTTGGTGGTGTTGCCGACCGCGTCGAGCTCGGTCAGGGTGCGGGCACCCTGCTCGTCGATGTCGCCGGACATCTCCGCGATGCCCTGGGCGTTGTCGGAGATCGGACCGAAGGTGTCCATGGCCACGATGACGCCGACGGTGGTCAGCAGGCCGCAGCCGGCCAGCGCGATGGCGAACAGCGACACGACCAGCGTGCCACCGCCCAGCAGGAACGCGCCGTACACCGCGCCGCCGATGAGCAGCGCCGAGTAGACGGCCGACTCCAGGCCGACGCTGATGCCCGCGAGCACCACGGTGGCCGGGCCGGTCTCCGACGACTTGCCGATGTCCTGCACCGGGCGACGGCCGGTCTCGGTGAAGTAGCCGGTCAGCGCCTGGATGGCGGCGGCCAGCACGATACCGATGACGACCGCGCCGATGGCGACGGTCTGCGGGTTGCCGCTGATCTCCGGCTTGCCCAGCTCGCCGAAGGTCTTCGGCAGGTAGTACAGCGAGGCGCCGGCCACCGCGACCGCGGACAGCGCGGCCGAGATGTAGAAGGCGCGGTTGATCGCCTGCAGGCCGTTCTTGTCGGACTTGCGCAGGCGGGTCAGGAACACGCCGACGATCGCGATCAGCACACCGATGGTGGACACGATCAGCGGGAAGACGAGGCCCTCCACGCCGAACGCGGCCCGGCCCAGGATCAGCGCCGCGACCAGGGTCACCGCGTACGACTCGAACAGGTCGGCCGCCATGCCGGCGCAGTCGCCGACGTTGTCGCCCACGTTGTCGGCGATGGTCGCCGCGTTGCGCGGGTCGTCCTCGGGGATGCCCTGCTCGACCTTGCCGACCAGGTCCGCGCCGACGTCGGCGGCCTTGGTGAAGATGCCGCCGCCGACCCGCATGAACATCGCGAGCAGGGCAGCGCCGAAGCCGAAGCCCTCCAGCACGGTCGCGGCGTCGACGCCGTAGATGAAGACCACCAGCGCCGCGCCGAACAGGCCGAGGCCGACGGTCAGGAAGCCGACGACACCACCGGTGCGGAAGGCGATCGCCATGGCGGCCTCGCGGCCGCCGTCGGCCTCGCGGGCCGCCGCGGCCACCCGCAGGTTGGCGCGGGTCGCCAGCGCCATGCCGGCACCGCCGATGAAGGCGCTGAACAGCGCGCCCACCACGAAGAACGCGGAACGGCCGATCTTCAGCGCGGTGTCGTTGTCACCGTCGCCGTGGACCGGCAGCAGGAAGAGCAGGATGACCGCGAGCACCACGAAGATGCCGAGCGTCTTGAACTGGCGGAACAGGTATGCCGACGCGCCCTCCTGGACGGCGCCGGCGATCTCCTGCATCTTTTCGGTGCCCTTACCGGTTGCCAGCACGGACCTGACCAGCACGGCGGCGAAACCCAGCGCCACCAGTGCGATCACAGCCGCGACGACCACGTACGAAACGTTTGCGCCGGTAAGGGTCAGCTCGCTGCCGGGGGCAGCGAGGATGGACCCGGACATCTTTGTCCTCCCAAAGATCACGATCTACTTGTGAGGCAGCCGTGCCGAGGGTCACGAGTGACGTCGGTTACGGCCTGGAAACAACCCGTGAACTGTAAACCGGACACGTGGTCCGGGTCACACCCGCCACCTGCTGTGTCGCGGTGATCTTCGTTGCTGCGCCCGTCCCGGGTTGTGCGGTACGCTCAGCGACTCTATGCCCGCAGATGAGTGAATCAGCGCCCAAGACGCGAGGCGCGCCGGACCGGCCACGCCATCTGCACCTCGGTGCCGGGCCCGCTCTCCAGCGGACGGACCTGCAGATCCTTCACGATCGCCTGCAACAGGCTGGCGCTCACGTCGACGGTGAGCTGCTCCTCGTCGGTGATCTGCTCCTCGTCGCCGGCGTGATCCCACACCTGCACGAGATAACGGTCGCCGTCGCTGAACGCGACCGCGACCACGTCGCGCAGGCCGACCCGCTGGTGCCGGGCCACCGCCCGCGCGCACGCCTCGCCGATCGCCAGGCGCACTTCGTCGAGCTGGTCGTCGGGCACCCCGGCACGCCGGGCTACGGCCACGCCGACGAGCCGCGCCGTACGCACGTGCGCGGGTTCAGGGGTGAATTCAAGCCGGACGGTCGCCATGTCCGCGCGGGTCAACTCGCGGTGGCCGCGTCGACGGACGGGTACAGCGGCAGCACCTGGTCCAGCGCGGTGATCCGGAAGATCTTGAGGAGCGACTCCCGCGAGCACACCACGCCGAAGGAGGCTCCCACCGCTCGCGACTTGCGCAGCTGGCCGACCAGCACGCCGAGGCCGGTCGAATCCATGAAGTCGACCCGGGCGAGGTCGACCACCACCGCGGTCACCCCGCTGTCGAGCAGCTCGGCGATGCGTTCGCGGAGTTTCGGAGCGGTGTAGACGTCCACCTCGCCGCCGACCTCGAGCACGGTATGCCCGGCGACGACACGCGTGGCCAGCGACAGCTCCATCGGCACCTCCTCTACGACGTCCGGTCACTGCCCGGAATCACTCCGTGCATCCGATCCTCATGCATCTAACCACTGGTCGGGTTTCCGGGCTACGCGCCCTTTGCCCTTAACGCGCACTCGGGACGGGGTGACGACGACCGCTGGCCGACGCCCGCCCCGCGGTGGCAGAGTGCTGGAGTGGACCTGCTGCCGTACTGGCTCAAACGTGACCAGGTCACGCACGTCGAGCTGCTGCCCGCGCGGGCCGGGCGCGCCGCCGCGTGGCCGTCCTGGGTCCCCGCGCCACTGCTCGACGCCCTACGTGACGGCGGCATCACCGCGCCCTGGGAGCACCAGGTCGAGGCCGCCGAGCTGGCCTGGGGCGGCGCCGACGTCGTCATCTCGACCGGCACCGGCTCCGGCAAGTCGCTGGCCTACCAGCTGCCCGCCCTGTCCGCCGTGCTCACCCGGCCCCGGGCCCGCGTCCTCTATCTCGCGCCGACCAAGGCCCTCGCCGCCGACCAGCACCGCGCGCTGACCGGCCTGAACCTGCCCGGCCTGCGGGCCGCGGTCTGCGACGGCGACACCCCGCGCGAGGAGCGCGACTGGATCCGCCAGCATGCCAACGTCATCCTCACCAACCCCGACCTGCTGCACCACAGCCTGCTCCCCGGCCACCAGCGCTGGTCCGGCGTGCTGCGCAACCTCCACTACGTGATCGTCGACGAATCCCACAGCTACCGCGGCGTCTTCGGCGCCCACGTCGCCCACATCCTCCGCCGCCTGCGCCGCCTCACCGAAAGGAAGGGCACCTTCACATCGGATTCCGTAGAGGAAGGGCACCTTCTTAACGCCGGGCGCCCGGGGGCGCCTCGGCTTGCGCGCGAGGGTGGGGGTGGGAGGGGGCCGGTGTTTTTGCTGGCTTCCGCCACGTCGGGTGATCCGGCGGGTAGTGCGAGCAAGCTGATCGGGCGGCCGGTGCGGGCGGTCACCGAGGACGCCGCCCCGCGCGGGTCGATGACCTTCGCCCTGTGGGAGCCGCCGGAACTGCCGGGCGCGGACAGCAACGGCGACGCGGCCCCGGTCCGCCGCTCCGCGCTGCGGGAGACCGCCGACCTGCTCGCCGACGCGGTCGTCCAGGGCGTACGCACCCTCGCCTTCGTCCCGTCGCGCCGCGGCGCCGAGGTCGTCGCCGTCAACGCGCGCGCCGCGCTGGAGGAGGCGCAGCCCGGACTCGGCCGCCAGGTCGCCGCCTACCGGGGCGGCTACCTGCGCGAGGAGCGGCGCACCCTGGAGCAGCAGCTCACCGACGGCACCCTCACCGGGCTTGCCACCACCAACGCCCTCGAACTGGGCATCGACGTCACCGGCCTGGACGCGGTGCTGCTGGCCGGCTACCCCGGCACCCGCGCCGCCGTCTGGCAGCGCGCGGGCCGCGCGGGCCGGGCCGGGCGCGACGGGTTGTGCGTGCTCGTCGCCCGGGACGACCCGCTGGACACCTACCTGGTGCACCACCCGCAGGCGCTGTTCGGCAAGACCGTCGAGGCGACCGTGTTCGACCCCGCCAACCCGTACGTGCTCGCCCCGCACCTGTGCACGGCCGCCGCCGAGCAGCCCCTCACCGAGGCCGACCTGCCGCTGTTCGGCGCGGACGCCGCCCTGCTCGACGAACTCGTCGCCGCGGGCGCACTGCGCCGCCGCCCCACCGGCTGGTACTGGACCCACCCGCAGCGCCCCGAGATCGACCTGCGCGGCACCGGCGGGCCGCCGATCGCCGTCATCGAAGCCGCCACCGGCCGCCTCATCGGCACCGCCGACGCCGGAGCCGCCCACCACCACCTGCATGCCGGGGCCGTCTATACCCATCAGGGCCGCACCTACGTGGTACGCGAACTCGACCTCGCGGATGGGGTGGCCCTGGTCGAGGCCGACAACCCGCCGTACTCCACGCACGCCCGCGACACCATCGACCTCACCGTGCTGGAGGTCCGCTCGCACGTCGACGCCGGGCCGGTCCGGCTGTTCCTCGGCGAGGTCGAGGTGACCAGCCAGGTCGTGTCGTTCCAGCGGCGGCGGATGGACAGCGGGGAGGTGCTCGGCACCTGGCCCCTCGACCTGCCCACCCGTACCCTGCGCACCGTCGCGGTCTGGGCCACCCTCGCGGAGTCGGCGGTCGCCGGGCTGGAGGACCTGCCCGGCTCGCTGCACGCCGCCGAGCACGCCGCGATCGGCCTGCTGCCGCTGGTCGCGAGCTGCGACCGATGGGACATCGGCGGACTGTCGACGGCCCGGCACGCCGACACCGACGCGCCGACCATCTTCGTGTACGACGGCCACCCCGGCGGGGCGGGTTTCGCCGAACGGGCGTACGGCATGGCCGCTGAATGGCTCGGCGCGACTCGGACCGCGGTCGCCGAGTGCGCCTGCGAACGCGGCTGCCCGAGCTGCGTCCAGTCCCCCAAGTGCGGCAACGGCAACAACCCGCTCGACAAGCCCGGCGCCGTCACCGTCCTTGACATCATCCTCACCCACCTCCCCGCGCCCACCTCGGCGTAATCGTTTCCGCCCGGGTCGCTGCGCCGCTCTCGGGGAAGATCGCTGTTTCCGGTCAAGATCTGCGGTTGAACCGCAGGTTCTGACCGGAAACAGCGATCTCTCACCGTGGTCTGGTCCGCAGCGGGGAGGTGGGGCGGGCGAGTCGGCGGCGGACGGCCGTGATCTGGCGGATAACGCCGTCCAGGTCCTCTGCCAGATCACGCCAGGTGAACCGCAGGACCGTCCACCCGGCGCGGACCAGCCGGTTCTGCCGTTCCCGGTCGTGCTGGAACCGGTCCCCGGCACTGTGCCACGCGCGGCCGTCGACCTCCACAGCCAGCTGGATCTCCAGGAATCCGAAGTCGACTTCCCCGATCAGCCCGTCCGCGTCATGAACCAGCACGTTGGCCCGCCAGCCCTCGATCCGCGCCCGCCGCAGTCCCTGCACCAACAGCCGTTCCGCCACCGAACGCGCCCCATGCGCATGCCGCGACACCGCCCTGACCAGACGGTGTATCCCATGCTGCCCCACCATCGCCTGCACCCTGGCGACGAAACCGTCGAATGTGATCAGCCGACGCTGCAGCGCCCGGTCGATCACCGGGTCGGCCTGGTCCGGGCTCAACTCGCGGACGCAGTCGACGACGGTGCGCTCCGGTGCGGTCAACAGGACTCCCTCGATCAGAACCAGGTCCGCCGGGTCCAGCAGTTCCCGACGGACCGATACACCGGGCAGCCGCACCCGTCGTTCCGGCGCAATGATGAGACTGGTCCGCAGACCAGGCACGTCCAGCCCATAGCGCCTGGCCGCGGACGGTCCGGTCAGCACCGCATCGGGCACGGCCAGCAACGCGGCCCGGTCCCGTAGCAACGGCGTGACCGTCCGCCCGGCCCGGGTCATCACCTGACCGAGCACCACCTGCCAGTCCCGCCGCCGCAGCCGCCGCCGAACCTGGTCGTCGGTAAACCCGCACGCCTTCGCGTCATCCCTGGTGAACAGCCCGGCTTGGCGCGCGGCCAGGTCGTCGAGCTGCGCGTGATCGCTATTTCCGGTCATGATCTGCAGTCACACCTCGCTTTCTGTCCCCAAACAGCGATCTCCACCCGCACGACCCGTCACGGACCCCGTAACCGGCCGGCGGTGGCCGTGCCAGGCCCGCGCGCCCGGGTCACCGTTGACTTGCGGATCGGGCCCGGCGCACCGGTGCCTCCGGAGCGCACCTGGTCAGGTCACCTCGCGGACCGGGCCCGCCACGGCGGTGGCCTCGGCCGCGCCCGCCCCGGTGACCACCTGCACGGAGAGGGTGAGGTCAAGGCCGTCGAGGCGGCAGGCGGTGACCGTCGCCGCGTTGGCGGCCGCGATCCGCCCGGCCCGTTCGCATGCCGCCGTGGCGCCTTCGATCGCCGCCGCCGCGCCCGCGAGGGCGCCCAGGTCCGCGGCCGTGCGCGCCTGTTCCCGGGCGACCAGGTGCGCGCCGTCCACGGCGACCACGGTGCCCGCGGCCACGAAGACCAGGCCCACGCCGAGGGCATACAGCGAGCTCACGGCGCACCCGGTTCGCGGGCGGCGGTCGCGGTGCAGGTCAGCACGGTCACCCGGAGGGAGCGCCGCACCGTCGCCGTGACCGTGTCCCCGGCGACGTCGACGCCCGCCCCGCCGGACACCTCGTCACCGCGGGCGGCGGCGAGCGCCGCGTCACGGGCGGCGGCCACGCAGCCGAGTTTCACGGTCACCGCGGTGACCGCGCCGATGCCGGTGACCAGCAGGAGCACCACGGCGGGTAGCGGCCCCCCCCCCCCCCGGGGGGGGGGCGCCCCCGCCCGGAGGGGGGCCCCCCGGCCGCGGGGGTATACCCCCGCCGCCCCCCCCCCCCGCCCCGCCGGGGGGGGAGCGAGAGCACC
>NZ_JBEZEB010000039.1:0-83751 GCF_040648615.1 Catellatospora sp. NPDC049111 | reverse complement strand
GGCCCCCCCCCTCTCGCCGTGGGCCTATCAAATCCCCACACCGCTTATAATAACCTTTGAAATAGCCCAACGTCGATGACAAACGGGGCGGTCACGACAGGAACAGCCGCTCCACCGCCGCGCGGGACCGGCGGGTGACCTTGAGGTACTCGTCCAGGAACTCCCCCGGATCCCCGCCGCCCAGCAACCGCGCCACCCCCGCCAGCTCGACCCCGTGCCGGGGCAGCTGGTCCACGGCCCGGCCGCGGATCAGCGTCAGCGCGTTGCGCACCCGCGAGCACAGCGTCCACGCCGTGGCCAGCACCTCGGCGTCCTCGACCGACACGATCCCGGCCGCGTGCGCCGCGTGGAGCGCGTCGAGGGTACGCGTGGAGCGCAGTCCCGCCACCTCGTGCCCGTGCCGCAGCTGCCACAACTGCACCGTCCACTCGACGTCGGCGATGCCGCCCCGCCCCAGCTTGGTGTGCGTGAGCGGATCCGCGCCCCGGGGCAGCCGCTCGTTCTCCACCCGCGCCTTGATCCGGCGGATCTCCACGATCTGCTCGCGCCGCAGCCCGTCGACCGGGTAGCGCACCGGATCGATGAGCGCGATGAACTCGGCGGCCAGCCCCGCGTCCCCGGCGACGGGCCGCGCCCGCAGCAGCGCCTGCGCCTCCCACACCTGCGACCAGGTCGCGTAGTAGCGCTGGTACGCGGCGAGGCTGCGCACCAGCGGACCCTGCCGGCCCTCGGGACGCAGGTCGGCGTCGATGCCCAGCGGCGGATCGGGCGCGGGCGCGGACAGCAGCGTGCGCAACTGCTCGGCGATCGCCAGCGCCACCCCGTTGGCCTCGTCGTCCTTCATCCCCGGCGCGGGCTGGTACACGAAAAGCACGTCCGCGTCGCTCGGATAACTCGTCTCCGCGCCGCCGAGCCGGCCCATGCCGATCACCGAGAAACGCAGCTCGTCCGGCGCGCCCGCGGCCTGCCGGGCCACCGCCAGCGCGGCCGCGACGGTGGCGTCGGTGAGGTCGGCCAGCCCCTGCCCCACCTCGGTGATGCCGACCCGTTTGGCCGGGGCCAGCTCGCCCGCTCCGGAGAGCACGTCCGCGCTGCCGATGCGGAACAGCTCGCGGCGGCGCATCGCACGCACCGCGGCCACCGCCGCGCGCGGGTCGGCGTGCCGCCCGGCGGCCGCGGCCGTGCCGTCCAGCAGCGACTGCCGGGTGCGCAGCGCGAGTTCGGTGTCGTCGGCCAGCAGCCGCAGCGCCTCCGGGTCACGCGAGAGCAGGTCGGTCAGGTAGCGCGAGCTGTCCAGCACCCGGGCCAGCCGCAGCGCCACCGGGCCCTCGTCGCGCAGCAGGCGCAGATACCAGGGCGTGGTGCCCAGCGTGTCGGACACCTGCCGGTAGGCCAGCAGCCCGGCGTCGGGATCGGGCGCGTCGGCGAACTCGGCCAGCAGCACCGGCAGCAGGGTGCGCTGGATCGCGGCGGTGCGCGACACGCCCGAGGTCAGCGCCTCGATGTGCCGCAGCGCGCCCGCCGGGTCGGCGTAGCCGAGCAGCTCCAGGCGCTTGCGGGCGGCGTCGGCCCGCAGTGACAGCCCGTCGGCGGGCACCTTCGCCACGGCCGCCAGCAGCGGCCGGTAGAGCAGCTTGGCGTGCAGCCGGCGCACCTCGGCGGCGTGGGTGACCCAGTCGGCGCGGAACGCCGCGATCGGGTCCAGCCCGCCGCCCTCCCGGCCCCGGCCGGTGCCCAGCGAGGGCTCCTCGCGCTTGTAGTTCATCGCGCGCGCCAGCCAGCGCAGCGCCATGGTGCCCGCCTGGCCGTCGTCGGCCGGCACGGTGTGCGTACGCCGCAGCCGCTGCAACTGGAGCCGGTGCTCGACGTTGCGCAGGAAGCGGTACGCGGCGCTGAGCGCCTCCCCGTCGCCCCGGCCCACGTAACCGCCCGCGACCAGCGCCCGCAGCGCGTGGAGGGTGTTGCCCGAGCGCAGCGTCTCGTCACCGCGACCGTGCACGAGCTGCAGCAGCTGCACCGCGAACTCGATGTCGCGCAGCCCGCCCGGTCCGCGTTTGATCTCCCGCTCGATCTCGGCCCGCGGCACCTGGTCGATGATGCGCCTGCGCATCGCCCGCACGTCCTCGACCGCCTCCGGCCGCTCGGCGGCGTGCCAGATCAGCGGCTGCAACGAGGCCAGCCAGGCCTTGCCGACCCCGGCGTCACCGGCGACCGGGCGGGCCTTGAGCAGCGCCTGGAACTCCCAGGTGCGGGCCCAGCGCTGGTAGTAGACGAGGTGGCTGGCCAGCGTGCGCACCAGCGGGCCGCGCCCGCCCTCCGGCCGCAGGGCGGCGTCGACCGGCCAGGCCACGTGGCCGCAGATCTCCATCAGCGCCGCGGCGACGGTGGTGCCCGCGGCGAGGTCCTCGTCCTCGGCCGCGACGAAGATGACGTCGACGTCGGAGACGTAGTTCAGCTCGTCGCCGCCGCACTTGCCCATCGCGATCACGGCCAGCCGGGGCCGCTGGTCGCCGACCCGGCCCAGCGCGATCCGGTACGCCGCCCGCAGCGTCGCGTCGGCCAGCGCGGTCACCTCGGCCATCGTCGTCTCGACGTCGACCCCGTCGGCCAGGTCGCCGGCCGCGATGCGCAGCAGCCCGCGCTGGTAGCCGGCCCGCAGCGACGGCACGTCGACCAGCCCGCTGTGCACCTCGTAGCGAGGCGGCACGGTGTGCGTGAGCACCTTCCACTGCCCGGCCTGCGCGGCGATCTGGTCGCCCAGCGCCGACGACGCCCCGAGCACGGTGATCAGCCGGATGCGCAGGTCCTCGTCGGCCCCGAGCCGCTCCAGCACACCCTTGTCGGGCCCGGCGTCGCGCTCGGCGATGCGGTGCAGCTGGCGCAGCGCCAGGTCGGGGTCTGCGGCGCGGCCGAGCTGCTCCAGGATGAGCGCGCTCTCCTCGTCGACGGGCCGCTGCGCGGCCGCGTCCCACAGGTTCAGGCCGGTCCCGCCCAGCAGCACGGCCGGGTCGGGGCCGGTCGCCGACAGCGTGAAGCCGTACCGTGCCAACCGCCCGATTCCCGCCATCCGCTCAGGTTATCGGCGCGCACGCGGGCGCAGAAGTCACGGCGCGGCGGCTCAGCTCAGCAGCGGCAGTTCCCGCCGACCGGCCTCGGGCAGCGTGCCCAGGGCCAGCTCGGCGAAGCGCCGGGCGAACGGCTGCCACACCTCGGCCACGTCCTCCTGGGTCGCCTCGACGCCGGCGATCAGCCCGTCGGGCTGCCAGCCCTGCTCGGTCATCCACTCGCGGTTGTTCTCCACCCAGCCGGCGAACATGTCGACGTCGCACTCGATGTGGAACTGAGTGCCCCAGGCCCGGTCGCCGACTCGGAACGCCTGGTGGGGGTAGCGCGGCGAGGCGGCCAGCAGGGTCGCCCCGAGCGGCAGCTCGGTGATCTCGTCGAAGTGGTACTGGATCACGTCGGGCGCGAACGGCACCGCCCACCACAGCGGGTCCGCCTCGGCCATGTCCCGCCGCGCGACCAGGCGCGCGCCGATCTCCGGTCCGCTGGTGGAGCGCTCGACGGTGCCGCCGTGCGCCTGCGCCAGCAACTGCCCGCCCAGGCAGATGCCCAGCGTCGGCACCCGGTTCTTGACCGCCTTGCGCAGCAGCGACTCCAGCTTCGGGAACCACGGCGCGCCCGGCACCCCGTCCTTGCCGAAAGCGTCCTGCTCCCCGCCCATCACCACGAACGCGGCGTAGCCGTCGAGGTCGTCGGGCAGTGCGTCGCCGGCGTGCGGGCGCAGGACGCTCAACTCCAGCCCGGCCTCGGTCAGCCAGTCGCCGAGCCGGCGCAGGTCGTCGGTCGGGTCGTTCTCGATCACCAGTGCGGTCGCCACGCTCACGAGGTTAGCCCGGCCACGGCGGCGCCGGTGAGCGGCCCAGCGCGCCCGCCCGAGCTCCGCCCAGGCTTGCCGGGGCAGCCCGCGCTCGGCGCGAAACCTTGCCCGGGGTCAGGGCACCGGGTGGCCGAACGGGGTGGAAGGCAGCTCCGGCGGCGGCGGTGCCTGCCAGGACGAGCCGGTCCAGGCGAGCTCCAGCCGGGTGGACAGCTCCAGCAGCAGGCCGCTGCCGTGGTATCCGGCCAGCCCGCAGGCCACCATCACGGCGACCGCCACCGTCCACCGGATCAGCCAGTTCGGCTCCGGACGCAGCTCGTGCACGAGGTGGGTGACCGCGCCGCCCCGCCCCGCGACGAGGTCGTCCACCAGATCGTCGTTTCTCACAGCTTCGCCAGCACCTCCCGCGCGGCCAGCACGGCCGCCTCCCGGCTGCGCTCCGGACCGACCATGGTGTTGCGGTACTGCACGTGCACCAGCCGCGCGCCCATCCGCACGGTCAGGTAGATCCGCCCGGCGGGGCCCAGCTCGGACCAGTACCCGGCCTGGTCGCCGAGACCGTCGAGCATGATGCGTTCGCGATTGGCGGCGAACTGGCCGTAGAAGTCCCGGCGGGCGCGGGTCACGGGGTCCTCGCCGTCGGCCCGGCCCACGTTGATCACGCCCACAACCAGCGAGGCGTCCTCGCCGTCGGCCTTGGGGCGTTGGACGACGCACCAGGCCGACAGTGTCTCGTCGTTCCGGTCGGTCTCCTGTGTGCTCGGGTCGCGGCCGGGCACGAGCAGGTCGAGCAGTTCGGGCCGCAGCAGCGGGCAGACCGCGCCGGGTGCGGGCGGCATGATCTGCGCCGACCC
Organism: Catellatospora sp. NPDC049111; assembly: GCF_040648615.1. Classification (NCBI taxonomy): domain Bacteria; kingdom Bacillati; phylum Actinomycetota; class Actinomycetes; order Micromonosporales; family Micromonosporaceae; genus Catellatospora; species Catellatospora sp. NPDC049111. The sequence goes on along the minus strand of NZ_JBEZEB010000039.1, from coordinate 79,017 downwards.
GCCCCGCAGGTATGCCGTGAACACCCCGGTGCCGATCCCGAGCAGCACGATGCCCGCCACGGTGCGCCGGTGTCTGCGCCACCAGGCCTGCCGTCCGCTCTCCCCCGCCAACCGTCCACTCACGGGCGTGATGCTAGGCGAGCCGTGCCACGGGCCGCTGTCCTGTGAAACCGGTCTGCCGCCTCGGCCGACTCACTCAGGACCGCCGGGCCGCCGCCTTATTGATCTTGCTTCGCAACGCCCGGCGGGCCACCGGTCCCAGCTCCTCGACGACCTCCATCAGCGTGCCGAGCTGCTCCAGCGCCGCCATCGCGCGCTGCGCGCCCGCCCGGTCCACGCCCTCGTACAGCTCCAGCCCGACGAACGAGGCGGAGATGGCGGCGGCCAGCCCCGGCACGTCGGCCATCTCGGCGAACGGGGAGCCCGCCAGCACCCGCCGCAGCACCGACTCGATCTCCGCGGTCCACATGCCGAGCGTCTCGGCGGTCACCCGGGCGAGCTTCTCGTCGTGCTGCGCACCGGCCAGCATCTGCGCGAGCACCGCGACATTGCCCAGGTCGCGCTCCTCCTCGTGCAGCGCGCGGCCGACGTCGAGCAGCTCACGCAGCGAGCCCACGGTCGCGAAGCGCGCCCGGTACGCCTCGACGCGCTCGCCGGTCGCGGCCGTGCACGCCGCCACCAGCAGGTCGTCCACGCTGCCGTAGTGGTAGAAGATCAGCGCCTGGTTGACCCCGGCCGCACCGGCGATGTTGCGCGCGGACACGCCCGCTATCCCGTGTTTGCGCAGCGTGTCCATGGCTCCGTCGAGCAACCGCTGCTTCGTGTCGGACATGCGCTCCCTCACTACCCGGGCCCGCGACGTGCTGCGCACACGCATGCGGGCGGTGCCGGCCACCCCCCGTTGCCAATGTGGCCGGCACCGCCCGTACTGTCGCGTCCCCGACTCGCGGGACGGCCAGACTTTCTCGCACCGGTCTGACAAAACAGGTGCCGATGCGCCGGCAGTGTCGGGTCAGGACGGTGTCTCCAGGAAACACGGCCCGTGCCACATATTTGAGCGGTCGATCAAACGCCAGCCTAGCAGGCTTGAGCGTCCGCTCAAACAGTGGCGTTTCCTACGGCAGGACCAGCTCGGCGTACACCGGCCGGTGGTCGCTGCCCGGCAGCTCCAGCACTTGGAAGTCCTTGACGCCCACCCGCCGGTCGGCGAGCACCCGGTCCAGCGTCACCGGCGGGAGGGGGTCCCCGTCGTACGGCCCCCAGGTGCCGGTGAAGCCGCGGCCGAGCACGTCGGCCGCGTCCCGGTAACCGGAGTCGATCAGGTCGCGCAGCAGGTGGTGGTCCAGGGTGGCGTTGAAGTCGCCGAGCAGCACGCGCACCGCCCCCTCCGGCGTGGCCCGCGGCTGGCCTTCGAAGCCGCGTTTCCACAGCGGCGTCACGAAGTCGGCCCAGGGTGCCAGCGGGTGCGCCGACTCGACCAGCACGGTGCCCCCGCCCGGCACCGACACCTCACCCCGCGCTTGCCGGAAGCCGCCGGGGTTGACCCGCACCCCGTCGTCGCGCAACGGCAGCCGAGACAGCAGCGCGGACCCCTCCACCCCGGGCGCCGCGTGGTCCACCCGGTACGGCAGCTCGCCGCGCATCCCCGCCGCGTCCACCGCGACGAGGAATTCCGGCGTCGCCTCCTGCAGCGCCAGCACGTCCACCCGGTGCGCCCGCACCAGCTCCACCAGCTCGGCCGGGCCCGCCGATCCCGCCAGCACGTTCGCGCTCATCACCCGCAGCGGCGCGCCCGCCGCCCCGGCCATCGGGTCGCCGTCGGCGAACCAGCGCGGCAGCACCACCACGGCGAGCGCCACCGCGGTCACCGCGGCCAGGCCGGCGGCCGCCCAGCGCCGCCACACCAGCAGCACCGCCAGCGGCACCAGGCAACCGGCGGCGACGTACGGCGTGAACGCCATCAGCTGCGCCATCGGATACCGGTCATCCCAGCCGGCGACCCGGAACACGGCCCACACCGCCGCCGGCAGCGCCAGGACCCAGGGCAGCGCGCGCAGAAGGAACCGTTTCATGCGCGGGATGCTATACGTTTCCATGGTCAACTAGGTGTGGGCTTTGTGAAGGTTCCGTGCGCGGCGTTAGGCTCTGCGGCCATGACCGCCACCCTGCACCCCGCGACCCTCCGGCCCGGCGACACGGTCGCGCTGGTCTCGCCCTCGGGGCCGGTGCCCGCCGAGCGCGTCGAGGCGGCGGTGTCCGTGCTCACCGGCTGGGGGCTGGCGCCCCGGGTCTACCCGCACGTGCTGGCCCGGCACGGCTACTTCGGCGGGACCGACGACCAGCGCCTCGGCGACCTCAACGACGCGCTCGGCGACCCGCAGGTGCGCGCCGTGCTGTGCACCCGCGGCGGCTACGGCGCGCAGCGCATCACCGACCGCGTCGACCTGGACGCCGTACGCCGTGACCCGAAGCTGGTCATGGGCTTCTCCGACATCACCGCGCTGCACCTCGCGCTGTGGCGCGGCGCGCGCCTGGCCACCGTGCACGGGCCGGTCGCGGCGCAGTTCGACAAGGGCGCGGACTCGCCGACCGCGCTCGGGGCGCGGCACGCCCTGATGAGCGGGGAGCCGGTCGTGGTGGCCGCCGACCCGGCCGAGGACACCCACCGGGTGCGCACCTCGGGCCACGCGGAGGGCACCCTGCTCGGCGGGAACCTGTCGCTGCTGGTCAGCACCCTCGGCACCCCGCACCTGCCCGACCTGACGGGCGCGATCCTGCTCATCGAGGACGTCGGCGAGTACCCGTACCGCGTCGACCGGATGCTCACCCACCTGCGCCGCAGCGGCGCGCTCGACGGCGTCGCGGGCATCGCCGTCGGCCAGTTCACCGACTGCGCCGACGCCTGGCCCGTCACCATCGCCGACGTCCTCACCGACCGCCTGCTCGACCTGGGCCTACCGGTCCTCGGCGGCCTCCCCATCGGCCACGGCCCCCAGCACACCGCCGTCCCCCTCGGCACCCACGCCACCCTCGACGCCGACACCGGCACCCTCACCGTCGCCCCCGCCACCCTCTAAGCGTCGATCATGAACTTATGGCAGGGTTCGACGGCGTGTCGGTGCCACAAGTTCATGATCAATCTGGTTTAGCGAGCGGCCTGGCGTGGTGCCGGTCGAGCGGTGCCGACTCGAGCGGGGCTCGGCGCGGCTCGTCATGAGTTGGCGAACGTGATCGTGATGGCTATGCCGGCGATCAGGCTGGCCGGGATGCCGGCGACCCATCCGATGAGGATGCCCGCGCCCTTGCCGCCGTCCTTGCCGACGACGCCGCCGATGCCCATGACCAGGGCGACGATGGCGAGAATGAACTGCGCGAAGACGCCGACCAGCATGAAGACGGACTCGGTGCTGCCCTCGCCGCCCGGGCCGTAGTCGTTCGGCTGCCCGAAGAGCAGTGCGGCGAAGACGCCGGCGACCATGGTCAGCGCGTGCGCGCCCAGCATCGTGAAGATGCCGCGCCACACCAGCCGGGCCTCCACGGGTCGCCGGACCGGTGGCGGGATGTCCAGCGAAGGGTGGGACCACGCGGCGGCGGGTGCCGCCGTCGCGGGCGGCTCGGGCGGGGCGGGCGGGCTCGGCGCCCGGTACGGGTTGTCGCTCACGGGGGTGCCTCCACGTCGGACGCGGCCGGGCCGCCAGAGTGCGTGCCGCCGCAGCCTACCGCCACCCCGCGACCCCCGGCCCTCCCCCGAACCGCCACCACGAAGCCCAAGGAGATGGGAAGGGCACCTTCTACAACGCATGGCGATGTGAAGGTGCCCTTCCTTTCCACGGTCAGGCTAGAAGCACTGGGAGGCGGACCAGAGGGTGCCGCTGCGGGCGTCGGTGTGGATGTGGTCGGAGTGGTCAGGGTAGCCGGGGCCGAGGATGCCGGTGAAGCCGTGGTAGCGGGCCTGCTTGCCGATGGTGCACAGCGAGTGCGGGCCGGAGCCGAGGTCGACGCCGTCGCCGTAGAGGTGGCGGCTGCCGGAGACGCCGCCCGCGGCGTTGTTGCAGGCGGTGCTGCGGAAGCCGGAGGTGACGCGCAGGGCTTGGTCGCCGAGCGCGTGGCGGAGCGCCTCCAGGCGCCACATGGCGCGCAGCGCGTTGGCCTTGGCGGTGGCCGCCGAGACCGCGCCGCCGGACCAGGTGGTGTTGCACTTGTTCAGCTCGGCGTAGCTGAAGTGGATCGGCGTGCAGTCGTCGTCCTGCAGGGAGTAGATCTTGTTGAAGGTCTGGGGGCCGGCGATGCCGTCCGCGCCCAGGCCGTACGCCTGCTGGAAGCGGACCACCGCGTCACGGGTCTCCGCGCCGAAGATGCCGTCGATGACGATGGTGTTGTTGTAGCCCGGCCAGCCGGCGACGCGGATCTGCAGCTGGCGGACGTCCTCTCCGGACATGCCCGAGGACAGCGAGCGGCCCCAGGTGTAGCAGCCGTCGGCGTACGCGGGGGACGCGCCGACGGTGATGGCGGCCACCGATCCGATGGCCGCCATCACCAGCACGGTGAACGCCCGGAAGAAGGCGTTGCGGGGGAAACGACGAGACATGCCAGGCACTGTGCCAACCATGTCTGTCGATGTCAAGAACTTGCATGCTTTGCGGTTACTACGTAGTATCCTTCCGAAATTCGTGCAACGTGCCGTCACCGGGTGCGGACCGTCCGCACAGGATCAGCGGCGCGAGCGCACCTTGCGGTCCCCGCCGGCGGCGGCGACGCCGTACGCCAATGCGTCGACAAGTGCCCGCCAGCTCGCCTCCACCACGTTCTCGTGCACGCCGACCGTGGTCCAGTCGCGCCCGTCGGTGTCCACCGTCTCCACCAGCACCCGCGTCACCGCGTCGGTGCCGTGCGAGCCGGCCAGGATGCGCACCTTGTAATCGGCCAGCTCCAGCCCGGACAGCTGCGGGAAGTGCCGCTCCAGCGCCTGGCGCAGCGCCTGGTCCAGTGCGTTGACCGGACCGTTGCCCTCCGCGGTGGCGATCACCCGCTCGCCGCGCACCCGCAGCTTCACGGTCGCCTCGCTGACCACCGCGCCGTCCTCGCGGTGCTCAACGATCACCCGGTACGACTCCAGCGTGAACGGGGTCGTCTGCTCGCCCAGGGACTGGCGCACCAGCAGCTCGAAGGACGCGTCGGCGGCCTCGAAGGACCAGCCGGCCGCCTCCAGCTCCTTCACCCGGTGCGTCACCTTGGACAGCGTGTCGGGATGGCCGGCCAGGTCCAGCCCGAGCTCGCGGCTCTTGAGCTCGATGCTGGCCCGGCCGGCCATCTCGGTGACGAGGATCGTCATGTCGTTGCCGACGACGGCCGGGTCCACGTGGTTGTAGAGGGCCGGGTCGACTTTGATCGCGCTCGCGTGCAGTCCCGCCTTGTGGGCGAAGGCCGCGGACCCGACGTAGGCCTGGTGGGAGTCGGGTGCGATGTTGGCGATCTCGGCGATGGCGTGCGAGACGTGCGCCATCTGTTCGAGGCAGCCGTCCGGTAGGACGGTCATGCCCAGCTTGAGCTGCAGGTTCGCCACCACGGCGAAGATGTCGGCGTTGCCGGGGCGCTCCCCGTAGCCGTTGGCGGTGCCCTGCACGTGGCGTACGCCCGCCTCCACCGCGGCGATGGTGTTGGCGACGGCGCACGCGGTGTCGTTCTGCGCGTGCATGCCGAACAGCTCCGGCGAGACGCCCAGCCGCGCGACGAGGTCGGCGATGGCCGCGCCCACCTGCGAGGGCAGCATGCCGCCGTTGGTGTCGCAGAGCACGACGCGCTCCGCGCCCGCGTCCAGCGCGGTGCGCACCACCGAGGCGGTGTAGTCGGGGTCGAAGCGGAAGCCGTCGAAGAAGTGCTCGCAGTCGACGAAGACGCGGCGGCCGTGCGAGCGCAGGTGGGTCACGCTGTCGGCGACCATGGCGAGGTTCTCCTCGCGGGTGGTGCGCAGCGCCCGCTCGACGTGGCGCACGTCGGACTTCGCGACCAGGCAGACCACCGGCGTCTGCGCCGCGAGCAGGCCCGCGAGCTGCGCGTCGTCAGCCGCCGAGACGCCCGCCTTGCGGGTCGAGCCGAACGCCACCAGCAGCGCGTTCTTCAGCTCCAGCTCGGTTCGGGCCCGTTCGAAGAACTCGGTGTCCTTGGGGACCGCCCCTGGCCACCCGCCCTCGATGAACCCGACCCCGAACTGATCGAGCAGGCGCGCCACCGCGAGTTTGTCGGCTACCGAGTAGGTGATGCCCTCGCGCTGGGCGCCGTCGCGCAGCGTGGTGTCGAAGATCTGCATGTCGTGTGACCTCCTGTGGGGGCGCCCGCTTCGCGAGGCGCCGACGTGATGACCGGGAAGGAGCTGCAAAACAAAAGACCCCCCGCGGTCGCGGGAGGTCTGCGCGTCGGCGAGGGGCCTGGTTGCCCAGGTGCGGCCGGCGCGCTAGGTGCCAATAATCAGTACGAGGCGGATCACGCTGGGTAGCGTCCCACTTTTGCGACTCCCAGACCAGCAGGCTCCCGTATATCGGGAAGGCGTGTCGCGGCCGCGCCAGCGGATCACGTCGATGAGCTGGGCAATGGGACGGGGCAAAGACCCCGTGGCGGTCGCCACAATGTCACGATCCGGCAATGATCACGTCGCAATGCCCTGCCTAATCTTGAACGGCTCAAGAAAGACCGCTCAGGAGGTACCTGCTTTGCTCACCGTCGGCGACCACTTCCCCGCCTACGAACTCACCGCGTGCGTCTCCCTCGACGCCGACAAGGCGTTCGAGACGATCACCAACAAGACCTACGAGGGCAAGTGGCGGGTGCTGTTCTCCTGGCCCAAGGACTTCACCTTCGTGTGTCCGACCGAGATCGCCGAGTTCGGCCGGCTGAACGGCGAGTTCGCCGACCGGGACGCGCAGGTGCTGGGCTGGTCGGTCGACAACGAGTTCGTGCACCACGCGTGGCGCAAGAACCACCCCGACCTGCGCGAGCTGCCCTTCCCGATGCTGGCCGACGTCAAGCGCGAGCTGACCGAGGCGGCGGGCGTGCTGGGCGAGGACGGCGTGCCGCAGCGCGCGACGTTCATCGTGGACCCGAACAACGAGATCCAGTTCGTGATGGTGACCGCCGGCTCGGTCGGCCGCAACGTCACCGAGGTGCTGCGCGTGCTCGACGCCCTGCAGACCGACGAGCTGTGCCCGTGCAACTGGAACAAGGGCGGCGAGACCCTGAACGCCGCCGAGCTGCTGGCCGCCTGATGGGCATCGAGGCGATCAAGGCGGCGCTGCCGGCGTACGCCCGGGACACCAAGCTCAACATCGGCGCCGTGCTGGGCACCTCGCCGCTGACCGCGCAGCAGCTCTGGGGCACCGCGCTGGCCTGCGCGTTCGCCGCCCGCAACGCTTTCGTGCTGCGGGAGATCGCGGCCGAGGCGGCCGATCACCTCAAGCCCGAGGCGATCGAGGCGGCCAAGGGCGCGGCGTCGATCATGGCGATGAACAACGTCTACTACCGGTCCAAGCACCTGATCGGCGACGACGCGTACCAGTCGCTGCCGGCCCGGCTGCGCATGCAGATCATCGCCAACCCGGGCGTCGACAAGGCCGACTTCGAGCTGTGGAGCCTGGCCGTCTCGGCCATCACCGGCTGCGGCGTCTGCCTGGAGTCGCACGAGAAGACGCTGATCGGCACCGGCGTCGGCCGCGAGGCCGTCCACGAGGCCCTGCGCATCGCGGCGGTCGTCCACGCCGCCGCCGTCACCCTCGACGCCGAAACCGCCCTCACGGCCTGACCGGCCCCACCCCTGGCGCAACTCTTGAAGAGTCGCGCCTTCCGACCGCTCCCGACGCCGCGACTCTTCAAGAGTCGCGGCGGAGGGGGCGGAGAAGGCTTTACCCGGAAGGAAGCCCGGCGGGAGACGTCTCGCCGGGCTTTCCGCTTGTCAGGGTGAGGGCGGCCACTCGACGTTAGTTGAATGGTCAAGTATTCTCGCGGGTATGAGCACCCGTATGCCCGCGCTCTACCTCAGCCATGGCGCTCCCCCGCTGGCCGACGACCCGCTGTGGACCCGCCAGCTGGCGGACTGGTCGAGTGACCTGCCCCGGCCCACCGCGATCCTGGTCGTCTCGGCGCACTGGGAGAACGCCCCGCTGGCCGTCGGCGCGACCACCACGGTCCCGCTCTACTACGACTTCGGCGGCTTCGCGCAGCGCTACTACGAGGTGAAGTACCCGGCGCCGGGCGCGCCCGAGCTGGCCGCGAAGGTGCGGGCACTGCTGCGCGGACCGCAGACACCGGTGGCCGACGTGCCCGACCGGGGCCTGGACCACGGCGCGTACGTGCCGCTGGTCGAGATGTTCCCCGAGGCCGACGTCCCGGTCCTGCAGATCTCCATGCCGACGCTGGACCCGCGGCGGCTGCTGGAAATCGGCCGCAAGCTCGCGCCGCTGCGCGACGAGGGCGTGCTCATCATCGGCAGCGGTTTCTTCACCCACAACCTGCGCGCCGCGATGCCGTACATGCACCTGGGCTTCGACGCGCCCGTGCAGGGCTGGTCGGCGGAGTTCGACGACTGGGGCCGGCAGGCGCTGGACGCCGGCGACGTCGACGGGCTGCTCGACTTCCTGCACAAGGCCCCGTCCGGCGCGATGGCGCACCCGCGCACCGAGCACTTCGCGCCGTTGTTCGTCACCCTCGGCGCGGGCGAGGACGACCTGGCCTCGCAGCGCACGGTGATCGACGGCTTCTGGATGGGCCTGGCCAAACGTTCGGTGCAACTCGGCTGACACGCCCGGGATGTGACGCGGTCGGGCTACACCAGGCCACGTGACCTTGATTACGGTATCGGGGTGACCACCACGCCGATCGAGCGCAGCATCGCCTTCGCCGCCGTCTTCAACTTCCGTGACCTCGGTGGGCTGACCACCGCCGACGGCCGCACCGTACGCCGGCGCACGGTGTACCGGTCCGACACGCTCAGCAGGCTGGGCACTGAGGACCGCGAGGCGTTCACGGCGCTCGGCATCCGCACCGTGATCGACCTGCGCCGGCCCGCCGAGGTCGCCTCGATGGGCCGGGTGCCGGAGTGGACCCAGGTGGTGTGGCGGCACAACCACCTGGAGCACCCGCTCTGGGACCACTCCACCTACACCACGGAGATCGGCGTCGCGGGCTGGCTGTCCGCCCGTTACCTGGAGCTGGCCCACCACGGCAAGGCCGACATCGCCCGGGTGGTCGGCATGCTCACCGACGCCGACCACGGCCCGACCGTGGTGCACTGCGTCGCCGGCAAGGACCGCACCGGCCTCATCGTGGCGCTGGCCCTGGACCTGCTCGGGGTGCCCGACGACCAGATCGCGGCCGACTACGCGCTGACCGAACGCAGCGCGCCGATGTTCACCCAGTGGGTGCGCACGGCCTTCCCGAACGAGGACCACGCGAACACGCCGCCGTTCTTCACGTACACCCCGGCCGAGGCCATGCTGATGACGCTGCACGGGCTGCGCTACCGCCACGGCTCGGTGACCGAATACCTGGTCGGCGCGGGCCTGCACCCCGACCGCGTGCAGCGCCTGCGCGATCGGCTGCTGGAAGCGTGAGCGAGGAGGTGGTGTCTTCTCGGCTGGTGGACTTCGAGAGTCCGCTGTTCAACTTCCGGGACGTGGGCGGCCTGGCCACCACCGACGGGGCCGAGGTGCGCCGGGGTGTGCTGTTCCGTTCGGACACCCTGACCGCGCTGGGCGAGGCCGACCGCGAACGCTTCGCGCAGTTCGGCGTGCGTACCGTGATCGATCTGCGGCACCCGGTGGAGTTGGAGCGCTTCGGCCGCGCCCCGGACTGGTGCTGCGAGGACTGGCACAACGTGCCGCTGAACAACCCGGTGTGGCGGGCCGAGGACTACTCGGCGGAGGCGGGGGTGGTGGCGTTCCTGCTGGCGCGCTACCACGAGACCGCCGAGCACGCGGCGGCCGACATCGCCCGCGCGATCGAGCTGATCGCCGCCGGGCCGGGCCCGACCGTGGTGCACTGCTGGGGCGGGCGGGACCGCACCGGCGTGGTGGTCGCGCTGGTGCTGGAACTGGTCGGGGTGTCCGATGCGGACATCGCCGCCGACTACGAGCTGACCGAACAGGGCATGGCGCGCTACCTGTCCTGGCAGCGCCGGAACCGGCCGGACAAGGGCCCGCTGCAGCCCTACCTGGCGAGCACGCCCGCCGAGGTGATGCGCGTCTTCCTGGCGGAACTGCGCGAACGGCACGGCTCGGTGCGGGCCTACCTGACCGGGGCCGGGCTGGCCGAGGAGAGCATCGCGAAGCTGCGGTCGAGCTTGCGCGAGCAGCGGCCGTGAGGTGACCGCGGCGTTATCGACGAGTGCCATGATGTGACGGGATTTCATCGGGGAGGAGCCGTCATCATGCACATCGGAACGCGAGCGTTGCTGGCCGTGGCCACCGCCTGCGCCGTGGCCGTCCTGGCCGGTTGCGCGGCCGAGTCGAACGGCGACTCCATGCAGCAGCCCTCCCCCGGCCAGGTCGCGCCCGGCACGGGAACCTTCAAGGACATCGACACCGCGGCCCGCGAGCTGGTCACGCGGCAGGCCTACTGGCAGTCGCCCGCCGTGCTCGACGTCGAGCAGACGCAACGGATCGGGCTGGCTGTCGGCGAGGGCGAGAAGCTGACTCAGAAGATCAACCTCATGCTGAAGGACACCCAGACCACGGCCGCCGGGACGGTGGAGGTCGGGCCCACGGTCAAGGCCACGCTGCGCGGCAACACCGAGGACGTGGAGATCACGCCGTCGGAGTCGGTCAACGCCACCACCGGCAGCGACGTGCAGATGCTGTGGACCTGGCTGGTGCACCCCAAACACCCGACCGACGACCTGCTGCTCACCGCGTATCTGGAGGTGCCGCTCAGCAACGGGCACACCATCACGCACGAGGTGGCGCTGTCGGTGCAGGTGCGCCGGACCATGTCGTACACCCTGTGGCAGCTCGTCACGCACTGGGGCACCTGGTCGGCCGTGGTCACCAGCCTCGTCGGCGTGGTGAGCTGGCTGCTGCGCCGCCGCAAGAAGAAGTCGGGCGACCGGCAGCAGCCGGACCAGGCACCGGAGCCCTCGGTGGCCAATGTGGCCGCCTAAGCCCTGCCCGCCCGGCCCTCGGGGGCGGATGAAGAAATCTTCGGGACAACTGGAGTCTGGCGAAAGTTAACTTCAACGGCGATAGTGGCGGGTGAATGTCCATCCCCCACCTCCGCGGAGTACCCATGGCCAGATCACGCCTGCGGGCGGCCGTCGTCGCCGGCCTCACCGCGCTCAGCCTCGCGGCGCTGACCGCCGCCACCGGCGCGCCCGCCGCGGCCGCGCCGCCCACGCACGACGAGCAGATCACCTTCCAGGAGTGGTCCCGCTTCACCGAGTGGCGGCAGGGCACCCACCAGGGCACCTTCGCCATCCCCGGCATCCGTACGGGCATCACCATGCTGCGGCCGGCCGGCACCGTCGATTACGCCGACCCGTACACCAACGTGACGAAGAGCTACGACTACAGCACCTGGACCTCCCCGGTGACCGAGGTCGGCTTCGACGCCACCGAGCTGGTCGCCTCCTGGAACGCCGACACCCCCGCGGGCACCTGGATCCAGGTCGAGATGCAGGGCACCTACAACACCGGCGGGCAGACCCCCTGGTACGTGATGGGCCGCTGGGCATCCGGGGACGGCGACATCAAGCGCACCACGGTCAACCGGCAGGGCGACCCGTGGTCGACGATCTGGACCGACACCTTCTCCATCGACGACGCCGCCAACGGCGTGCTCCTGCACGCCTACCAGCTGCGGCTGACCCTCTACCGGGCGCCCGGCCAGTGGCAGTCGCCGCGGGTCTGGATGCTCGGCGCGATGAGCTCCTTCGTCCCGGACCGGTTCACCGTCACCCCGAGCGCGGGCGGCATCGCCTGGGGCACCGAACTGGCCGTGCCGCGCCGCTCGCAGAACATCCACATCGGGGAGTACCCGGAGTACGACGGCGGCGGCGAGGCCTGGTGCTCGCCCACCTCCACCACGATGGTCCTGGAGTACTACGGCCGCGGCCCGTCGGCGCAGGACCTCGCCTGGGTGGACCCGGCGTACGCCGACCCGCAGGTCGACCACGCGGCCCGGATGACGTACGACTACGCGTACCAGGGCGCGGGCAACTGGCCGTTCAACACCGCGTACGCCGCGTCGTTCCCGGGCCTGGACGCCAAGGTCACCCGGCTGCACTCGCTCGACGAGGCGGAGCGCTTCATCAAGGCCGGCATCCCGGTGATCACCAGCCAGTCGTTCCTGTCCGAGGAGCTGGACGGGGCCGGCTACGGCACCTCCGGGCACCTGTTCGTCATCGTCGGCTTCACCGCCGAGGGCGACGTGATCGTCAACGACCCGGCGTCGTCGAGCAACGACGTGGTGCGCAACATCTACCCGCGTGCGCAGTTCGAGCAGATCTGGCTGCGTACCAAGCGCTACCGCGCGAACGGCACGGTGGCCTCCGGCTCGGGCGGCATCGCGTACCTGATCAAGCCGTGGTGGAAGCCGTGGCCGGTGGTCGCGGGCTCCACGAACTGGTGACCTGACGACCCGGGTGCGCCCCCGCCGTGGGGCGCGCCCGGGTCAGCGCACGGACCGCCGGTTCACAGCCGGGTGTCCAGGATCGCGTCGGACAGCTCGATCACGCCGAACGTGCCGCCCTGCGCGTCGGCCAGCAGCGCGTAGTGCCCCACCGGCAGGTCCAGCGGCCCGGTCAGCACCGCACCGCCGAGCTCCAGGCAGCGCGCGATCGTGGCGGCGCAGTCCTCGACCTCGAAGGTGACCCGCCAGTGCGCGGGCGTGCCGGCCGGGTAGCGCTCATCCATCACGGACAGCCCGCCTACCGTACGGCTGTCGACGAACCACTCGATGTGGTCGACGCCCTCGGCGATCTCGCTCTTGCGCTCCGACCAGTGGAAGGCCTTGCCGTAGAACTCCACGGCGGAGGCCTCGTCCCAGGTCACGACCTCGGTCCAGCACATCGTGGCCGGCTCGGCGGCCGCCTCGGCGCCACCGGACGTGCCGCGCTGCCACAGCCCGAACACCGCGCCCGCGGAGTCGGCGACCAGGGCGGCGCGTCCACGCGGGCCGCGGTCGTGCGCCGGGACCAGCACCGATCCGCCGGCGTCGAGCACCGCCGCCACGCCGTCCTCGGCGGCCACCGCCGACACGTAGCACAGCCAGGCCCCGGGCCGGCCGGGCTCGCCCGGGAGCAGGCCCGCGACGGCGAGGCCGTCGAGCGCGAACACCTCGCCCGGTGTCCATCCGAACAGCCCGCTGTAGAACGCCGCGGCTCCCGCCGGGTCCGCGGTCATGTACTCCGCCCAGCACGGGGTGGCGGGCGCGTATCCCCTCACTCGCATGCCCGCCACCTTAGGACCATCCGAGGTTCAGGGCGACCTCTGCGCGTGCCGACCGGGTCGCCCCGTTCGGCTGGCCGGCCGGGCGAACCGGGCAGCCGGGGCGGTGCGCTCGGGTCGATCACACGCGATGATGGTCACCATGCTCCAGGATCGTTCCCTGCTCGAGGGGTGCAACGTCGCGCTCAACGAGTCCGACGTGGTCGGCCTGCGGGTGAACTGGCCCGCCCGCACCGTGCGCCTGCTGCTGCACGTGCTCGCCATGCCGGAGGAGGGGCCGATCGACGCGGACACCCGCCGCGCCCTGGTGTTCACCGGTGTCAGCCTGATGCGGGTGCTGCTGCGCAGGGACCGCACCCGGACCGCGAGCCGCGACTACGGCCACCCGATCGAGCTGGCCGACGCCGACGCCGCCGACGCGTTCCTCGCCTCGGTCAGCCGGTCCGACCCGATGTACGGCTGGCGCTTCCTGGACGACCCCGAGCTGACCCGCGACTGGCCCGCGACGGCCAGCCTGATGCTCGCGGGAACCGGCCCGGCCACGCACACGATGTACTGGTTCTGCGAGTGCGCCCGCGAGGAGCCGGGCGGCGACACGGAGTACTGCATCGAGGGCGACATCCACTTCCAGCGCCTGTCCGTCGAGCGCGCCGACGGGTCCCCCGTGCCGCTGGCCTCCTTCGCCGCCGACGGCCGCCGCTGGTGGCACGGCCTGCACTCCGGCGACCCCCGCGTCTCCACCGAAGCCCAGCGGTCCCGGCCCCCCTCCCCCGCCTGGACGTAAGGAAGGGCACCTTCTACAACGCATAGCGTTGTGAAGGTGCCCTTCCCATCCGCCGGAGGCCGGCGACGCAGGTCCAGGCACCGCCGCTGCCCGCGTGCGTCGCGGGGACGGGCGGGCGGCGGCCGCCGTCAGGCCGCCGCGGCGGCGCGGGCCATGGCGTCGCGGTAGATGGGGCCGTGCAGGAAGCGGTCGGGCAGGGCGCGCATGGTCAGGCGCAGCGCGCGTACCGAGACCGACGCGGACAGGTCGGTGGTGGGCAGGCCCAGGGTGCCGTAGATCCGGCGGGCCCAGCCCGGTTGCAGTGAGAACGCGGTGCAGGCCAGGCCGGTGTAGACCAGCCGGGCCGGGGTCAGCCCCAGGTGCCACGGCAGCGGTGGCGCCATCAGGAAGAACAGGGTGTCCAGGGCGTCGCGGGTCAGGGCCAGCTCCGGGCGCATCCGCCGGTAGTAGGCGTCGACCTCGGCCGCGGTGCCCGGCACGGACGCCGGGTCCAGCCCGACGAGTCGCGCCGCCCGGCGCTGCTCGGTGTAGTACCCGTCGACGTCGGCGTCGCTCAGGTCCAGGCCCGCCCGGCGGGCGGTGCTCACGAACGACTCCACCTCGGTGACGTGCACCCAGCGCAGCAGCTCAGGCTCGTCGATGCGGTAGGTCTCCCCCGTGTGCCGGTCCACCGCGCGCATGCGGGCGTGCACGCCCCGGATCCGCCGCCCGGCGGCGCGAGCCTGCGCGGATGTGCCGAACATGACGGTGCCGACGTAGTCCGCGGTGCGCATCAGCCGGCCCCACGGCTCGACCTTGTAGCTGGAGTTCTGCACCACCCCGGCGATCGCCCGCGGGTGCAGGGCCTGCAGGAACAGCGAGCGCACCCCGGCCACCCAGAGCACCGGCTCGCCGTGCACCCGCCAGGTCACCGACCCGGGGCCGAACAGTCCGAGGTCGCCCGCATCGTCCATGCGTCCCAGCGTGCCACGCCCGGCGGCGCGGCGCTTCCAAGATCACTCGACTTGCCCGGCACCTGTGCGAAAGTTCGCTCAAGATACGCACAGCTGCCGGGCAAGTTCGATGATCACGTACTAGCTGATCTTGGCGTTGACGTGGATGGCGATGGCGTCGTGGGCGGCGACGTTGGCGGCGAACCAGCCGTTCGCGTCGACCGTGATCACCGGGCCGGTGCAGGTGCTGCCGCTCTTCTCACCGTGGATCACGTCGCAGTAGCGGCCCGCGGGCAGGTTGGTCTGGTATGACCGCCCGTTGACCGCGCCGCCCTCGTCGTTGATCGTGATGTACCCCTTGCCGTTGCGCCCGAACGCGATGTGGTTGTTGCCGTTGTCGTACCAGTTCACGACGGTGGTGCCCAGGACCGCGTTGTGGAAGCCGACCATGTTCGCGACGACCTGCCAGCGGTGCTCGCACCGCCAGCCGCCCGAGAAGCAGGTGCTGTTGTTGGTCTTGCCGTTGGCGTCCGAGGGCGGCCCCTGGTCCTTGTTGCTGAACTCGTAGCTGCTCATCACCGTCGGTGAACCGTAGGGCCAGGCCAGCATGAACGCGTTCGCCAGCGCGTAGATGCCGTTGTCCTTGTAGGTCAGGATGTCGCCGCCCTCACGCTGGGTGTCGTGGTTGTCGACGAACACGGCGGCCTTGCCCGTGGTGAGGTGCCCCCACGGCTCACCGAAGTTCTTCAGGTAGCTCAGCTTCTCGTGCCGGAACACCCGGCCCAGGTCCTTGCCGTAGCGGAACTCGTGCACGTCGCCGTTGCCGGTGTACTCCGTCGGCTGCACCGGCTCGCCCGCGCCGTAGATGACCTCCTGCACGTGGTACACCGAGCGGGACAGCTTGCCCTTGATCGCGGCGATGTCGGCCGCGGGCATGTGCTTGCTGGCGTCCCAGCGGAACCCGTCGACGCCCAGGGTCAGCAGGTCGTTGAGGTAGCCCGCGAGCTTGGTGCGCACGTAGTCGCTCTCGGTCTTGAGGTCGGCGAGGTTGACCAGCTCGCAGTTCTGCACCTCGTACCGGTCGCCGTAGTTGACGATGTCGTCGTTGCCGTTGCGGCCGCAGTGGTGGAAGTCCTGCGTCTGGTAGATGCCCGGATAGGTGTACGACGTGTAGGTCGAGCCGGCCCAGCCGGTCCCCGAACCCACGCCGGTGGTGTGGTTGACCACCGCGTCGACGATGACCTTCACGCCCGCGTTGTGGCAGGTGGTGACCATCGACTGGAACTGGGCACGGGTGCCCTTGCGGGACTCGACCCGGTAGCTGACCGGCTGGTACGCGACCCACCACTGCTGGCCGCGCACGTGCTCCTGGGGCGGGGAGACCTGCACGTAGCCGTAGCCGCGTGGGCCGAGGAAGTTGGTGCACTCGGCCGCGACCGAGGGCCAGTTCCACTCGAAGAGCTGGACGATGACGTCCTTGCTGCCCGAGGGGGCCGCGGCCGCGGGGGCGGCGGCCGGGATCGGCAGCGCGGCGGCGAGGACCGCCGCCAGCGCCAGGGGGAGAAGTCTGCGTCGTTGCATGAGGACACTCCGGACGTACGAGGGGACGGATCGTCGCGCAGCGGTACAGGGGTACGCGGATGAAACCGCATTGAAACCTTGCGGCAATATTCACAAGAAGTTTCAACGAAGTCAACGAATCCGAAGCAGAACGGCACGAGAGCCGCTACGCAAGATCTTCCGAACGCGACGCCTGCGGAGATCGCCGTTTCGGGTCAGGAACTGCGGTCCCACCTCGTGATCTGACCCGAAATGGCGATCATGGACTCGAGCCGTGCCTCACAGCAGACGGGCGGCGGACGCGAGGTATTCGCGGCCCTCGTCAGGAGCGCCGTGCCGGATCATGTAGAGCCCCGACGACACCCGCTCGGTGAAGCCCCACTCCCAGATCGCCTGCTCGTCCACCCCGGTAGCCGCGGCCAGCCGCGCGCAGTAGCCCCGCACCAGCCCAACCGGGTCATCCGCCGCCAGCACCTCGTCCGTCCAGCCGCGCACCGCGACCCCGAGATCGTAGGCCGGGTCGCAGAGGAAGCCGTCCGGGTCGATGAAGACGTAGCCCGACCCCGCGCCGGGGCGGGGCGACAGCACCGCGAGCGCGTTGTCCGGGTGCGGGTCCCCGTGGCAGACCACGCTGCCGTCCAGATCGAACGCGGCCGCGCGGCGGTGGGCGTAGCCGACGGCCCGGTCGACGACCTCGGCCGGGCAGGGCCGCCCGGTCTCCGGCCACAGCTCGATGATCAGCTCGGCGAGCGTGCTGGCCTTGTCCGTGCCGGGCGGCACGGTCGCATCCGGCGGGCGGGGCACCAGCCAGGCCTGCCGCAGCGTCGCGGCCAGCACGTCGAGCGTGTGCTCGGGCGAGGGCGCAGTGGTGCCCAACGCCGGGCCGAGCGGTTCCAGCAGCGAGGCGTCCCGGGCGGGGTCGTGGGCGTACAGCCGGACGTACCCGTGCCCGTCCGCGGCCGCGATGGTGCGCACCTGCCCGGCGAACCCGTCCCCCGGCGGGGCGAGCCGCACCACCGCGTCCGTGCCGTCACTGCGGCGCACCTTCAGCACCAGCGCGGCCGAGCCGCCGTCGAGCGCCTCTCCGGGCGTCAGCTCCCAGACCGCGCACACGTAAGCGAGCCGCTCCGGCAGCGCCGCCAGCCACTCCTGGCCCGCCGCCCCCTTGCTCAACGCGGTCCGCCGCATCCGGTCGGGAAACTCGATCACCGCCCCACCATCCCACCCCTCCCACCTCCCCAACCACCGGATTTCGCCTGCTCCGCCCGGAGCGACGTTGGGAAGGGCACCTTCTACAACGCGGAGCGTTGTGAAGGTGCCCTTCCTTCGCCTCGGGGCGGGGCGCGGGTGGTGGGCGCGGTGGCGGGTTAGGCTCGGCCATGCTCGCTCGCGTGTGGGGAATGGCCCGGTCTCTCGCGATGTACCACGCCATCCCGGGCCGCCATCGGCGCATGCGCCGGTTCTACGGGCAGTTCCTCGGGCCGGGTGATCTCGCGTTCGACGTCGGCGCGCATGTCGGGAGCCGGGTGCGGCCGTGGCGGCGGCTCGGGGCGCGGGTGCTGGCGATCGAGCCGCAGCCGGACTGCCTGCGGGTGCTGCGGCTGTTCTTCGGTCGGGACGAGGGTGTGACCATCCTGCCGACCGCCGTCGGGGCGCGGGCAGGCACGGCGTCGCTCGCGCTGTCGTCGGCGACGCCGACGGTGTCCTCGCTGTCGCACGAGTGGATCGAGTCGGTGACCGCGGCCGACGAGCGCTTCGCCGAGGTGCGCTGGGACCGGTCGGTCGAGGTCGAGGTGGTCACCCTGGACGATCTCATCGCGACCCACGGCGAGCCGGCCTTCTGCAAGATCGACGTAGAGGGCTTCGAGGCGGACGTGCTGCGCGGGCTGTCCCGGCCGCTGCGCGCGCTGTCGTTCGAGTACCTGCCCTTCGCCCACGAGGCCGCCCTCACCACGCTGGACCTGGTGGACCGGCTCGGCGCGTACGAGTACAACTACGCGCCCGTGGAGACCATGCGCTTCGCGAGCGAGCAGTGGCTGGACGCGGTCGGCCTGGTGCGGCTACTTGACGAGCGCTTCCGCGCCCTCGGCCGTTCCGGCGACGTCTACGCCCGCGCCCGCTCGCTGTAGCGCCCGCCGGGCTGCGGCGGCCGTCGCGGTGCGCCGCCGCCACAGGTAGACCACGTCGCGGCCGAACGACTCGGTGAGCAGGGCGAGCGCGCCCGCGAGCGCAATGAGCGTTATGGGCCGGGGCAGCACGTCCGCGGCGGCCGTCACCAGCACGATGCCCTGGATCGCGGCCACCACCTTGCGCCAGTATCGCGGGAACAGCTGCCCGCGCAGCCACGGCAGGACCCAGGTGGCCACGACCCAGGCATAGCGCATCGCGCCGATCGCTGCCACCCACCACCCCACCGACGGTGCGACGTAGCAGCTCAGCACCAGGATGAGGAACGCGTCGACCTCCATGTCGAACCGCGCGCCGAACTCCGTCGCGGTGCCGGTGCGCCGGGCGACCTTGCCGTCGACCGCGTCGAGCACCAGCGCCACGACCGTGATCCCGACCAGCACCAGCACCCGGATGTCGCCGGTGAACGAGGCCGCGGTCAGCGCGGTGACACCTCCCGCGAGCGCCGCGCGGGTCAGCGTGACCACGTCGGCGGGTCCGAACGCGACCAGCCCGGCGGTGTGCATCGCCCGGGTCAGCAGCACGCACAGCCCCACGGCGTAGCAGATTCCCGCCGCCCATCCGGCGTGTCCGAGACCGACCGCCGCGGACAGCAGCGCGAGCATGGCGAACTGGACGAACAGCCCGATCACGGGGCCCGGTCTTACCGGCGGCACCGTACCTCCGTTAGGTTCGACCTTGATCCGAGGAGAGGAAGCCGATGGCATCCTACGCGCGCGCCTTCTGGACCGCCGCGCCCGGCGCGGGCGAGATCCGTCCCGTGGCGCTGCCCGATCCCGGGCCCGGCGAGGTGCTCGTCCGCACCCTCCACTCCGGTCTGAGCAGGGGCACCGAGACGCTGGTGTTCCGCGGCGAGGTCCCGCCGAGCCAGTACGCCGTGATGCGCGCCCCGTTCCAGGAGGGCGACTTCCCCGGTCCGGTGAAGTACGGCTACCTCAACGTCGGCGTCGTCGAACAGGGCCCGCCCGAGCTGCTCGGACGTACCGTCTTCTGCCTGTACCCGCACCAGACCCGCTACGTGGCGCCCGCGAGCGCGGTGGTGCCGGTGCCCGACGGCGTGCCCGCGCGCCGGGCCGTGCTCGCGGGCACCGTGGAGACCGCGGTCAACGCGCTGTGGGACGGCCCGCCGCTGGTCGGCGACCGGATCGCGGTGCTCGGCGCGGGCATGGTCGGCTGCTGCGTCGCGGCCCTGCTGGCCCGCTTCCCCGGGGTGTCGGTGCAGCTCGTGGACACCAACCCGGAACGGGCCGCGGTCGCGGCGGCGCTCGGCGTCACGTTCGCCGCCCCCGAAGCCGCCGAGGGCGGTAACGACCTGGTCTTCCACGCCTCCGCCACCGGTGCCGGGCTGCAGCGGGCACTCGACCTGCTGGCCCCGGAGGGCACCGTCGTCGAGCTGAGCTGGTACGGCGACCGCGAGATCGGCCTGTCGCTGGGCGGCGCCTTCCACTCCGGACGGCTGACCATCCGGGGCAGCCAGGTCGGCACGGTCTCCCCGGCCCGCGCCGCGCGGCGCTCCTTCACCGACCGGCTCGCCATCGCCCTGGACCTGCTGCGCGACCCGGCCTTCGACACCCTGCTGTCCGGCGAGTCGTCGTTCGACCGGCTGCCCGAGGTGCTGGCCGGCCTCGCCGACGGCACCCTGCCCGCCCTGTGCCACACCATCAGCTACGACGGAGAGTGACCCCCATGTTCAGCGTGACGGTCCGCGACCACATGATGATCGCCCACAGCTTCCGGGGTGAGGTCTTCGGCCCGGCCCAGCGCCTGCACGGCGCGACGTTCATCGTCGACGCGACGTTCAAGCGCGCCGAGCTGGACCCCGACGACATCGTGGTCGACATCGCCGCCGCGTCGCAGGAGCTCAACGCCGTCGTCGGCGCGCTGAACCTGCGCAACCTCGACGACGACCCCGCGTTCGCGGGCGTCAACACCACGACCGAGAAGCTCGCCCAGGTCATCGCCGACCGGCTGGCCGCCCGGGTGCACGCGGGAGCGTTCGGCGACAACGCCCGCGGCCTGGCCGGCATCACGGTGACCCTGCACGAGTCGCACATCGCCTGGGCCTCCTACGAGCGCCCCCTGTGAGCACCCGCCGCGCCGTTCCGTCGGGCCGAGTCCGGATCTTGTGCACTTCGTGCTGCCGGAGCGACACGAAGTGCACAAGATCCGAGAGGGACACCCGGCGGGTCGGCGCGTGAGCACCGTGCACGTCGTACTCCCCGGCGGTGTCGACGATCCCGCCCTCCCCAGCGGGGGCAATGTCTACGACCGGCGTGTCTGCCACGAGCTGGCCGCGGCAGGTTGGACGGTGCGCGAACACCCGGTCGCGGGCGGGTGGCCGCATCCGGCCACGCCAGACCTTTCCCGGTTGGCCGGGGTGCTCGCGTCGCTGCCCGGCGACGCGGTGGTGCTGCTCGACGGCCTGGTCGCCGTCGCCGCGCCGGACGTGCTCGCCGCGTGCGCGCCCCGGCTGCGGCTCGTCGTGCTCGCCCACATGCTGTTCGGCGACACCGACGCGGGCCTGCGGCCCGGCGAGGCCAGGGTGCTGCGGGGCGCGGCCGCCGTCGTCACCACCAGCCGGTGGTGCCGCGAGCGGGCCATCGAGGCGTACGGCCTGCCGTACGGCCACGTCGTCTCCGCCCCACCCGGGGTGGACCCCGCTCCGCCCGCCCCCGGCTCACCCGCCGGAACCCGGCTGCTCTGCGTGGCGGCGCTCGCCCCGCACAAGGGCCACCACCTGCTTCTCGACGCCCTGGCCACGCTCCCCGAGCTACCCTGGAGCTGCGTGTTCGTCGGCTCGCCCGACCGCGACCCGGCTTACGCGGCACGGCTGCGGGAACATCCGGTCGCCGGCCGGATCACTTTCGCGGGCGTGCGCACGGGCGAGGACCTGGCCGCAATGTACGCGGCCGCGGATCTGCTCGTGCTGCCCTCGCGCGGGGAGAGCTATGGCATGGTCGTCACCGAAGCACTGGCCCGGGGCATCCCGGCGCTGGTCAGCGATGTCCAGGGACTGCCCGAGGCGCTCGGCGCGGCCCCGGACGGCGGCCTCCCCGGCCTGCTGGTCCCACCCGACAGCGCTGCTTTCGCCACGGCCCTGCGCCGCTGGCTCACCGACGCGGAACTGCGCGACCGGCTCCGGCGGACGGCCCGCGCCCGACGCGCACACCTCACCGACTGGACCCGCACCGCGGAGCGGATCGGCACGGTCCTCCGCCGGGTGGAAGCGCACGGTCCGCTGGCCCGATGACGGCGCTGTGTGTATAAATCCACAGACACGCGGGGACGGTACCTCTAGGAAGGATGAAGTGTCTGAACAGGAGAGCGTGTTGCACCGTGCCGTGACAGAGGTCCCCCCGCCGCCCGCGGGCCGCGTCGGGGCCTGGGTGCGCGCGATCGCGGGCCTGCTCATCCTCGCGCTGCTGGTGTGGCAGGTCGGCACCGGACCGTTCCTCGACGGCGTACGCCTGGTCGACCGGCCGGCGCTGCTGGCCGCGCTCGGGCTCGGCGCGCTGAGCACGGTGGCCTGCGCCTGGCGGTGGAGCCTGGTCGCCGAGGGCCTCGGCGTGCGGCTGCCGTTGGGACGGGCCGTCAAGGCGTACTACCGCTCGCTGTTCCTCAACACGACGCTGCCCGGCGGCGTGGTCGGCGACGTGCACCGCGCGGTGCGGCACGGGCTGGACATCAGCGACGTGCGCCTCGCGGTGCGGGCCGTGGTGCTGGAGCGCACCATCGGGCTGACCGTGCAGATCACCGCCTCACTGCTGTTGCTGCTGGTGCTGCCGTCCCCGGTGCGCGACCGCATGCCGCTGATCGTCGCGGCCGTCGCGGCGACCGTGCTCGCCGTCGCGCTGGCACTACGGGCCGTGGCCCGGGGCCGGTCGGCGCGCTGGGCGGCGGCGCTGCGCACCGCGTACACCGATGTCCGGCAGGTCCTGGTCACCCGCCGCCGCTGGGTCGGCATCGGCCTGGCCTCCGCGGTCGTCGTGACCGGACAGCTCGTCATGTTCGTGATCGCGGCCCGCACCGCGGGCGCGCACGCGCCGGTGACGCTGCTGGTGCCGTTGACCCAGCTCGCCCTGCTGGCCATGGCGGTGCCGCTGAACGTCGCCGGCTGGGGCCCGCGCGAAGGCGTCGCCGCCTGGGCGTTCGCCGCCGCCGGGATGACCTCCACGCAGGGCGTCGCCGCCGCCGTCACCTACGGCGTGCTCGGCCTGGTCGCCGCGCTGCCCGGGGCCGCCGTCCTGCTGGCACGCACCAAACCTCGGAGTGGACAGCATGCGTGAGCGCCCGTACGTCCTGCTCAGTTGCAGCATGTCGATCGACGGCTACCTCGACGGCGCGACCGACGAGCGGCTGCTGCTGTCGAACGCGGCCGACTTCGACCGCGTCGACGCCGTCCGCGCCTCCTGCGACGCGATCCTCGTCGGCGCGCGTACCGTACGCCGGGACAACCCGCGGCTGATGGTGCGCACCCAGTCCCGCCGCGACGCCCGGGTCGCCCGCGGCATGCCGGAGTGCCCGATCAAGGTCACCGTCACCGAGAAGGCCAAACTCGACCCCGGAGCCGCCTTCTTCACCGCCGGCGACGCCGAGAAGATCGTGTACTGCGCCAGCCCGCGCGTCGAGCACGCCCGCGCCATGCTCGGCGACGTCGCCACCGTCGTCGACGGCGGCCTGCCCGTGGACCTGCGCCAGGTCACCGAAGACCTGTACGAGCGCGGCGTCGAGCGGCTGATGGTCGAGGGCGGCGGCACCATCCACACCCAGTTCCTCACCGCCGACCTCGCCGACGAGCTGCACCTGGTGGTGGCCCCGTTCTTCGTCGGCGACTCGCGGGCCAGCCGCTTCGTCAACGACGGCGACTTCCCGTTCCACCCCGGGCGGCGCGCGAAACTGGCCGACGTCCAGCAGATCGGGGACGTGGTGCTGCTGCGGTACGCGCTGTCACCCCGCTTCGACAGCGCCGAGCAGGGCCGGTGACCGGCATGCTGCCGCTGGCGACGGTGCGCACCCAGGTCCAGGTGCCGCTGCGGTTCCCCGACGGCTACACGACCACGGCTCGGGTCGTCACCTTCACCGGCCTCGTCGACGGTCGCGAACACCTCGCGCTCGGCCTCGGCGACCACGCCACGACCCTGCGCCGCGCCGCCGACGACCTGCCCGTCCCCCTGGTCCGGCCGCACAGCGAATGCCTGACCGGCGACGTGTTCGGCAGCCAGCGCTGCGACTGCGGCCCGCAGCTGCGCGAGGCCGCCGAACGCATCACCGTCGCCGGCGGCTACCTGCTCTACCTGCGACAGGAGGGCCGGGGCATCGGCCTGTACGCCAAGATGGAGGCGTACGCGCTGCAGGACACCGGCCTGGACACCTATGAGGCGAACCTCGCCCTCGGCCACGACGAGGACGCCCGCGACTACACCGTCGCCGCGCAGATGCTCCGCGCCCTCGACGTGACCCGGGTCGCGCTGCTGTCCAACAACCCCGACAAGGCCGAGCAGCTCACCCGGCTCGGCGTCGCGGTGACCGAACGTGTCCCGACCGAGGTGCACCTCTCCCCCGCCAACGCCGGCTACCTGGCCACCAAGGCCCGCCACGCCGCCCACACCCTCCAACTCCGCCCGACGCGCTGACGCCCGCTCGCCTGTCGGCGTGCAGTTTCCAGGAAAGTGCGGCAATGGGCGGCCGCCAAGGCGCAGTTTCCCGGAAACCGCACGCCGGGACGACGGGATCGGGTGGGATCGGCCGTTCGGGCCGATGTGCGTGTGGGCTGAAACGTGAGTCGGTTTGCTGATAGCGCGCCGATCCGCGATCCGCTCCACTACAGATCATGCTGCGTCGTGCCTGTCTCGCCCTGCTCCCCGTGCTCACCGTCGCCGTCCTCGCCGGCTGCGGCGACGACGACCCCGCCCCGACCACGCCCGCGCCGAGCGCGCAGACCAGCGTGTCCGCGGAGGCCTCCCCCAGCGCGGAGACGAGCCCGGCAGCGTCGCCGTCGCCCTCCCCCGCGATCAACTTCACCGTCGACGGCGCGGGCCCCTACACGATCGGCGCGAACCTGGAGGCGCTGAAGGCGGGCGGAATCCTCGACAAGGTCGCCACCGGGGCCGAGACCTGCCCGGTGAACACGACCGCGAGCGGCACCGGCGTCTGGAAGGACATCCAGCTCCAGTTCCGGCCCGACGGTGTGCTGTACCTGGTGGTCAACCGGTCCAAGACCATCCCGACGCCGTCCGGCGCCCGCCTGGGCATGACGCTGGCCGCCGTCTCGTCGATCTACGGCAACCTCGGCAAGGAACTGAACGGCGGCGCGGCGTACCTGGTCACCACGACGTCCGGGCGGGGCATCCTGTTCGACCTCGACCAGAACAAGAAGGTCTTCGCCATGATCGCCGGTGACGCCGCCTACCTGAAGTCCAGCTACGAGGGCGGCACCGACTTCTGCTGATCCCCTCCCTGACCGCCTGACACGGTGATCCGTTGACAACGGGTCGCCGTGTCAGGCGTCAGCCGTGGATGGTCTGGCGGCGCATGAAGGGCGGGTGTGTGATCAGCTCCGCCATCGACCGGCCTGATGCTGCTGGTCCACTCCGATGCACGCCACCACAGCGGACAGATCTGCGGTCAGGAACAGCAGGAAGTGGTACGGCGGCGACAGCACGGCCACCTGACCGAGCCGCAGTGGTTGATCTCCCAGCTCGTCGAGCCGGTCGACTGCTTCCCGGAAACCGAGCACGGGAATTCCGGCTTGCCGGACGTGCCGTTCTCGATGTGCGTAGATTCCCGCATAGTGGTGAGCCGGCAGCGGCGCGGAATCTTCCGAGATCCGAAAGGACGCTCCGTCTCGCAGCGCCTGGCGGCAGGCCCGGAACGCGTCGACGGGCTCACCGAGCAGCCGGATGAGTCGGTCCCGTTCCGCGGTGCGACCGTACCGCAGCCAAGATCGGCACCGGGTCCGGCGAACGCCGGCCAGTCGATTGGAAATCCGGCCGTTGCGCCGCAGTGGCCTCAACCGGCCCATTCGGCGTGCATCAGGTCAGCCGCATCCTGCACCGTGCTCGCGAACTCGTCCGGCGGGATCCTGGCAGTGAAGACCTTGCCCAGGTCCTCGGGGAACGGGTGCGTCGCCCGCCAGAAAGCGAAGACGATCACCAGTTCCCGGTCCAGGTAGGCGTACTTGGACACGTTGTCGACGATCTCGCTCCACTCCATGAGCCAGTACCGCTCTGCGAACTCCGTGCCGTCTGCCCGCAACAGCCGGAAGATCTCTTCCGGAGACCGGCCAGGGAAGGGACAGGGCGGTATCTCACGCTGCCGCACCAGCGCTGCGGTCAACCGCAGCTGATGGCAGATGGACGGGACGAATGCCGTGTCGTCGTCGGTCGTCAGCCGTTTGCCCCCGGCCCAGAGGTCGACGATGCGCAGGTCCCGAGACCAGGCCTCGCCGACCTCGACGGCGAAGGTGCTCCGATTCCCGAATCGTCGTGTCATCAGGCCGGCAGGCTAGGAACCGACGATGCGTGGCAACTCGGACAGGCACCCTGCCCTCAGGTCCGTGGTCTCGCTAAGCCTGAAGGGCGGCGCTGATTCGGCCAGTGGGTGAGCTATGCCGCCGGGATGAGCCGCGTACGCGTGCCCGTCCTGGACGTAGAGATTCAGCCAGGGGTGCAGCGATTGCTCCTCGCGCGCGAACCCGATCCAGCCCTGCGTCGCCGACCGGGGGGCCAGCCACGCGGGCACGGTCTGGATCACGTCATACAACTCGTCGTCGCGGACCATCAACCTGACGAACAGCCCGAGCGAAGCGGGCCGACTCGAATACGGCTGCTGGAGGACCAGGGACCGGGCACCACCGCCGGGCAGGACGTCGTCCGAGTCCCCGACCAGGCACGGCCAGCCGTACTCGAGTTCGGGGTCTTCGGGCAGTTCTTCAGCCAGCCCGAGGTGAAAGCGAAGCTCGGCGAGAAAACGTTCGGACACGTCCGCGCGCAGGCGCAGCGAGAGCGTCCATTCGTAGTGCAAGCTCAAGCGCGGCTACTCCGCCCTGGCATCGCGCAGCACGCGGCGCGTCAGTTCATGCTCCCTCAGCTCCCGGATGATCACCTCGCCCACACCGAACACCACCGCCCAGGTGAGCACGGCAAGGCTGATGGCCAGCAGGTAGACGCGTCCATGCTGGATGTCGATCTCAGTGGTGACCCGGTTCCTGAAGCTGGCCAGCAGCAGCACAAGACCGGCGATGCCGAGCCAGACGGCGATCTTCCCCAGCGGCGACTTCACAGGCTTCATGAGAACGGCACGCTAGCAGGCACCCGCCAGGGCGGTTCCGTCCCGGCGGATCGAGCCTCTGACCGATCTTGTTGGTTAGGGGCGTCCGCTGCTGTCGGGGTACCGAACCCCGGCGAGGTATCCGGGAGGAAGCCTCGTGTTGTTGCCGAGCCAATCGGGGGATTCGCCAGGCCCTGTCCAGTACACAGAACCTAGCCCCGGACGAAGTGCAGGCCCGAGCGCTGCACGAAGATCGAGCGCCGCTCGACCGCGTCCCCGGCCGCGTTTATTTGGTAGCCGTCGAGCCACACCCAGCCGTCGTACGTCGCCCAGTCGTGCACGCGGATCAGTCGGAGCATCATCGACTGCTGGAACTGGACACTCGCCTCGCGCGTGGTGTGCAGCAGATCGCCCGGCTGGAGGCCCGCGAGGGTGGGGCGCGACTTCAGGCCGCCCGCAGTTGGTCCCGCCACGTCGCCCCCTCGGCCTGCTCGCCGCGCTGCGGGTGCTGCCTGTGCACGTAGACCCGGACGCCGTAACCGGCTCGCTCCTGCCCGAACACCCACCATGCCGACGGCCGCAGACTGACGCACGCGTCGACCCGAGTGACGGTCACCAGCACGGGCGGGCGGTCGACCAGGTAGTGCGGGACCTGCAGCACATCGCCGATCTGCGGCTCGGGATGGTCGGCGGGAAGCTCGTACGTCATATGTTCGGTCACGTCGGCCTTCTCCACTGGATCGGGGCGATGCGCCCGGCTGCGGCGAGCTCGGCGTACGCATCCCGCCACGGCATGCACCGCCACTGGTGGCACCGCCGACAGGGTCCGGTGGCAGCCGCAGCGTGCTCGTTGAGCTGCCGGTGCAGGCGCGCGGCGGCCGCGTCACTGATCGGCAGGAGCGCGGTCAGGGTGCTCACGGGCGCGCCCCCGGCTCGGTCGCGAGGTGGTCCGCGTACGAGGCGATGTCAGCACGGCGGTCGGCACGGCATCCCTCGCCGGCGCGATGGCGCAACGGCAGTGTGCCGCCGCAGTCCTGGCACCAGTGCGCCGCCCGCTTGCTCGTGGTCCAGCCGGCAATCGCGCCGACGATCACTGCGCAGATCGCAGTGAACAGAACGTCCATGGTGGTCGCCTCCTCGGTAGAACACGGGCGGGTGGAGCTGTTCACACCGGCCTGGTGCCGATCCGGGCACCGAGGGTTGTCTACCTGGGTCGGTGAACCCAGCGTCTCCGGTGCGTCTTCGAGTGTCCACAGCTGACGTGGGCGAGTCAAGCAATTGCTCGCAATTGCTGTACCATGGCGAGTGCCAGGTTCCATAATGCCAACACCAGCTCTCTCATCCGCACGTGGAGAGGGCCGTTGCGTATCAAGCAATTCACTGCAACCATCGACATAGACGGATGACGAACCGAGGAGAAGGCAATGCAGTTGCAGTTCCTGTGGAAAGACTCCAGCTCCGGGGGCGGCGGCTGCCCCACCCTCTACGCCGTCGACGGCGGCTACGTCGTCCAAGGCGTGAAACTCGCCGACGCCGACCGCGCCCAGCTGCGGCAACTCGCCGACGATGAAGACGCGGTCTTCGTCCCGGCGAATGTCCTCGACCGCCTGCGCACCGGGGCGTGACCGTGCCCCTGACCGCCGCGGAGTTCGCCGCCGTGTTCAGCCGCTTCCACACCAGCGCGTTCCGGCTGGAACTGCAGCAGGCCTACCTCGAACCGAGCGAGGCGGCGACCTTCGCCCGATGGCAGGCGGGCGACCCCCAGCCGCCGATCGAAGTGCCGGACCTCGCCGACTGGTACAACCAGATCCAGGTGCACACCGCCGCCGGCCGTACCGTCGAGCGCGTCCGCGTGCAGGAGGACCCACCGACCGACTACCAGCGCTGGGAGCGCTGGATCGGCGCGTGGAACACGGCGGCCGGGGAGAGCATCCGGTACCTGACGCGCACCCGCGCACACGAGGTCGGGCTGCTCCCGGCGGCGGGCGACCGTGACTGGTGGCTGTTCGACGACGCATGGCTGGTCGTCATGACCTTCGACACCGACGGACGCCGCCTGACGTCAGAGATCGTCGCCGACTCCGATACTGTGGCGCAGGCGCGAGCGTGGCGGGACCTGGCAGTCCACCACAGCATCCCCCATCCGGTGGGTGCCGACGCATAGCCCGGAGTCCCATGCCCACGATTGATGACCTGCTGAACCAGCCCGGCGGCATTGCCGAGCGGCTGCGCACGCTGCGCGAGGCCGCCGGGTTGTCCGGCAAAGAACTCGCCGCGGCGGCCGGCTGGGCGGCGTCCAAGGTGTCGCGGCTGGAGAACGGCAAACAACTGCCCACGGTCGCCGACCTCGGCACCTGGGTCAGTGTCTGCGGCGCTCCGGCTGTCGCTCAGGACGAGCTCGGCGAGCTGCTGTCTGCGGTCCGTGACGTGCACCGCGACTGGCGCCGCCGGATGCGCGCGGGTGTCGCGCCGGTCCAGCGGTCGTACAACGACCTGGTCGCACAGTCGACGGCCATCACCCACTTCGAGACCGCGTACGTGCCTGGCCTGCTGCAGACGCCTGCATACGCCCGCCGGGTCTTCTGCGAGATGGTCGAGCTGCACGGCCTGGACGTCGATGACGTCGATGCCGCGGTGGCGGCCCGGCTGGAGCGGCAGCGGCACCTCTACGACACCGGCAAGCAGTTCACGTTCCTGCTCGCCGAACCGGTTCTGCACTGGCAGCTCTGCCCGCCGGACGTCATGCGGGTGCAGCTTGACCGGCTCATGAGCGCGGTCGACCTGCCGCACGTGCGGTTCGGGATCCTGCCGTTCGCCGTGCAGCTGCCGATCACGCCGCAGAACGCGTTCCAGTTGTACGACTCCACGGCGATCGTCGAGACGATCACGTCCGAGCTGGTCTGTTCGGAGGACGAGTCGGCGGCGTACGCTCGCGCGCTCGATCGCCTATGGGAGTTCGCGGCGACGGGCGCGGACGCTCTGGCGTTGATCGCCGCAGCGCGGCGCTGACAACCGGAGTCGGAAACCTCATGCCATCGGCATCCGCCGAGACTCTCCATACGGGGCCGAACCCCGGCGGAGTATCCGGCAGGAAGCCGAAATGAGAGGCTGTCGGCATGATGACCGGGCTGATTCAGGTGACCACGGCAACGGAACATCGTGACGACGCGGTCGCGCTCGCCGGTGCGGTGGTGCAGGCCAGACTGGCCGCGTCCGCACAGGTAGTCGGCCCTGTGACGTCGGTGTTCTGGCACCTCGGCGAGTACGGCACCGGTGAGGAGTGGCAGGCCGTGTTCATCACCACCGCAGACCGGTACCCCGAGGTCGAGAAGTACCTCGCAGCGCATCATCCTTGGCAGAACCCTCAGATCACCGCC
The DNA here is from genome assembly GCF_040648615.1 of Catellatospora sp. NPDC049111. Lineage (NCBI taxonomy): Bacteria > Bacillati > Actinomycetota > Actinomycetes > Micromonosporales > Micromonosporaceae > Catellatospora > Catellatospora sp. NPDC049111. Next base: position 48,482 of record NZ_JBEZEB010000039.1, on the reverse strand, counting down.
GTGGCCATTACCGCGGCCGCACCCGCGTGTATCGAATGGGCGCGCACCGCGGTCAACGCGGAATAGTCGAGATCCCGGCGATGTGTTCGTGAAGCTCCTTGAAGGGCTTCACCATCGCGAACGGCGCGGCCAGAGCCAGGGTGGTGTTCAGCCGATGCCGTGGACGATCCGACGCCACATCCTTCGTCAACGTGTGCGCTTGTCGGATGGTCTGCGCGGCAAGCTCCAGCTCTCGACCGTGTAGGTACGCCTCGGCCAGAGCGAGCAGGTAAAGAGCCTTGTCTCGGGCGTATGCGTCAGGGAACACGCTCAACGCGCTCTCCAGCGGCGCCACCGCCCGGAGAGGTCGGCCCAGCACCGACCAGCACCGGCCCGTCATTATGCGGATCTCGTGGGCATCCACCCATGCGGCCCAATCGGGTTCGGGCGAGCCGACGGCTGACTCCACCGCCGCCGACGCCTCCGCCAGCGCCGCCTCGGCTTCGTCCGCATCGCCGGCTACCGCGTGCGACCAGGCAGCTCGGTCGAACACGAGCGCCCTGACACGTCCGGGAACCGCATCGGTCAATGCGGCGCAGGACGCTCGCGCCAATGCCACATCGACCCGGCCGCTGAACGCCCGCTGGTATGCGTCGAGAGCCATCGCATTGGCCACCAGCGCCAGGTCCCCCGCCTCCAGCGCCGCCTGACGGCTCATCGCGAAGAGTCGCGTCGACTTGTCGCTCCAACCAGCGTCGAACGCCGCCCAACCTGCAAGCTGCGCCTGCTCGGCCAGCGCTGCCAGTAACTGGCGTCGGACACTCCCGCTCAAGCTGCCGCTGACCAACGTCGCTTCGGTTGAACGTACCTCTGCCAGGAACAAGCCGTAGGTGTCAGCGCCGCCCAGCGAATCGTCCAGCCGCCGCAATCGCTTCGTGCGTTCCAGCGCTCGGGCGACATCGGCCCCGCCGAGTCGACCGGGTACCTCGCTGTCGCCAAGTTCCGCAGCCGCAGCGACCCCCGTCGAAGCCAGCAACCTCAGCAGATCACGGCGGTCCACATCACTCACGTTACGTTGCCGAGTTCGCATCGTCGCGGCCACCGCGATGAGCACGCCGTTCGCCCCAAGCGCCCCGTCGATGGCACGCGCCAGTTCGGGAGTCGGCGCGCGGAACCCGCTCTCCGCATGGCCGACCGCGGCCTTGCTCCAGGTGATCCGTTTCGCGAGCCCGAACAAACTCAGGCCGGCGGACTCGCGCAGGACCTTCATGACTTCGCCGAATTCGCTGGTCACATCACAGCTTTCCGTAGACGGGCGTAGACGGTCAGGGCCTTCAGTGCTCGCTGTCCGACCCCGAGGCTGAATACAGCTCGGGGTGGTCGCGCTCGCACCGCCGACCGCCTCGGGCCCCATCCCAACGGTATGTGCTGTTTCAGGGGAGTTCAATGACTGCCATCGAGAGTGCCGATCGACCACTCTGGGCCGACGAGGACACGCAGGAGATGACCGAGGTTGACCGCATCGTCTACGACCCGAGAGCGGTGTCCCGTTCGGTCTCCTGGAATACCTCGACTGCCGTCATACGGGTCATCAGCCGTCACCTGCGTGAATCCGAGCACGCATAATGGCGAGCCCAACGTTCTGGCTCGCTGAAGATGGCAGCAGCTTCCGAATCGGTGACACGGTTGCCATCGATCCGCTTCCGTTCGGCCTTGATCGGGATGCCGTCGGAGTTGTCATCGGCGTTGACCCCACTCACGGAGCGCCCGTCTTGGAATTAGTTGCCGGCCAGCGCGTCGGATCACGACTCGTGGTCTGGCCAGCACACGTCCTGCTTCGCCTTGGATAGCAGCAATCGTGTGAGGCGAACAACGATGCACGATCGACCTCCTCACACTCAGCGACGAGCTGGCACGCTCATGCCATCGGCTGCCTGGTCCCGCATGATGCTTGACGGATCGGCGTCGCAGGATGCTTACACCTGATCAAGATCGATTATGTGCCGTTCCGGATCTGACGCCGATCGTGCGGGCGTTCAGACTCGGAGGTCGGCTGGACGGCGAAGGCACGCCTACGATCTCCGGATGATCGCACCCTCTCCAGTGACCCGCTCGTCACTGCCCGGCAAGGTCCTGCCGGTTCTCGTGCCGACTCCGATGACGGAGCTGCCCACGCAAATCTGGTCTGACGAGCAATGGGAGCAGATCAAACTGGGTTGGCAGTCCCGCAACATGGATGAGAAGTGGGACGTCTTCGTTGAAGGCCAGACCGTGTTCCTGCACCGCAGCTGGACCGGCTACGGGCTCTACGAAGCAACGTTCTCTCCGGTTGCCGGAGGCGGCTGGCGTATCTCAGCAGCGGTCGTCGAGACTGATCCATCACGCCACCGCGCCGCCCTGGAGGGGGTTCACGGACTAACGGCGGATCAGCATCATCGCGCCACGCTTGAGATTGTGCTGCGCGCGGACGTTCTTGGCGAGGGAGGCCGCAGGCCAGTGCGCTGAGCTGGCCCCTCCGGCGACGCGAAGTCCGAAGGTACGGACCTTCTGACCGGCAAGATCGAATATGGCAGGCTCGGGCTGCGACCGACCCGATGATCAGGTGAAGGGCTGATCAGGCGTAGCGACGCTTTCGCTGGGCTTGATCCGGGACGGTGATCTGATGCTTGGCTTTGGTCCGGTTCAGGTCGGTGGTGTTGCGGCGGGGGACGGCCTTGATCGGGATGGCGGCGTCGTAGACGGTGACGGTGTGCTCGTCGAGGGGGACGGTCGCGAGCTTGCGGGCGTGGACCACGCCGACCTGGACGCGTTGCCTGCCCGCACCGAAGATCCCGCTTTGAACGCGGCTGACATCCGTAGCCGGTCGTGTTCGTTGCTACAAGGACTGCTACATGCCAGCGGTACTCCGCGATCCCCTCGACGCGAACTACCGGCGGCACGGTCGCTCGGGGTCTCGCGCGAGGTCAAGCGAGCTGTGGGCACTACCCACAACTCTTAGCCACACCAATCACGAGTATAAATAGAACAAGTCCTGCGCCGATTTCCGCCGCTTTGTCCACAACACTCTTACCATACGTCACGACTCCACCGAGTGCCGTGACAGCGATGCCGATCCACCAACCAGTGAAGCCGTCAGTCTCAAACAGCCAGTTGAAGAACAGGGCACCAATGAAGCCGAGCGACGCTAGGTTTACTACCGAGAAGACGACGACCGGTATCAACAGCGGCAGTAGAACCTTTGCAATCGCCATGTCGCGTTGGAACTTGCGGATACGTTCTTCTCGAAGCGCTTCATCATCTGGTTCCGCGAGTTCGCTCATCAACTTGTACCTCAGCGAGAGTAGTTATCGGACAGTACCGCAGGCGGCGACCGGACACTAGGCATTCACACCCGCAGCGCCTCGAGGTCGAAATATTCGTCGTCCTCGATAACCGCCCTGTCTGGGCGAAAGTGTTCTTGCGGCGATAAACCGCACCGCCGTCCCCTCGCCGTCGTCCCGCCAACCTTGGGAGTGGGCCGCCCGGGAGTGGGCAAGGTGGAGCCCCCGCCGGAGGAGTCTCAATGACTTGTCAAGGCCGAAGGCTGGATGCGCGGCGAGCTCGCCCAGGCCGCGGTTTAGAAATTATCGGTCATCACTGAGCAGCGAGACGTCGGCTTGGCACAGCTCCAGCTCACGGGTCGCCAGGCCGACACGACCGAGCCCTCGGCTGACCGTCGTTGACCGCAGCATCGGGCACGAGCGGGCACGGCATCTGGCCTACATGTCGAGTAACCAAGCAGCGGCAAATGCGATGGCGGCACCCAGAGCGCAGGCGACAACAAATATGAATAACGCGAGCACCATGAAGGTTTCGGACGAAATGCTCTTCTTTCCATACGAATTATGATTAGCCGCACCGCTGCCATGCGCCCGCGCGGGGACGCGAACTCTGGGTACGACGGGTGTTACATAGTCCGCAACCTCGATTAGGGGTCGCACATCAGTGCTTGGGGTAGCCAGCAGAGCAGCGCTGGATTCAACGTTCGATGGCGGGACCGATGCCCGCCAGGCTTCATATTGCATGCGCTGCATTTCAGCGGTGATCTGCGCCTGATACTCCTGATAGTTGCGCCCCGCCCGTTCAGCCTCGCGAGCACTGATCCAATCCAAAGGCTGCTGCGGCGGCGGCTCGTGTGCTGGCCTGGCCATGTGAGGATCGTCCCATGGATGGGGCGGATACATTGCCTCTACCTCGATCAAATGGGCGGTGGACGCCTTTGCGAGTTGGCTTCGCTTGCCGTTCAGATTACTCAGCTCGGTCGATGCTGACATGAGTAGCACCCAGCCAAACGGATAAAACTGACGATCCGTAAAGACGATCGATCCTGTAAGTACGATCCACCTGATTTGGGTCGACCAGCCTCGCGCTCTCGGGGAACTGGCTGACACCTGCCAGGAAGCCGAAGCTGCGGCTCTTTGCCCGGGTTGCGGCTAGTCCTCGCGCTCAGTGTCGCTGACGGCGGGGTTAGTCCCGGCGCCAGCCTATGTGTCCAGTTTCAGACGACCCGCTATCCAACTTCTTCGGCTTGCCTTATTCTCCTGTGTCCTCGCGACTCCTCCTCAAACGTTCGAGGTCATGGTGTATTACACGTACTTTGAGATCGAGAACTTCAAGGGCATCCACCGCCTCCGACTGGACCTTGCCGGTTCGCCTCCGGGACGAATCCATACGTTAGTGGGCCTAAACGAGAGCGGAAAGACTACGATCCTGGAGGCAATCGACCTCTTCGGAAGTGGCAGAGAAGATCTCGGCACTCGCGAGCTGGCTGAACGAATTCGACCAAATGAAAACGATTTGGTCCCGACCGCCCAAAGGGCCAACTTCAACCAGCCACACGCCCCATCCGGGATTCCAAATCTGTTGCACTGCCAGCAGACATAGAATTTCGGAAGCCGCGAGCGCGAGCAGAATTAGTGAATGCTGAATGGCCAAAGTGGCGACTCGACGCTGCTCCAGTTCTGCGTGTGTCGCTGACATATCGTTGTGAGCCAACACATCGTCTACGCCGGATTGCGCGCGTGCCACTTCGCCCCTTGCGTGCACAACCAGGGCGAGTGCGACAACCGGTATCACCTGCGCCATAACAGCTGCGAACTCCTGGGTCACGCTTTTGATCTTAATAGCGGGCCGTTACGGCATAACCCCTCGATCGCTAATCCCGACCGGGTCGAGAACGTCGATCCGGCTCACCTTCCAGCCGCCGAACAAAACTTCTGTGAGCGTGATGGACCAGGTCTCGGCGCTTTTGCTGACGTGAAACATGCGATCACCTGGCATGAACCGGCCCTCAGATGCGAACTGCACATCATAGGTCATGACGACGTTCGCACCCTCCTTACGCTGGTCGCGCTGCTTGAGACCCAGTTCTACGAAGTAGCCGTAGGCATTCTGGACCTCCCACCACTTCGCGAACGCGGCCTTCGGCTGGTCGGAGGTAATCAACTCGTCGAACATGCGATGCGCCAGGCGGCCAAGCGTCTCGATGACCACTTGGATTGACCCACTGCTACACGGGCTGCTAAATACGGGGGTAATTCCCGCTTGTAACAGCCCGTTTGTGCTGGTGGGCGTGGCAGGGTTCGAACCTGCGACCCTCCGCTTGTAAGGCGGATGCTCTCCCGCTGAGCTACACGCCCGCTTCGGCCTGCGCCGACACGAACCGGCACATCCTACCTGACCGCCGACCCCGCCCTCACCGGACTTACGACTCAGAGCGCCCCGAGCGCCTTGCGCCACGCCTCCTGGTCACGCGCCTCACCGGGCAGGTTCATCTCCGCGTACCGAACGACCCCCGCCTTGTCGACGACGAACGTCCCCCGGTTGGCATACCCCCGGTCCTCGTTGAAGACCCCGTACGCCTGCGCCACGCCCCCGTGCGGCCAGAAGTCCGCGAGCAGCGGGAACTCGTACCCCTGCTCCCCCGCCCACACCTTGTGCGCGAACACCGAGTCCACGCTGATCGACAGCACCTGCGTGCCCTCGTTGACGAAGTCGTTCAGGTTGTCCCGGATCTCGCACAGCTCGCCCTGGCAGGTACGCGTGAAGGCGAGTGGATAGAACACCAGCAGCACGTTCTTCGCGCCCCGGAAGCCGGACAGCCGTACTTCCTGGTTGTTCTGGTCCTTCAGCACGAAATCGGGCGCAACCACGCCTACCTCGATCATGTGCTCCATGGTCGCAGGTTTCCCTGGCGGCCTGCCGCTCGGGGCAGGCCGCTCGAAGGTCCGCGGCGGGGTTCAGCGCTTGGACGCGCGTGCCGCCTTCGGTGCCACCAGCCGCGCCGCGCTCCAGTCCTTGCCGGCGCTGAGGGTGGAAGTCTGGGAGAGTCCCGCGGTGGGTGCCACCTCGGCGATTTCGCTGGGCTCGACATGCCCGGGCCGACCCGACTTCGGGGTCAGCAGCCACACCACGCCGCTCTCGGCGAGCGGGGAGATGGCGTCGGTCAGCAGTTCGAACAGGTCACCGTCGTCCTCGCGGTACCACACCAGCACCGCGTCGACGACCTCGTCGGTGTCCTCGTCCACCAGATCAGATCCGCATGCGTCGGCCAGGGCGTCACGGAGTTCGTGGTCGACGTCGTCGTCGTACCCCATCTCCATGACCACCATGTCCGGCTCGATGCCGAACCGGTCCGCCAGGCTGCGTACGCCCTCGGCGGCCTGACCAGCGGTCGCGCTCACTGTCTTGTGCCTCCTCTTCGTTTTCCGGACACCCGCGGTTCGTTGCGGGGTCACTCGATTATTGTCGTCGGCGTCACAGCCGACTGCGGGTAGTCCACACAGTTCTAGCGTCCAGCGCAAGTGGCGGCCTCGGCGGGTCGCCAAAAACGCGGCTCAGGCGCTTCCGGAGGCGGCGCGGTGACCACATCCGTCCAAGATCGTCCGACTTGCCGGGCACCTGTGCGTATCTTCCACCGTTTTAAGCCCACTTGCCGGGCAATTCGAGTGATCTTGGCACAAAGCTCAGGCGGCCAGCAGGGCGCGGGCGGCGCGTTCGATGGCGTCCTCGCCGACCAGGACGTGGTCGGCGGCGGGGCCGAGCGGCAGGAAGGTGTCCACGGCGGCGACGCGGCGGGCCAGGCCGACGTAGCCGGCGTCGACGAGCGCGGCGAGCACGCCCTCGCCGACTCCGCCGGAGCGGCGGGTCTCGTCGACGACCAGGACCCGGCCGGTGGCGCCCGCCTCGCGCACGATGTCGGCCAGCGGCAGCGGGGCGAGCCAGCGCAGGTCGACGACGCGGCAGCCGTGGCCCTCCTCGGCCAGGCGGGCGGCGACGCGCAGGGACATGCGTACACCGTTGCCGAAGGTGAGCACGGTGAGCCGGTCCCCGCTGCCGTAGGAGTGGCCGCGGGCGCGGCCGACGGGCACGTGGGTGTCGGCCCAGCGGTCGGGCGCGGCGTACGGGCTCAGCCAGCCGCCGTCGCCGTCGGTGTGCAGGTCGCGGGTGTGGTAGAGGGCGATGGGCTCCAGGAAGACGCTGACCGTGCCGTCGACCTCGGCGGCGGCGACGCAGGTGCGCAGCATGGCGGCGGCGTCGTCGGCGCGCGAGGGCACGGCGACGACCAGGCCGGGGATGTCGCGCAGCACGGCCACCGAGTGGTCGTTGTGGAAGTGCCCGCCGAAGCCCTTCTGGTACGCCAGCCCGGCGATGCGCACGACCATCGGGTTGCGGTACGCCCCCTGTGAGAAGAAGCGCATGCTGGCCGCCTCGCCGCGCAGCTGGTCCTCGGCGTTGTGCAGGTACGCCAGGTACTGGATCTCGGGGACGGGCAGCAGCCCGCCGAGCCCCGCGCCGAGGCCCAGGCCGAGGATGGACGTCTCGTCGAGCAGGGTGTCGAAGACCCTGGCCGGGCCGAAGCGCTCGCGCAGGCCCTTGGTGACCCCGTAGACGCCGCCCTTGCGGGCCACGTCCTCGCCGAAGACCATGGCCTGCGGGTGGCTGATCATGAGGTCGGCCAGGGTGGCGTTGACGGCCTGGGCGAGCGTCTGCGGGCCGGTCTGCTCGGGCAGTTTGCCGCCGAAGATGCGGTGGCGTTCGGCGAGCGCGGCCCCGGCTGCCCGCTCCCCGGCCTGCGCGATGGTCTTGGCGACGCGCAGCGGGCGGCGGGGGGCCAGCGGGGCGACGACCTCGGCGGCGGAGGCGAGCTTCGGCTCGTCGCGCACCCCGGTGGCGGCCTGCTGCACCCGCCAGCCGATCTCGTCGTACCGGCTGAGCAGTTCCATCGGGCTGGCCTGCCCGGCGTCGACGAGCAGCCGCGCGGTGCGCAGCAGCGGGTCCAGGGCCAGGTCGTGCTCGATCTCGGCGTTGGTGCGGTAGGCCAGCTCGGCGTCGGCCCCGGCGTGGCCCATCAGCCGCACGGTGCGCAGGTGCAGCACCGCGGGGCGGCGGTGGCGGCGCACCCAGGAGACGGCGGAGCGGGCCACGGCGTACGTGTCGGCCAGGTCGCACCCGTCGGCGTGGAAGTAGCGCAGGCCGGGGCGGGCGCGCAGGGTCTCGCCGACCCAGCCGGCTGGGGAGCGCACGCTGATGCCGAGGCCGTTGTCCTCGCACACGAACAGCAGCGGCAGCCGCAACCCGGTGAAGTCGGACCAGCCCGCGGTGTTGAAGGCGGCGACGGCGCTGGCGTGGTTGACCGACGCGTCGCCGAACGAGCACAGCACGACGGCGTCGCGGGGCCAGGCAGGCGGCACGAGCGCCGGTCCGCCGTCCTCGGCGGCGTGCCGACCCCGGCGGGTGTCCAGGCCCTGCCGGGAACGCTCGACGGCGAAGGCCAGGCCGACCGCGCGGGGCAGGTGCGAGGCGATGGTCGAGGTGGTCGGGATGATGTTGAGGTCGGTGCTGCCGAAGACCTTGTGCCGCCCGCCCGCGATGGGTTCGGCGGCGCTGGCCACGACGCCGCGCAGCACGTCGCGGATGGCGTCGACCTTGCCCTCGGCGAGCTGGGCGGCGCGGGCGGCGTAGAACGCGCCGGAGCGGTAGTGCAGCAGCGCCGGGTCGGTGGGGCGCAGCGCCGCGGCGACGCCCGCGTTGCCCTCGTGGCCCGCCGAGCCGATGGTGTAGTACCCGGCGCCGTCGGCGCGCAGCCGCCGCGCGGCCAGGTCCAGGTGCCGGCTGGTGACCTGCGCGTCGAAGAGTTCCCTGGCCATGGACCCGGTGAGGCCGCTGTCGGGGCGCACCGTCGCATGCGGATCGCCGTTCGGCGGGGTGCTGGCGGGCCACGCCGCCAGCGCGCTCCGGAACCGTTCGTCGAGATCATGAGAGGTGCTCACGCTGCACAGCATTACCCAGAGGGGGCGGGGGCGACCACCCGGATCGGTGATCGGACACGCCACACCACTGCACAAGATGGACGATTTATCCAGATTTACCCATAATCTGCGTCATGGTTCACCGGTCCCCCCGTGCCCGCCGCCTCCTGTTCGCCGCCGCAGGTCTCGGCCTGTTCGCCGCCCTCGCGCCCGCCCAGCCCGCCGCGAACGCCGCGCCCGCTGCCGAGGAACCCGCGGTGCTGGTCGGCGCCGGGGACATCGGCAGCTGCCTCAGCGACGGCGACGAGGCCACGGCGAAACTGCTGGACCGGATCCCGGGCACCGTGTTCACCCTCGGCGACAACGCATACGTGGCCGGTACCGCCGAGCAGTTCCAGAAGTGCTACGAGCCGTACTGGGGCCGCCACAAGGACCGCACCCGCCCCGCGATCGGCAACCACGACATGCGCACCGACAACGGCGGCCCCTACTACGACTACTTCGGCGAGGCGGCGGGCGAGAAGGACAAGGGCTGGTACTCGTACGAGCTGAACAGCTGGCAGGTGCTGGTGCTCAACTCCACCTGCGACCTGGTCGACTGCGAGGACGACTCCGAGCAGGCCGACTGGCTGCGCGAGGAGCTGGAGTCCTCCGACGGCAAGTGCACCGTCGCCATGTGGCACCACCCCCTGTTCACCTCAGGCTGGAAACACGGCGCCGACCCCCGCGTGAAGCCCTTCTTCCAGCTCCTCTACGACCACGGCGTCGAACTCGTCCTCAACGGCCACAACCACCACTACGAGCGCTTCGCCCCGCAAACCCCCGACGGCGAACTCGACAAGGAGAAAGGCGTACGCCAGTTCACCGTCGGCACCGGCGGCGGCGGCCTCAACGGCTTCAGCAAGACCATCGCCGCCAACTCCCGAGCCCGCAACGACGACACCTTCGGCGTTCTGAAACTCTCCCTCTACCAGGACTTCTACACCTGGAAATTCGTCGGCCAGCCCGGCAGCACCTTCCAGGACCAGGGCCTGGCCACCTGCCACTGACGCACTGAACGGTGGTGGCCTTCCGGGACGTGACGGAAGGCCACCACCGTTTCGTCAGTCGCGCCAGCCGGAGATGTCGACGCCCTTGGCGGACTCGACGCGCAGGGCGAAGTGGATTTCCTGGGTGGCGTTGGGGGCGAGGGTGAGTTTCCAGGTGTAGACGCCCAGGTCGGAGCGTTCGGCGGGGTCGGGCTTGGCGTGGAGTTCCTTGACGGTGATCTGGGAGTCGCGGGAGACCGGAAGTTGGTCGAGCACCGTGACGGAGACCTGGCGGGGGGTGTGGTTGGCGATGGTGATCTTGTATTCGGCGTCGGTGCGGCGGGACGAGCCGAGGGTGGCTTTGCTGGCGGCGCGGCGGACGAGTTCGCGCTCGACGCGGACGCGGTCGTCGACACCGAGGGCCAGTTCGCGCTCCTCCTGGGGGGCCCAGGGCTCCAGGCGGGTGGAGCCGACGAAGTCGCCCTCGTGGAAGAGGGCCGCCGTGCCGCCGGGCAGGGTGTGGCCGGAGGTGTTGAGCACGGTGGCGCGCAGGGTGGCCTCCTCGGCGCGTACCGGCGCGGTGATGTGGTCGAGGCGGGCGGCCAGGTCGAAGCGCGCGATCAGGGTGCGGTGCGCGGTGCCGTCGGCGGGCACGGCCACCGGCTTGAGCGGGGTGTACGTGGCCGCGACCGGTCCCTCCTCCACGCTCGCGCTGGTCTCCCGCACCGCGGCCCGCGCCTTGGGCATCATCGTCTGCATCGGCGCGGCCCCCGGGGCGGGCGGCGGCGGGGCGGACATCGCCATCGGGGCGGCGGCGTAGGCGATGGGCATGGGGCGCTCCACGTCGACGAACCACGGGTCCAGCTCCGGCACCTCCAGCGCGCCCGCGGGGCGGGCCGTGGACAGCTTGAGCGCGCACTCCGGCCAGTCCTCGCCGGTCCGCTGGGTGATCATGCCGTGCCAGGTCAGGGTGAGCGCGTCGCCGGCGAGCCGCAGGTCGTAGCCGCTGCTCCAGCTCGCGCCGGGCACGACGTAGGACAGCTCCAGCTCGATCTCGCCCGGCTCGTCGACCTCCAGCAGGATCTCCGCGGCCAGCCGGTCCGGCCGGGTGCTGCCGCGCAGGTCCATCAGCCGCCGCTCGGCGGCCTCCCGGCGGCGGTGCAGGTCGAACCGCTCCCGCTCGCGGCTGCGGCGGCCCGCGTGGATCGCGGTGAGCTGCTCGTCCAGCCCGTCGGCGAAGACGGCCGCCGCGCCGGGCTCGCCCGAGGCGAGCGCGCCTGCGCCACGCATGGCCAGCCTGCCGAGGAACTTCTCCCGGGCGGTGGCCACCGTGTCGGCGTCGTCGAGCACGGCGATCACCGCCTCGATCTCGCGCAGCTCCGCCTCCAGCTCGACGACGGCGGTGTGTGTGGTCACCGGCTCGCGGCGGGTCACCACGTTCACCCCGGCGACGGCGGCCGGGCCGTGACCGGACACCCGCACCGAGTCGCGCAGCAGGTTCAGCGGCAGCGGTCCACACGGGACGCGGTGCTCGCCGGGGGTCAGGGTCACCGTGGCGCGCCGGGTCACCCGCGCCCGGTCGGGGAACACGGTCACCGCGACGATCGGGGCGTCGACGAGGTCGGGGCCGTCCGATCCCGTGAATCGTTCGCTCATGAAACGAGGCTACCCAAACCGGCCTGAGCGAAGCGCCCCAATGGGGCGGGGCGGCCGCGGCTTGTGGCCGCGACCGCCCCTTGGGGGAGGAGGTGTTACGAGCAGGCGGCGCCGTTCAGGGTGAACAGGGCCGGGTCGGGGTTGGGGCCGCTCGCGGCGTCGCCGATGAACCCGAAGGTCACCGACTGCCCCGGTGCGATGACCTTGTTCCAGGCGAGGTTGCTCGCGCTGACCGTCGCACCGGACTGGGTCGCCGCGGCGCTCCAGACGTCGTCGACCGACTGCGCGCCCAGGAACGAGAACTTCAGCGTCCACCCGTTGACCGCGGTGGAGCCGGTGTTCTTGACAGTGATCTGGGTGTTGAACCCGTCCGGCCACTGCGCGTGCTTGGTGTAGGTCACCTTGCAGGTGGACGCGGGCGCGCTCGCGCCGTCGCCCTGGCCCGCGAGGAAGGCGGCCACCCAGGCCAGCGGGGCGTTCCAGTTGATGGTCAGCTCGTTGGTGGACCACGAGTCGATCTCGTCGATGTAGCAGAACTGCCCGGTGCAGCCGGTCAGCTTCTGCTGCGCCAGCGGGTCCTGGATGGACGAGTTCGCACCGCCGGCCAGGGTGCCCTTCGGCGGGTTCGGCAGCTCCGGGTTGAGCTGGTGGGCGTACCAGCGGCTGTGCTGGTTCTTCGAATGGACCTCGCCGTAGCCGGTCACGTAGGACATGTTCAGCGCGTTGCGGCCGAACAGGTAGTCCGCGCCCTGCGTCACCGCGTCGGCGAAGCGGTCCTGGCCGGTGATGTCGTACGCCGTCGACAGCACCACCAGGTTGTTGGCGATCCCGCTGTTGGAGCCCCAGTCGTAGGCGTTGTTCGCCGGCTGGTACGGCACGCCGTACGGGTGCGCCTCGATCGCGGCCAGGTACTCCTCCGCGCCGGACACCACCGAGGCGCGCACCGCTGCCCGGCCGGGCAGCGCGCTGGGCACCGTGGCCAGGTCGAGGCGGCCCAGCGCGGCCAGCGACTGCCAGCCGAAGCCGTTGCTGCTCCACACGTCGGCGGTGTGCAGCGGCGAGCCGGTCACCGCGGACAGGTACTGGCTCTCGCCCGTGGTCAGGTAGAGCTCGGCCGCCGCCCAGTAGAACTCGTCGGTGACGACGACGTCGTCGTACGTGCCGCCGCCGGTGCCGTCGGACGGGCTCGCGTAGATCGCCGGGTGGGCCAGCGCCGCCGCGTACGCGGTGCGGGCCGCGGCCAGGTTACGGGCCGCGAAGGCCGCGTCGTACGGGGCGTACACGCGGGCCGCCTGCGCCGCCGCGGCGGCCAGGTTCAGCGTCGCCGCGGTCGACGGCGGGTGCAGCTCGCGCTGCTTGTCGTCGAGGTTGGGCAGCAGCGGCAGGCCGGTCCACTCGCTGTCGTGGATCTTGTGGTGGGCCATGCCGGCCAGCGGCTTACCGGCCGGGACCTGCATCTTCAGCAGGAACTCCAGCTGCCAGCGCGCCTCGTCGAGGATGTCCGGCACGCCGTTGCCGCTCTCCGGCAGGTTCAGCTGGCCGTCCGGGAACGCCTGCGCGGTCGCCGCCCACTTGCCCCGCTCGAACTCGTTGACCAGCTGGAACACCGAGATGCCGCCGTTGACGACGTACTTGCCGTGGTCACCGGCGTCGTACCAGCCGCCGGAGACGTCGAGCGAGTAGTCGCAGACGCCCGGCTGGCAGGGCACGGAGGTGTCGCCCTTGTTCGGCGCAACGCCGACGTGGCCCGCCGGGCGGCCGTAGCCGGGCCGCAGGGCGTCGGAGATCGCGACGCCGGAGCGCTGCGTGTAGAAGAACTTCAGCGCGTCGTCGCGCAGCCCCGCGTAGAGGTTGCCGGCCAGGTCGAACGGGCGGCTGGTCTCGCCGTCGGCGACCAGGGTGTAGCCGGTGCCCGCAACCGCGTACGCACTGAAGTCGATCGAGTGGACGTTCTGGCCGGAGCTGGCGTCCACGCCGCGCGGCGTGGTGTTCCCGCTCGCGACGACGTCGCCGCCCGCGTTCTTGAGCTGCCAGCCCAGGGCGGCCGTCGACTCCGTCACCACGGTGGCGTTCTTCGGGCCCTTGGTCAGGTAGCCGACCTGGTTGACCCGCACCCGCGGGCCGGTGTCGGGCTCGTAGACCTCGGGCTCCGCGCCGCCCTTGAGGGAGATGTCGTCGAGGCAGAGCCGCCAGGGGGAGGCACTGCCACCGATCTGAAACGCCACCTGCGCGTTCGGAAGGGAGACGGGCGCGGTGAAGGTGTACGAGTAGCCGGTGGCAGTGCCGGTCATCAGCGGATTCGCGGCCAGGAACTGCGTCCACGGGTCCACCGGGAGCTGGATGAGCGCCTTGCCGACCTTGTCCGGCGTCGCGCTCGCGGTGAAGCTGTAGCTGTAGGTCTCCCCCGCGACCAGCGGGATGTTGTCCTGCCCGATGATCACGTCCCACGGGTTCACGGTGCCGCCCGGAATGTCGGCGCACAGCTGCCCACTGCTGGAGTCGAGCGTGATGTTGCCGGTCCCCCACCAGGGGGCGTGGCCGGAGGTGAAGGTGCCGTTGACGATCTGCTCGGGGGCGTCTGCCGAGGCGGCGGCGGCGGTCAGGCTCGTCGACACGAGCCCGGCCACGGCGGCCAGCGCGATCAGCACGGGTCTACGCACTGGGGGTCCTTTCGATGGAGCGATCGGTGGTGCATCGAAAGCGGGCGTGAGCAGCCGGAATGCGCCAATGATCTGGGAGCGCTCCCATCTGCGCCCATGAATTATTGCCGCCACATTTCGGGGGTGTCAATCACCCACCCGGCCCCGCGCTTTCGCAACGCGCCCGGCGGCCGCCCAAGATCGCTCGACTTGCCAGGCAGGTGGGCGAATCGGCGCACAAGATACGCACAGGTCCCGGGCAAGTCGGATGACCTTGCGCGGGCGGTGGGCCGAAAGTTTCAGCCGGCGAGGAAGGAGAGGCGAACCTGGCGGGTGGGGTTGTCGCCGTTGGTGTCGACCAGGCAGATCGACTGCCAGGTGCCCAGGGCGATGCGGCCGTTCAGGACCGGCAGGCTGGCGTACGGGGCCACGAAGGCGGGCAGCACGTGGTCGCGCCCGTGGCCGGGTGAGCCGTGCCGGTGCTGCCAGCGGTTGTCGGCGGGCAGCACGTGCTCCAGCGCCGTGAGCAGGTCGTCGTCACTGCCCGCGCCGGTCTCGATGATCGCGATCCCGGCAGTCGCATGCGGCACGAACACGTGCAGCAGCCCATCGCCCAGCTCCCGCACGAAGGCCGCGGCCTCATCGGTGATGTCGACGACGGTCGCCCGGCTCCCGGTCCGCACCGTCAGCACTTCACTACGCACCCGCCCACCCTAATCGCCCCCGGCCCCGACTCGTCCCGGCCCGGCCCGGCCGCGAGCGAAAGGAAGATCGGCGTTTCCGGTCAGAAAGTGAGGTCGGACCGCACTTCTGGACCGGAAACACCGATCTTGACACCGAGTGCACCGAGCGCACCGAGCGCAGCGGGGGCAGCGGGTCAGTCGCCGCCGCCACCGCCGTCGCCGCCACCGTCGCCGCCGGAGTCACCCGAGTCGCCGGAGTCGTCGCTGTCGTAGTCGTCATCGTCGTGGTCGTGGTCGCCGTGCGAGTGGCCACCGCGGCGGCGGTTGCGTGGCGCGAACAGCAGGATCAGGCCGAAGACGATCACCAGCGGGGCGGCGAAGCCGGCGACGCGCTCCAGGCCCGTGGGCGGGATGAAGGCGTAACCGTCCATGCCGGTGATCGCGACCGCCGGGACCGCCGACTTGTTCGCGTCGAGTGCGGCGGCGACGTCCCGGCCGACCACCCGGCCGCTGTCCCGCAGCGGCCCGTTGACCCAGCTGAGCTCGCAGTTGCCGTAGATGCCCGCGTACGGCGGGGCCAGCAGGTCCTGCTGGCAGACCAAAGCATCACCGTTGTTCCCTGCCGTCACCTTTTCCCCGCCCAGATCGGCCAGGAGGGGGAAGGTCGTGTTGACGGCGAGCAGGAATCCGTATGCGATGAGAAGGAGACCGAGGAGTCGTCGCATGGGCGGCAATCTAATCGGCGTACGCCACTGGAGCGCTCCCCCGGTCGTGAAGCCGACCGAAATGTTACTGGTCAGTATGCGTGTCGCGTGTCGCATCGCGTGCCGGTACGCGTGACGAATCCCCCACCGGAGGGGCAGGATGGGTCGAACAGACAAACTCTGTGTCTAGACCGATCATCACTACAACTACGAGGGAACGCCTGTGGCCACCGAACGCAAGCGCCCGGTGATCAGCGACGGCCTGCCGAGCCAGCTCCCGGACATCGATCCCGAGGAGACGGCCGAGTGGGTCGAGTCGCTCGACGGAGTGATCGACGAGCGAGGCGCCAAGCGCGCCCGGTACGTCATGTTGCGCCTGCTGGAGCGGGCTCGTGAGCGGCAGGTCGGCGTCCCCCCGCTGACCACGACCGACTACATCAACACGATCCCCAGCGAGCGGGAGCCGTGGTTCCCCGGCGACGAGCACATCGAGCGCCGGCTGCGCGCGTACATCCGGTGGAACGCGGCCATGACCGTGCACCGGGCGCAGCGCCCCGGTGTCGGCGTCGGCGGGCACATCTCGACGTACGCGTCGTCCGCCTCGCTCTACGAGGTCGGCTTCAACCACTTCTTCCGGGGCAAGAACCACCCGGGTGGCGGCGACCACATCTTCTACCAGGGCCACGCCTCCCCCGGCATGTACGCGCGCGCGTACCTGGAGGGCCGCCTGAGCGAGCACCAGCTCGACGGGTTCCGCCAGGAGCTGTCGCACCCGGGCGGCGGCCTGCCGTCGTATCCGCACCCGCGCCTGATGCCGGACTTCTGGGAGTTCCCGACGGTGTCCATGGGCCTGGGCGGCCTGAACGCGATCTACCAGGCGCGGTTCAACCGCTACCTGCACCACCGCGGCATCAAGGACACCTCGGACCAGCGAGTATGGTCCTTCCTGGGCGACGGCGAGATGGACGAGCCGGAGACCCTGGGCGCGATCGGCCTGGCCGCGCGCGAGGAGCTGGACAACCTCACCTTCGTCATCAACTGCAACCTGCAGCGCCTCGACGGCCCGGTCCGCGGCAACGGCAAGGTCATGCAGGAGCTGGAGGCGTTCTTCCGGGGCGCCGGCTGGAACGTCATCAAGGTCGTCTGGGGCCGCGAGTGGGACCCGCTGCTCGCCCAGGACACCGACGGCGCGCTGGTCAACCTGATGAACGTGACGCCCGACGGTGACTACCAGACCTACAAGGCGGAGTCCGGGGCGTACGTGCGCGAGCACTTCTTCGGCCGCGACGCGCGGACCCGCAAGATGGTCGAGCACATGTCCGACGACGAGATCTGGGGTCTCAAGCGCGGCGGCCACGACTACCGCAAGCTCTACGCCGCCTACAAGGCCGCGACCGAGCACACCGGTCAGCCGACGGTCATCCTCGCCAAGACCATCAAGGGCTGGACGCTGGGCTCGCACTTCGAGGGCCGCAACGCCACGCACCAGATGAAGAAGCTGACGCTGGACGACCTGAAGAGCTTCCGCGACCGCCTCTTCCTCGACATCCCGGACTCGGCCCTGGAGGCCAACCCGTACGAGCCGCCGTACTTCCACCCGGGTGCCAAGAGCGACGAGATCGGCTACCTGATGGAGCGGCGTGCGGCGCTGGGCGGCTCGCTGCCCTCGCGCAACACCAAGCCCGTCCCGCTGCAGCTGCCCGAGACGAAGGTCTACGCGGACCTGAAGAAGGGCTCCGGCAAGCAGAAGATCGCCACCACGATGGCCTTCGTCCGCCTGTTCAAGGACCTGATGAAGGACAAGGTGATCGGCCACCGCTGGGTGCCGATCATCCCCGACGAGGCGCGCACCTTCGGCATGGACTCGCTGTTCCCGACGGCGAAGATCTACTCGCCGCACGGCCAGCAGTACACCTCGGTGGACCGGGAGCTGTTCCTGTCCTACAAGGAGTCCACCGCCGGGCAGATCCTGCACGAGGGCATCAACGAGGCCGGCTCGATCGCCTCGTTCACGGCCGCGGGCAGCGCGTACGCCACCCACGGCGAGCCGATGATCCCGGTCTACATCTTCTACTCGATGTTCGGGTGGCAGCGCACGGCCGACGGCCTGTGGGCGGCGGCGGACCAGATGACGCGCGGCTTCCTGCTGGGCGCCACCGCGGGCCGCACCACGCTCAACGGCGAGGGCCTGCAGCACGAGGACGGGCACTCGCACCTCATCGCGGCGACCAACCCGGCCGCGGTGGCGTACGACCCGGCGTTCGGCTTCGAGATCTCATACATCGTCGAGGACGGTCTCAAGCGGATGTACGGCGAGTCGCCGGAGGACATCTTCTACTACATGACCGTCTACAACGAGCCGTACGTGCACCCGGCGGAGCCCGCCGACGTGGACGTGGCGGGCCTGCTCAAGGGCCTGTACCGGTATGCTCCGGCGACGGTCGAGGGCCCGAAGGCGCAGATCATGGCCTCCGGTGTCGGCATGCAGTGGGCGCTGCGCGCCCAGCAGCTGCTGGCCGAGGACTGGGGCGTGGCCGCCGACGTGTGGTCGGCGACCAGCTGGACCGAGCTGCGCCGCGACGCGGTGGAGACGGAGCGGCACAACCTGCTGCACCCGGACCAGCCCGCCAAGGTGCCGTACGTGACCCGGGCGCTGAGCAACGCCCCGGGCCCGAAGGTCGCCGTGTCCGACTGGATGCGCGCCGTCCCGGACCTGATCTCGCGCTGGGTCCCGGGCGACTACACCTCGCTCGGCACCGACGGCTTCGGCATGTCGGACACCCGCTCGGCCCTGCGCCGCCACTTCAACGTCGACGCCGAGTCGGTCGTCGTGGCGGTCCTGGCCCAGCTCGCCCGCGCCGGCGAGGTCCCCGCGACCGCCCCGGCCGAGGCCGCCCGCAAGTACGCCATCGACGACGTCCTGGCGGCCCCCGCCGGCGAAACCGGCGGCGACAGCTGAGAGAAAGGAAGGGCACCTTCACCACGCTCCGCGTTGTAGAAGGTGCCCTTCCTAACGGTGGAGGCCCTGCGACCTGGTGTCGCGGGGCCTTCGCCGTACGTGGCGGTCTTCTGGGTATGAATCGCCGGTGAACACGCCCGGCCGAGGCTGTGGGCCTCGCGCGGCTGCGCCAGCTCACCTGTTCGCCGAAGGGCGGTGGTTCAGGGGCGGGCGGCCCAGAGCAGGCCACGTTCGGTGACGGTGCGGATCTCGGGGATGTCGAGATCGGGCAGGTGGTGTCCGACCGTGGAGACGAAGATGCGGCCCTGGCCCCACTGCCGGGTGTACACGGCCGGGTGGGTGACCGGCTCGCGCCAGGGTTCGCCGTCCTCGACCGGGAACGTGATGGTGGCCAGGACGTCGTTGAGCGGGTCGGCCAGCATCCAGTAGCGCTCGGTGTGCAGGGCGACGGTGCTGATGCCGGCGACGATCGGGTGGTCGGCGCGGTCGGGTCGCACGGTGAGGGTGTGCGGGACGAAGTCGCCGGGGTGGCAGGTGAACCAGCCGCCGGTGAGCCACTGGTAGCGGCGTTCGGTGAACGCGGCGACGATGCCGCCGTGCCAGCCGGCCAGGCCGGTGCCGGCGCGGACGGCGTCGTCGAGATGGCGGGCCCGGTCAGGGCTGAGGTCACCGGTGGTCCAGCAGTTGACGATCAGGTCGGTACGGGCGAGCAGCGCGGCGTCGTCGTACACGGACAGGTCGTCGGCGATCTCGACGGTGAAGCCCTGGTCCTTGAGGAACGGCAGGAAGCTGTCGGTGGTGCCGACGGGGTCGTGGAACTCGGCACCACCGCGGACGATCAACGCGCTACGCATGGCGCACAGGGTAAACGGTTTCCCTCTGCTCGGCGAGCACGCCCCTGGCGGGACAGCCGTTCACCGGGCGGCTCCGACAGGCTCGGCCGCGGCCGGGGCCGGCACCGGGGTGGGCAGGCCGATCCGGCGCACCCCCGGGGCGAGCACGGTGCCGAGGCAGGCGGCGGCCACCACGACCGCCGCGGCGATCAGCGGGACCTGCGGCGACCAGGCCGCCGCGGCCAGCGGCGCGAGCGCGTAGCCGATCGGAGTGGCCGCGAGCGAGCACAGCCAGTCGTACGACGTCACCCGGGCCAGCGCCTGCGGCGGGATCTCGGCCTGCACGACCGTCTCCCATACCGGGTTGAGGAAGCCGAGCGCCGCCATGGCCAGGCCGTACGAGCCGATGACGGCCGGCGCCGGGGCGGCCACCGCCAGTAGCGCCAGCGGCAGCGCGTAGGTGGCCAGGCCCAGGTTCGCCACCAGCACGGGGCGGCGGGGGCGCACCCGGCTCGCGACGAGGGAGCCGAGCAGCAGGCCCACCGCGCCGGCCTCCAGCACGAGCACCCACGTCGCGTCGCCGCCGAGCCGGTCGACGGCGATGGCCGGGCCCAGCGTGATCAGCACCGCGGCGACGCCGTTCCAGGCGGCGTGGGCGATGAGGCTGGTCCAGTACCAGTCGCGGGAGCGGACCTCGGCCCAGCCCGCGGCCAGGTCGGCGAGCAGGGTGCGGCGCTCGATCGGCACGCGGCGCACCCGGATGACGGCCAGCAGCAGCGCGCTGACCGCGAAGGACGCGCCGTCGAGCAGGAACGCCCACCCCGCCCCTGCGAACAGGATCAGCGCCCCGGCCAGCGCGGGCCCGGCCAGCCGGGTGACGCCGGTGGCGACGGCCATCGCGGCGTTGGCCGCCTGCCGCTGGACGCCGTCCACCACCCCGGCGACCAGCGGTGACGTGGTGGGAATGGCGAACGCGGAGGCGATCCCGCCGACCGCCGACGCGACGGCGAGGTGTGCCAGCTCCGGATCTCCGCCGATGAGCTCGCAGCCGACGAACACCTGCACGGCGCACCGGACGAGGTCGGCGGACAGCGCCACCAGGCGCGGGTCGTGGCGGTCGGCGAGCACGCCGCCCAGCGGCAGCAGCACCAGCCGGGGCACCATCGCGCAGGCCAGCACCAGCGCCAGGGCGCCGCTGGATCCGGTGGCGTGGTGCACGGCGATGGCGAGCGCGGCGGGGATGACGAAGTCGCCCAGCGAAGACAGGGTGCGGCCGACGAACAGCAGCCGGAAGGCGCGTTGGCGCAGGGGGTGAGCCATGTTCGCCAAGATATTTCGGTACCGAACTTTTTGTCAACGAACAATTCGTTTCCGAAAGGTCGTGGCCGTCATAGGATCACCGGCATGGAGCCCCGAGATTCGGTGGACGCGCACGTCGCCCGCTGGCTGCCCGTGCTGCCCGACCTCGACCCCGACATCGAGGCCGCGGTGACGCGGATGAAGAAGCTGTCGCACCACCTGCGACGGGTACGCGAGCAGTCGCTCGTCGACTTCGACCTGCAGCGCCACGAGTTCGACACACTGCACTCGCTGGCCGGGCGGGGTGGCCGCGCCGCGCCGTCGGAGCTGGCCGGTGACCTGGCCATGGCCCCCGCGACGATCACCGGCCGCCTCGACGGGCTGGAACAGCGCGGCTTCATCCGCCGTACGCCGTCGGCCGCCGACCGCAGGCGAGTCGACATCGAGCTGACCGAGTCCGGCCGCGCCGCCTGGCTCGGCGCGATGGACGTGCTCGGCCACGAGGAGTACCGGCTGCTCGGGGCCCTGGACGCGGCGGAGCGGCGTACGCTGGCCGACCTGCTGCGCCGGATCATGCTCGCCGCCGAGCAACCCGGAGACCGCAGCTCAGGCCAGCCGTTGCACGGCGGCGGCTAGTGTCGGGGCATGCCCCCGGAAGACCCCGCCGCCATGCCCCAGGTGGGGCTGCGCACGCTCTGGCCGTACCTGCGCGCCCACCGCTCCTCGCTGCTCGTCGTCGCCGCCCTGTCCCTGGTCACCACCGCCGGCACGCTGCTGCAGCCGGTGCTGACCCGCAATGTGCTCGACGGGCTCGGTGCACGTACGCCGATCGGCGCGAGCGTGCTCGCTCTGGTGGTCACGCTGGTCGGCGTCGCCGCGATCGACGGCTTCCGGCACTTCCTGCTCCAGCGCACCGCGGAGGGCCTGGTCCTCACGTCGCGCCGCCGCCTGGCCGGGCACCTGCTGCGCCTGCCCATCGCCGAGTACGACCAGCGCCGCACCGGTGACCTGCTGTCCCGGGTCGGCGCGGACACCACGCTGCTGCGGGCCGTGGTCACCTCCGGCCTGTTCGACACCGTCAGCGGCGCGATCATGGTGATCGGCGCGGCGACCGCGATGGTGCTGCTGGACCCGCTGCTGTTCGGCGTCACCCTGATCGGCCTGGTGATCGGCATGTCGGGCGGCATCTACTTCGCCCGCAAGGTGCGCGGCATGTCCCGCGACGCACAGGCGCGCATCGGCGAGATGACCGCCGCCGTCGAACGCTCCATCACCGCCGCGCGCACCATCCGGGCCAGCCGGGCCGAGGCCCGGGAGACGGCGACCGTGGCGCACAGCGCCGAGCAGGCGTACCACGCGGGGGTGCGGATCGCCCGGTTGCAGGCGATCGTGCAGCCCGCCATGGTGACCACCATCCAGGGCTCGTTCCTGCTGGTGCTGGGCGTCGGCGGGGCGCGCGTCGCGTCCGGCGCGATCACCGTCGGCGACCTGGTCGCCTTCGTGCTGTTCGTGTTCTTCCTGGTGATGCCGCTGGGCCAGGCGCTCAACGCGTACACCCAACTGCAGGCCGGTCTCGGTGCGCTGCAGCGCATGGAGGAGGTCCTGGTCATCCCGCTGGAGGGCGACGGCTCGGCACCCGTGCCGGCGCAGTCCGGCCCGGCCGGCGCCCCGGCGATCGAGTTCGACCGGGTCGGCTTCGGCTACACCGACGCCGAGGGCCGGGTCGGCGAGCCGGTGCTGCGCGAGGTCAGCTTCCAGGCCCCGGTGGGTACGCGGACCGCGCTGGTCGGGCCGTCCGGGGCGGGCAAGTCGACGCTGCTGTCCCTGGTCGAGCGGTTCTACGAGGTGACCTCGGGCAGCCTGCGTGTCGACGGGGTGGACGTGCGCGAGCTGAGTCATGACACGCTGCGGTCCCGGCTCGGCTACGTCGAGCAGGAGTCGCCGGTGCTGGCCGGCACGCTGCGGGACAACCTGCGGCTGGCCACGCCCGACGCAACCGAGGAGCAGATGCGCGCCGTGCTGGCCGCGGTCAACCTGGAGGAGCTGGTCGACCGGACCCCGCTGGGGCTGGACGCGCAGGTCGGCGAAGGCGGCGTGCTGCTGTCCGGCGGGGAGCGGCAGCGGCTGGCGATCGCCCGTACGCTGCTGGCCGCGCCGCCGATCCTGCTGCTGGACGAGCCGACCAGCAACCTCGACGCGCGCAACGAGGCGGCGCTGCGCTCGGCGATCGACACCGTCGCGCAGGGCCGCACGCTGCTGATCGTCGCGCACCGGCTGTCCACCGTCGTGGACGCCGACCAGATCGTGGTGCTGGAGCACGGCCGCGTCGTGGCCACCGGCCGCCACGAGGAACTGCTGGACACCAGCCCGCTCTACCGCGAGCTCGCCGCCCACCAGTTCCTCGTCGACCCCGCCCCGGATCCGGCCTGACCCTGCCCGTCGGGCCGCCCCGGCCCGCTCTGCCAGGAATAAACGTTGGCCCATCTCATCGAATACGAGGCGATCATTTTCGATGAGATAGGCCAACGTCAGCGGAAAGACGGGTCAGCCGGCCACCGGGGCGGCGACGGCGGGTTCGGCGGTGCGCTGGGTGAGGTCCATGCGGCCGGACAGCTCCCAGGGCGCCTGGAACGGGAAGTACGCCTCCATGAAGTCGCGCACCATCTCGGTCTGCTCGTCCATCTCCCCGGCGGCCGAGTTGGTGTCGTTGAGGCAGAACACGTCGACGTTGCGCTGGCGGACGAGCCGGGCCAGCATGACCGGGGCGATCAGGCGGCCCAGGTCGATGTAGACGTGGCTGATCGAGCCGGGCACCGAGCGCCCGGTGCTGTGCGCCCAGTAGTGCGCCAGCGACGACGGGATGGACAGGTCGCCGCGGTCGCGGAACTGGTGCGAGGCGGTCGCGTGCGACTCCTCGCGCAGCTCGGTCTCGATCTCCTCCAGCACCGCGCGCAGCAGCGGGTACGGCACGTGCCGCATCTTCTGGTAGAGCTGGGTGCCGAAGCGTTCCTGGAGCAGCCGGCGGTTGTTCTTCGCCGCGACGTCGACGGGCGCGTCGGCGGGCGCGGGCGGGTTGACGTCGACCAGCGAGCTGGACGGGAAGAACTTGGCCACGCCGTTGGCGAAGAAGAACTGGGTGGGCAGCACGGGCCGGCCCAGGATCATGTCGTCGTTGAAGTACAGGAAGTGCTCCGACAGGCCGGCCACCTTGTGCAGCCGCGACTCGATGGCATGCGAGTTGAAGGTCGGCAGCACCCCGACATCGCCGAAGATCTCCTTGTGCGAGACCAGCGTGACGTGCGGCGACGTCGGGTCGAGCCAGGACGGCGTCTGGTCGTCGGTCACCAGGTAGATGTGGTTGACCCACGGGGCGAACGCGTGCAGCGAGCGCATCGAGTAGAGCAGCTCGTCGCGTGAGGTGAACCGGGAGTCGTTGGTGGCCAGCCCGGCGAACGAGTCGTCGGGGTCCTCGCCGAGGGCCAGCGCCTTGCGGCTGCGCCAGGCCGGGTCGTCGCCGTCCACCCAGGTGTAGACGACGTCGATGGGGAACTGCACGTCGTTGGGGCCGGGCTCGGCGTAGACGGCGCGGCTGCGGTAGCGCGGTTCGGCGTCGCGCGGCACGAACGCCGACAGGCGCGCGGCGGCGACGTACTGCGTCGGGTTGTCCACGCTGACGACGGTGCCGACCTTGTGGTTGCGCGGCCCGACCTGGCGCGGGGCCTGCCAGCCCTGCTGCTTCACGGTCGACCAGAACTCGATCTCGCAGGCGTACGCGTCCTGGGTGAGCGGCGTGTTCGCCGCGCCCCCGGCGGACCGGTAGACCTGCACCACCGCGCAGCGCTGCGGGCTGACCCGGCGGCCGGCCACGTCGAGGGTCCGGATGACGGTGTCCCCGCCGGCCCTGCCCCGCAGCAGGCGCAGCACCTGCGCGCGGTGCTCGGCCGCGACGGCGACGGCGCTGCGCCGCGGGTCGGTGTGCGGCAGGCAGAAGTAGTCGACGCCGTCGGCTTCCAGCAGCCCGGTCACGGTCTGCAGATTGTCGTGCCACGCGTGGGCGGGCGACGAGGCGCCGGACGCGGTGACGGGGCCGGCGGGCCGGGTGCGGGACGGTCCACCGACGAGCAGCTTGGCGATGCGGACCCGTTGGCGCAGCGGGAGCCGGTAGGCGGCGGCGCGCAGCGCGGGTCTCGGCAGGAGGCGTTTGACAATCTGCTTCACAACAACCCAACATAGGTCATAAGCCGCATAGGACTGCGTATTTGGTTAATAAGGACATTCATGTTGACTGCCGTTTTCAGCCGTCAGGGGGTCAACGCTTGACCCGCCCACAACCGCACGCTTTCGGCCCGGCCCCGTTCGGTGCCCGGCTCGCCCGCAGCCTTCCGATCACGATTCCGGCGCTGGTCACCCTGCTCGTGGTGCTGATCGGACACGATCGGCGCGCCCTCTGGCGCGACGAGTACGCCACCTGGTGGGCCGCCTCGCTCACCACCGACCAGCTGGAACTCCTGCTGTCCAAGGTAGATGCGGTGTTCGCGCCGTTCTACCTGTTCACCCGGGCGTGGGTCGCCCTCTTCGGGGACGGGCTGACCAGCCTGCGACTGCCCTCGGCACTGGCCATGGCCGCCGCGGCGGGCCTGATCGGCGCGCTCGGGCGGCGGCTGTTCTCCCCCGGCGCGGGCCTGGTCGCCGGGCTGCTGTTCGCCCTGCTGCCCGCGGTCTCCCGCTACGGCGCGGAGGCCCGGCCGTACGCGTTCGCGCTGGCGTTCGCCGTCGCGGGTGCGCTGGCCCTGCTGCGGGCGCTGGAGCAGCCGGAGCGGTGGCGGCGCTGGGTGCCGTACGCGCTGATCGTCGCCGCCATCGGGTGGTCGCACCTGGTCGCGCTGACGGTGCTGGCCGCGTACGCGGTGGCCGTGCTCGGCGCGGTGGGGCTACGCTCGGCCGCGCTGCGCAACTGGCTGATCGCCACCGCCGTGGGCGGCCTACCCGTGCTGCCGCTGCTGTGGCTGGGCAAGCGACAGACCGGTCAGATCGGCTGGATCGGCGACCGCGGCGAGGAGTCGGTCCGCGAGTTCATCACCAGTATCTTCGGCTCGATGTGGGTCGGCCTGGCGGTGCTGGGGCTGGCGCTGCTCTCGGTGCGGCTGGCCGAGCCCCGGCGGCGCTTCCTGCTGGCCTGGGCGCTGCTGCCGCCCGCCGCCGTGCTGGCGCTCACCCCGGTGATCAACATGATGCTGTCGCGGTACCTGCTGTTCACCGTACCCGCCTGGGTGCTGCTGGCCGCCTGCACGCTGCGTGAGGCGTCGGCCCGGGTGGCCGCGCTGACCCCGGCGGCCCGCGCGGCGGCGGCGCGGGCGGTGTCCCCGGTCCCGCCGACGACGGCGGCCCGCCGGGCCGTCGCGGGCCCGCGCAGCGCGAAGGCGATCCTCGGCGGCGAGGCGGCGGAGACCGGCGCACGGCGCTCCCCGGCCCGGCGAGCGCTGGCCGGGGACGGGCCCGCCTGGGCGGTGTCGCTGGGCGCGCTGGCGGTGCTGGCCCTGGTCGGCCTGCCAGGGCAGGTCGAGGCCCGCACGCTGCCCGCCGGCAACCAGGCGGATCTGCGCACCGCCGCGGAGATCATGCGGCCGCGCCTGCTGCCGGGCGACGCCATCGCCTACGGCGGCGAGTCGCACGGCGGCCCGCGCACCTTCCGCCGCGGGATGACCTTCGAACTGCGTGACCTCGACGGGCCCAAGGACGTCTTCGTGTCCGTCCGGGGCCAGGACCGGGGCAGCTTCGAGGCCGTCGAGTGCGCCGACCCGGCCGAGTGCGCCAAGGGCGTCACCCGGATCTGGCTGGTGACCTCCGCGCCCGACCGCGACCTGTTCGCGGCCATGCCGGTGGCCCGGGCCGAGCTGCTGCGCGACGAGTTCACCACGGTGTTCGCCCAGCGCACGCAGGGTGTCGCGGTGGCCCTGCTGGTCCGCGAGCAGCCACCCGCCTCCCAGCCGTAACGGCGGACGTCGAGGGCCCACCCCGGGGCGGGGTGGGCCCTTCGCGCATCCGGCAAACCTGGTGGCGCGACGCCCGGGGGCGCGCCGTACCCTGGAGACCGTGACGGTACGTGTGCGCTTCGCTCCCTCCCCGACCGGTATGTTCCACGTCGGCGGCGCCCGCTCGGCGCTGCAGAACGCGGTCTTCGCCAAGCAGCAGGGCGGGGTGTTCGTGCTGCGCATCGAGGACACCGACGCCGCGCGCAACCGCCCCGAGTGGACCGAGGGCATCCTGTCCGCGCTGGAGTGGATCGGCATCGCCCGGGACACCTACGAGGGCCCGCTGTTCCAGTCGTCGTACCACGCGGAGCACACCAAGGCAGCCCAGCAGCTGTTCGACGCGGGCAAGGCCTACTACTGCGACTGCACCCGCGACGACGTGCAGGCCCGCGCCGACAACAAGGCTGGGTCCGCCAAATACGCCGGCTACGACGGCTTCTGCCGCGACCGGGGCCTGAGCGCGGGCGAGGGCCGGGCGCTGCGCTTCCGCACCCCCGACGAGGGCGTGACCAAGGTCGTCGACCTGATCCGCGGCGAGCCGACCTTCGAGAACAAGCTGATCGAGGACTTCGTCATCGCCCGAGGCGACGGCTCGCCGGTGTTCCTGCTGGCCAACGTCGTCGACGACATGACCATGGGGATCACCCACGTGATCCGCGCCGAGGAGCACCTGCCCAACACGCCCAAGCAGCAGCTGCTCTGGGAGGCGCTGGGCAAGACCCCGCCGGTGTGGGCGCACGTGCCGGTCGTGGTGAACGAGAAGCGGCAGAAGCTGTCCAAGCGCCGCGACAAGGTCGCCCTGGAGATGTACCGGGACGAGGGCTACCTTGCCGCCGCCATGCGCAACTACCTGATGCTGCTCGGCTGGGCGCCCAGCGGCGACCGGGAGATCGTGCCCTGGTCGGTGATCGAGGACGAGTTCCGCCTGGACGAGGTCAACCCGTCTCCGGCGTTCTTCGACGAGAAGAAGCTGCGCGCGTTCAACGGCGAGTACATCCGGGCGCTGTCGGTGCCGGAGTTCACCGAGGCGTGCGCGCCGTGGCTGACCGGGCCGTTCCCCACCGAGCAGGAGCGGGCCGAGCGGGGCTACGGGATCACGCCGCCGCCGTGGTCGCCGGAGGCGTACGACCCGGCCGTGTTCGGGCAGGTCGCCGAGCTGGTGCAGACGCGCATCACGGTGCTGTCCGAGGTGCCGTCCTACGTGGACTTCCTGTTCCTGGACTCACCGCTGCTGGACGAGGCGTCCTGGGCGAAGGCGTCCAAGGACGCGGGCATCCTGCCCGACGTCATCGCGGCGCTGCGCGAGCTGTCGTCGTGGGACGCCGAGTCGCTGAAGAACACCCTGGTGACCGTCGGCGAGGCGCACGGGCTGAAGCTGGGCAAGGCGCAGGCCCCGGTCCGCGTCGCGGTCACCGGCCGCTCGGTGGGCCTGCCGCTGTTCGAGTCGCTGGAGGTGCTCGGCCGCGAGCGTACGCTGCGCCGGCTGGCGGCCGCCGCGGCCTGATCCGCAGACGACGACGCCCCCGCCGTGCTTCGGCGGGGGCGTCCTGCTTTATCGGATCAGGCCTGTTCGCGGCGCTTCTTGACGAGGTTGATGACCCCGCCGACCAGCAGGCCGGCCACGGCCGCCCCGCCGACCCAGGGCCACCACGGGTCGCCGGAGCCGGTGTCGGCGACCGGCGCGGTGCTCGCCGCCGCCGGGCTCGCCGACGGGCTCACCTGCGCCGACTCGGTGACCGGGGACGGGCTCGGGGCGGCGCTCTCGGCCACCGCCAGGCTGAACTTGTACGACCCCTTCACCAGGTGGCCGTCCTTCGACAGCACCTCGTAAGCGACGGTGTAGGCCCCGCCCGCGGCGCCGGTGAACGGCACGGACACCGCCTTGCCGCTCACGGTCACCGGGCCCGCCGCCGCGCCGCCGTCCGGGCCGGTCACCGTGAGCTTCGTCCCATCGCTCTTGAGCGTGGCCAGGAAGGTCAGCTTCACCGCCGCGGGGGCGGCCGTCAATGTGGCGTTCTTCTTCGGAGATGCCTCGACCAGGGCATTGTGCGCCCAGGCCGGGGTCGCGCCGAGCAGCAGCGCGCCGAGTCCCACCAGGACGGCGAGCACCGCCGCGCCACGCCGGGCCACCTGGCCCTGCCCGCTCCGCCGCCGACTGTCCCCCACGATCGCCTCCGCTTCGTTATGATCCACCGCAATCCGCAGTTGGTCGACGTTACCGACCCTTTCGGTTCCCGACCAATCGCGTGCGTTACCCCACCAAGCCCGACAGTGCCGCGCCCGTGTCCGAAACGTGACTATCGGCGTAGCAACCTGACAGGTTTCCCACGGGTCTAGAAGAGGTACCACCAGTCACACTGGCACCAGGTGACGCAGCGCGAAACGGGGCGGGGGCCATGCAGGGCATCAACGTGAGGGGCACCATCGTGAAGGTCGTGGCAGGACTGTTCGCCGCAGCCCTGTTGCTGCTCGGCGCGCCCGCGTTCGGCGCGCCGACGCCGTCGCCCAAGCCGAGCCCGTCGCCGACCGTGCGCACCATCACCATCTCCTCGGACATGCTGACCGCGCCCATCGTGCTGCGCTCCGACCAGCACCAGCGCCAGTTCACGGCGATGGCGGGCGAGGTCGACTGGCTGGCCGGCGGGACGTCGCCGCTCAAGGCTCCGGCCGCCGACAAGCTCGGCCCGAAGTTCGTCGTGGTGGCCGCGGTCAACGGTGTGGACAAGCAGACCTACGACCTGTACCCGCTGGCCGCGGGCGGTCCCCGGGTCTTCCGCCCGGCCGCGCAGCCCGACAAGCGCAAGGTCACCGCGGCCTGGTTCCTGGGGCGCTTCACCATGGACGCCTCGCTGCGCGGTGCCGGGATCTCGCTGGGCACGGCCGCGCCGGCCGAGGGCGGCGGCACGGGCGGCGGTCTGGTCGAGTCGGCGACGGCCGAGCCGGACATCCGCGCCATGGTCGGCGACTGGCAGCGTTTCGTGGGACTCAACGGCGCGGTCGTGGTGGTCATCGCGCTCGGCGTGTTCGCCATCGCGTACGCGTTCCGGCGCACCATCTGACGTCGGTGCGCCCCGGCTTCCGGCCGGGGCGCAGGTGCCACATACTGGCCCGATGCGACTGCCCCGCACATCCCTGCGCACCCTCGCCGTGCTGGCCCTGGCGGCCTTCAGCCTCTCCGGCTGCATGAAGCTCGACATGAACATGACCGTGAACAGCGACGACACCGTCGACGGCACGATCGTCATGGCGCTGGACAAGTCGGTGCTCCAGCTGAGCGGCAAGAGCCCCGAGCAGGCGTTCGAAGACGCCGGCGACAGCCTCGCGGAGCTGCCGAAGGGCGCGAAGACCGAGGTGTACGACGACGGCAAGTACTACGGCAAGAAGATCATCTACGACGACCTGCCGCTGACCGAGTTCAACACCGGTGAGAAGGGCTCGCCCTCGATCACCCACGCCAACGGCAAGTACGTCTTCACCGCCGACCTCGACACCGGCGCCGACGGCCTCGGCCCGCAGGCCGAGATGGTCAAGCCGTTCCTGAGCAGCCTGCAGATCACCTTCGCGGTCACCTTCCCCGGAAAGGTGATCGAGCACGACGCCAAGGCGGTCGTCGACGGCAACACCGTGCGCTGGAACGTCGCCCTGGGCGGCAAGAACGAGCTGCGGGCCGTGGCCGAGGAGGGCAGCGCCTTCCCGTGGCTGGTCGTCGCGGTGGTCGGCGGCGCGCTCGGCCTCGCCGTGATCATCGGCATCGTCTTCCTGGCCGTCTGGCTCACCCGCCGCAAGGCGCCCGCCGCGCCGGACCCGTACGCGGCGACCGCGTACGACCCGGCCACGGTGGCCCAGCCCGTCGGCGGGAACCCGGCCACCACGCCCTACGCCGCGCCGCAGCAGGGCGGCACGGACGGGCAGCCCCACTGAGCCGGGCCGGTGGAGCCCGCAGGCTCCCTAATATGGGGCACATGACCGACGGCGAACCGCTGGCCGCGACGCTGCGGCAGATCGAGCGGTCCGCCGGCGCCCTGGCAACCGCCAGCGTGTCACGCATGGACGAGTCGCTGCCGTGGTTCCGCGAGCTGCCGGCCGACCAGCGGTCGTGGGTCATGCTGGTGGCGCAGGCCGGTGTCCAGTCGCTGGTGCAGTGGCTGCGCACGGGCGCGGGCGCGCGCGGCGGGCCGCAGGCGGTCTCCGACGAGGTGTTCGACGTCGCGCCGCGGGCGCTGGCCCGCAGCATCAACCTGCAGCAGACCGTCGCCCTGATCAAGGTCACCATCGACGTCGTCGAGGAGCAGGTGCCGCACCTGGCCGCGCCCGGCGAGGAGCAGCAGCTGCGCGAGGCGGTGCTGCGCTACTCCCGCGAGGTCGCGTTCGCCGCCGCCCGGGTGTACGCCCGCGCGGCCGAGTCGCGCGGCGCGTGGGACGCCCGGCTGCAGGCGCTGCTGGTGGACGCGCTGCTGCGCGGCGACTCGGCGGACGTGCTGGCCAGCCGCGCGGCCGCGCTCGGCTGGACCGACGCGCCGCCGGTCGCGGTGGTGGTCGGCCGCTCCCCCGGCGGCGAGGCCGCGATCGTGCTGCACGGGGTGCACCGGGCGGCACGGCGCGCCGACGTCGAGGTGCTCGGCGGCGTGCACGGCGACCGGCTGGTCGTGGTGGTGGGCGGGGCGAGCGATCCTGTGGCGGTGGCCGAACGGCTGCTGCCCGCGTTCGGCGAGGGCCCGGTGGTGGTGGGCCCGGCGGTGCCGTCGCTGGAGGCGGCCACGGAGTCGGCCCGTTCGGCGATGGCCGGCTATCGGGCCGCGCCCGCGTGGCCCGCCGCGCCCCGACCGGTGGCCGCCGACGACCTGCTGCCCGAACGCGCCCTGGCCGGCGACGGGGAGGCCCGGCGCATCCTGCGCCACTCGGCGTACGGGGCGCTGGCGCGGACCAGCGGGGAGTTGCTGGAGACGCTGGACGCGTTCCTCACGCACGGTGGCGCGCTGGAGGCGACGGCTCGCGCGCTGTTCGTCCACCCGAACACGGTGCGTTACCGCCTGCGCCGAGTGGCCGAGGTCACAGGCTTCGGGCCGCTGACTCCGCGTGACGCGTTCACCCTCAAGATCGCGCTCGCGTTGGGCCGACTGGAGCCCGGTACGCAGGGCGAACAGCTCACCAAGCCGACATGAACGGGACAAAATTCCGCCACCGTACGCCGATCTTTGTGGGGTACCCACAACATCGGTAGGAGGATTTAGTCATCCCCGGCAACGGCGCGCCGGTCCGTGATCCCTCAGGGTTGAATACGTGCTCGCCGTACTCTCCCCGGGCCAGGGTGCCCAGAAACCAGGATTCCTCACGCCGTGGCTCGACCTCGACGGCGCCGCTGATCGTCTGCGCTGGTGGTCGGACCTCGCCGGAGTCGACCTGGTGCACCTGGGCACCGCGGCGGACGCCGAGGAGATCAAGGACACCGCGAAGACCCAGCCGCTGCTGATCGCCGCCGCCCTGCTGGCCGCCGGCGAACTGCCGCTGGAGGGCGTCTCGCTCGTGGCCGGACACAGCGTCGGCGAGCTGGGCGCGGCGGCACTGGCCGGCATGCTCACCCCGGACGCGGCGATCACGCTGGCCGGCGTACGCGGCCGGGAGATGGCCGCCGCCTGCGCGCTGGAGCCCACCGGCATGGCCGCCGTGCTCGGCGGCGACGAGGCCGAGCTGCTGGCCGCGCTGGAGGCCGCGGGGCTCTACGCCGCGAACCGCAACGGCGCCGGTCAGATCGTCATCGCGGGCGCGCTCGACGCGCTCGACAAGTTCGCCGCCGCGCCGCCGGCCCGTACGCGGGTCATCAAGCTGGCTGTCGCGGGCGCGTTCCACACCCCGTACATGGCCCCGGCCGAAGCGGCCCTGGCCGCCGTGGCGAGCAGCGTGGCCACCGCCGACGCCGCCCGCCCGCAGCTGTCCAACGCCGACGGCGCGGCCGTCACCGACGGCCAGGAGATGCTCGGCCGCCTGGTCCGCCAGGTGACCGCGCCGGTCCGCTGGGACCTGTGCATGCGCACCCTGGCCGAGCGCGGCGTCACCGCCGTGATCGAGCTGCCGCCCGCGGGCACCCTCGCCGGGCTGGTCAAGCGCGAGCTGAAGCCCGGCACGCCGGAGATCGTCACGCTGAACACGCCGGACGACCTGGCCGCCGCCAAGGACCTCATCTCGCGCCACAGCGCGCCGGGGTCGCACGAGTCAACCCCGCAAGCCCGCATCGGAGAGCAATCATGAGCGTAAGCGGCAGCAAGATCCTCGCTTTCGGGCACTACCAGCCGTCGCGCGTCGTGACCAACGACGATCTGGCGCAGATGGTCGACACCAACGACGAGTGGATCCAGTCCCGCGTCGGCATCAAGGAGCGGCGCATCGCCGACACCGAGACCGTCGCCGACATGGCCGGGTTCGCCGCCGAGAAGGCGCTGGCCGCGTCCGGCCTGACCGCCGCGGACATCGACCTGGTGATCGTGGCGACCTGCTCCTCGATCGACCGCAGCCCGAACGTGGCCTGCCGGGTCGCCGACAAGCTCGGCATCGCCGGGGCGGCCGCGTTCGACCTGAACACCGCGTGCTCGGGCTTCTCGTACGCGCTGGCCAACGCCGACCACTCGATCCGCGCCGGGGCAGCCAAGCACGCTCTGGTGATCGGCGCGGAGAAGCTGTCGCAGATCACCGACTGGTCCGACCGGAGCACCTGCGTGATCTTCGCCGACGGCGCGGGCGCGGCGGTCGTGTCGGCCACCGCCGAGGGCGAGGAGCCCGGGGTCGGCCCCGTGGTCTGGGGCAGCGAGCCGAGCGACGCGATCGCCATCGAGGGCTGGCAGCCGTACATCGTGCAGGAGGGCCAGAAGGTCTTCCGCTGGGCCACCGGCACCGCGCCGCAGGTCGCGCTCGCGGCCTGCGAGAAGGCCGGCGTGGCCCCCGGCGACCTGGGCGGTTTCGTGCCACACCAGGCCAACCTGCGCATCATCGAGCCGCTGGCCCGCAAGATCGGCGTCGACCCGGCGGTGCTGTCCCGCGACATCGTGGAGTCCGGCAACACGTCGGCCGCGAGCATCCCCCTGGCGCTGTCCAAGATGATCGAGCGCGGCGAGGTGAAGTCCGGCTCGCCGGTGCTCCTCGTCGGCTTCGGCGGCGGCCTGACCTACGCCGGTCAGGTAGTCCGCTGCCCCTGAGCCCCACCCCTGGCTTACACCCACATCAGTTCCACCAACCGAAGGGAAACCAAGTTCCATGGCTACGCGCGAAGAGGTCGTCACCGGCCTGGCCGAGATCCTCGAAGAGGTCGCCGGCGTGAACCCCGACGACGTCTCCGAGGAGAAGTCGTTCACCGAGGACCTCGACGTCGACTCGCTCTCCATGGTCGAGGTCGTCGTGGCCGCCGAGGAGAAGTTCGGCGCGAAGATTCCGGACGACGAGGTCCAGAACCTGAAGACCGTCGGCGACGCTGTCTCCTTCATCGTCGCCAACTCCTGAAGTTGCGAGATTTGACGTGACCAAGCCTGACGTTGTCGTCACCGGTCTCGGCGCCACCACCCCGCTCGGCGGGGACGTGGCGTCGACCTGGGACGCGATGCTGGCGGGCCGCTCCGGGGTCAGCAAGCTGACCCAGGAGTGGGCCGATCAGCTGACGGTGAAGATCGCTGCCCAGCTGGCGGTGGAGCCGAGCGAGGTCATCGACCGCGTCCGGCTGCGCAAGCTGGACCGCTCCGAGGCCGTGGCGCTCATCGCCGCCGCCGAGGCGTGGGCCGACTCCGGCCTGGCCGACGCCGGCCTCGACAAAGAGCGGCTCGGCGTGGTCGTCGGCTCCGGCATCGGCGGCGCACAGACCCTGCTGGCCCAGGACGACATCCTGGAGGCGTCCGGCGCGCGGCGGGTCAGCCCGCACACGGTGCCGATGCTGATGCCGAACGGTCCGGCCGCCTTCGTCGGCCTGGAGTACGGCGCGCAGGCCGGCGTGCACGCGCCGACCAGCGCGTGCGCCACCGGTGCCGAGGGCGTCGCGTGGGGTCTGGACATGATCCGGTCCGGTCGTGCCGACGTGGTCATCGCGGGCGGCACCGAGGCGGTCATCCACCCCCTGCCGATCGCCGGTTTCGCCTCGATGCGCGCCATGTCGACGCGCAACGACGAGCCGGAGAAGGCCTCCCGGCCGTGGGACAAGGGCCGTGACGGCTTCGTCCTCGGTGAGGGCGCCGGCATCGTCATCCTGGAGCGGGCCGACCACGCCGCGGCGCGCGGCGCGCGGATCTACGCGCGTCTCGCCGGTGCGGGCATGACCTCCGACGGGTACGACATCGTGCAGCCGCATCCCGAGGGCACGGGCGCCGCCCGGGCCATCGCGATGGCGCTGCGCGACGCCGGCGTGGCCAAGGCCGACGTCGCGCACGTCAACGCCCACGCCACGTCGACCCCGGTCGGCGACATGGCCGAGATCGCGGCGCTGCGGGCGGCGCTGGGTGACCACCCGGTGCTGACCGCGACCAAGTCGATGACCGGGCACCTGCTCGGCGCGGCGGGCGCGCTGGAGTCGATCGCGACGATCCTGGCGATCCGCGACAGTGTCGTGCCGCCGACGATCAACCTCGACGACCCCGACGACGCCCTGACCATGGACGTGGCGGCGCACAAGGCCCGCCCGCTGCAGATCGCAGCCGCGCTGAACAACTCGTTCGGCTTCGGTGGGCACAACGTCGCCCTCCTGTTCACGCGGCCCTGAGGCCGGGTCGGCCGAGCAGTTCGGTTCGGTCCCCGGCTCGTGCCAGGCGACGCCCAGGTGCCTCAGTGCGCCTGGGCGTCGTCGCGTAGACCGCCTGCCACAAGGGAGATCCGCATGACCACGACCTCGGCGGCAGCCGCGCGCGACGTCGACCATCGCGACCCGCTGGTGCGGTTGCGGGCCCTGTTCGACGAGGGCACGGTGCGTACGCTGACCGCCGCGAACGGCTCCGGCGTGCTCGGCGCCCGGGGAGACATCGACGGCATGCCCGCGGTCGCCTTCGCCACCG
Source organism: Catellatospora sp. NPDC049111 (assembly GCF_040648615.1). Taxonomy (NCBI): domain Bacteria; kingdom Bacillati; phylum Actinomycetota; class Actinomycetes; order Micromonosporales; family Micromonosporaceae; genus Catellatospora; species Catellatospora sp. NPDC049111. Next base: position 12,360 of record NZ_JBEZEB010000039.1, on the reverse strand, counting down.
ACGCCACCCGGATGGGCGGAGCGCTGGGCGCCGAGGGCTGCGAGCACATCGTGGACGTCATCGACACCGCGGTCCGCGAGCGCATCCCCGTCGTCGGGCTGTGGCACTCCGGCGGGGCCCGGCTGGCCGAGGGTGTCGTCGCGCTGGACGGCGTCGGGCAGGTCTTCGCGGCGATGGTGCGGGCCTCGGGCCGCGTGCCGCAGATCTCGGTGGTGCTCGGCCCGGCGGCCGGCGGCGCGGCGTACGGGCCGGCGCTGACCGACATCGTGATCATGAGCAATGCCGGCCGGATCTTCGTGACCGGCCCGGAGGTCGTCCGCTCCGTCACCGGCGAGCAGGTCGACATGGAGAGCCTGGGCGGCCCCGACGCGCACGGTCGCCGCTCCGGCGTCGTCCACCTCACCTGCAAGGACGACGCGTCCGCCGTCGCCGAGGCACGGCGGCTGGCCCGGCTGCTCGGCCGGCCGGGCCGTCTGTCCCCCGCCGACGTCGCCGACGACCGCGACCTCGGCGCGTGGCTGCCCGAGCAGGCCAACCGGGCGTACGACGTCCGGCCCCTGGTCAAGGCCCTGCTCGACGAGCCCGGTGTGGAACTGCACGCCAAGTGGGCCCCGAACGTGGTGACCGCCCTCGGCCGTTTCGCCGGCCGCACCGTCGGCGTCGTCGCGAACAACCCGCTGCGCCTGGGCGGCTGCCTCGACTCCGCCGGGGCGGAGAAGGCGGCCCGCTTCGTGCGCATGTGCGACGCGCTCGGCGTGCCGCTGATCGTCGTCGTGGACGTGCCCGGCTACCTGCCCGGCCTCGGCCAGGAATGGGACGGTGTGGTGCGCCGCGGCGCGAAGCTGCTGCACGCCTTCGCGGAGGCCGTCGTGCCCCGGGTGACCCTGGTGACCCGCAAGGCGTACGGCGGCGCGTACATCGCGATGAACTCGCGCTCGCTCGGCGCGAGCGCGGTGTTCGCGTGGCCGAACGCCGAGGTCGCCGTCATGGGCGCGGGCGCGGCCGTGAACATCCTGCACCGCCGCAGGCTCGCCGCCGCCCCGCCCGACGAGCGCGAGGCGCTGCGGGTACGCCTGGTCGAGGAGCAGACCCAGGCCGCGGGCGGCGTCAACCGCGCCCTGGAGATCGGCGTCGTCGACGACGTCATCAAGCCCGCCGAGTCCCGCAAGCGCATCGCCGAGGCCCTCGCCGCCGCCCCCGCCGCCCGCGGCGCCCACGGCAACATTCCGCTCTGACGCTGCCCGCCTGTCGGCGCGGTCTCGACTGCCACCAGCAGCAGCTCACCGCCGGTTTGGCGTTAGGAAGGGCACCTTCTACAACGCGGAGCGTTGTGAAGGTGCCCTTCCTTTCCCTCAGACGGTGGGGAGGCGGTCGGCTAGGACGGTGGCGAGGAGGGCGGCGAAGGTGGCGGTCAGGTGGCTGTTGTCCTTGTAGACGAGGACGTTGCCGATGACCACGGGGCATCTGGCCGCCGTGCACATCCACGGGAGCGGGTCGATGACGGTGACGCCGTCCAGGGTCGCGGCCTCGGCGACCAGGGCGCGGCGGCGGCCGTCGCCGATCGCGGCCTGGGTGGGGCGGTGGCAGGCCTCCAGCTTGGTCAGGTGGCTCGACACGCACTCGGGGGCGTCGCCTGCGGGCCAGGCCGTGTCGCTGATCAGGACCTGCTTCATGCCTGGCTGGGCGAGCCTCCCGAACGTCTTGCGCCACGCGGACGCCCAGCCGGTCGCCTGGTCGGGGCCGACGTCGAGGGCGTCGCCGTTGCCGTTGGACGACATCACCACCATCGCCGGGTTCAGCGAGCGGATGTACTCCACGGCGGCGTCGCGCCAGCGCACGCACTCCTCGTACGGCCGCTTGAGGTTGCTCATGTAGATCAGGGTGCTGGCGGCGGAGCAGGCCGACTTGGTGACCACGGCCAGCCGCCAGCCGCGCTGCTTGGCGACGGCGTCCAGGGGCGGAAACCAGTGCCCGGCGTGCGAGTCGCCGAACAGCACGATCGTGGTCTTGCTGTCCGGGTCGCCGTACATGCAGGGTTTGCGCACCTCGGACTCGCTGAACGCCGGATCGCAGCCGTCGAGGTAGAGCTTGGGCACGTCGACCTTGGCCTTGTCCACGGCCGGGGTGAGGTTGGCGGGCACCGTGCTCGACGCCGCGCCCGCGGCCACCAGGTTGATCAGCTCACGTTCCGCGCCGGTGGCGTTGGCCAGCGCGGACGCGACGTCGAGGGCCTGCCCGGAGCCGGAGGTGGGCGGCGGCACGTACACCGGGGCGGCGACCGCGACCGCGGCCAGCGAGGTGGACAGGGCCAGGCCGAGCGCGATGCCGTGCCAGGGGCGGCGGCGCAGCCGGGGCGCGGAGCGCACCGGGTCCTCGACCTTGACCAGGGTCGTGGCGGCCAGCAGGTACGACAGTCCGGCCAGCACCACGAGCCGGCCGGTGGTCAGCTCCCCGAACACGTACGGCCCGACGACCAGCACCGGCCAGTGCCACAGGTACCAGCCGTAGGACAGCCGCCCGGTCAGCTGCACCGGGGCCAGCCCGAGCACCCGGGAGTCGGGACGCGCGCAGCCCGCCCCGAGCACGAGCGCGGTCGCCAGCACGGGCAGCGCGGCGGCGTACCCGGGGAAGGCGGTGTGCTCGGTGAAGGTGAACGCTGCCAGCAGGATGCCGGCCAGGCCGACCCAGCGCAGCGCCACGGCCGGCCGCCCCGGAAGCCGCTCCCAGTGCACCGCCGTCGCGGCGATCAAGCCGCCGATGGCCAGCTCCCAGGCCCGCGTCTGCATGCCGAAGTACGCCCACGGCGCGGAGACGCCCGTCTGCCACACCGACAGGCCGAACGAGACCGCCACGATCGCCGAGAACAGGGCGAGCACGGTGCGGTGGCGGCGGCGCGGGCGGCGGCGGGTCAGCAGCACCGCCCCGATGAGCAGCAGCGGCCATACGAAGTAGAACTGCTCCTCGACGGCGAGGCTCCAGAAGTGCTGCAGCGGTGACGGTGTCTGCGCCGAGCCCAGGTAGTCGGTGCCCTGCACCGCGAGCCGGTAGTTCATGCCGTAGAAGGTGGTCGCCAGCGCGTCGCCAGCGATGGCCGCGAAGCGCACCGGCGGCAGCCACAGCCAGGCGACGCCCACGGTGACCGCGGTGACGAAGGTCGCCGCGGGCAGCAACCGGATCGCCCGCCGGGCGTAGAACGAGCCGATCGAGATGGTGCCCGTCTTATCGACCTCGCGCAGCAGGTGGCCGGTGATGAGAAAGCCCGAGATGACGAAGAAGACGTCCACGCCGACGTAGCCACCGCTGAGCACACCCACGCCCGCGTGGAACAGCACCACCACGGTGACCGCGAGCGCCCGCAGGCCCTCCACGTCGGGCCGGAAGCCGGCTTGGGGCTGCCTGCGGGCGGCCCGGGGCGGCGGGGCGGCGGGCGGGGCGGGCACGGGGGTGCGCGAGACGCTCATGCGGATTCCTGTTCGCGGTGCCAGCGCGGCGGCTGGGGTCGGCGGGCTCACGAGTGCATCGGGCCGCGGGCCGCACCGGAAACGCCTGCCGCCGCATCCCGCCGAAGATCCGCTCGAACCGGGTAGGCCGACAGGACAGCGGGTTCCGGCCGTGCGGCGGTCCACCGCCGGACGTTTTCCGCAGGGTATGAAAACCGAGGTCAGCGCAACTTTGACACTCCGCCGACCGGGCCATGGCGCGGCGGCACCTCACGCGCTCATTCACCGTTTCGCGGACTAATCCGCGCGGCTGGTCCTGCCGACACGGCGTTGCCGGTGGCTGAGCAGGCCCGTTGGGGCCGTTAGTTTCGGTCCACTCCCGATCGTCTCCATCCGATCTGGAACGACATTCGCTGCGCGCCATCCCCCGGCGCGATCACAGGGGAGCCCTCGATGGCCTTCGGCTCAAGCCAGCACATCCTGCCCGTGACGGGAGTGAGCATGCTGCTCGCGCCCGGCGTGGTCCTCAAAGTCATCTCGGCGGCGCTGACCGCCGTGCTCGTCGGCATCGTGCTGCTGCGTTTGTCCGGTCGGCAGGAGCGGTTCGCGGGCCGCATCCCGCGTCCGCGCGGCCGGCACCGGGCCCGCCCGGACGGCGGGTGGCGCACCGATGCGCGCTGACAACCGCTGGGCGCGGCTGGTCGCGGCGCTGGTCTGCGTCGCCGTCATCGTGGCGTACGTCGAGTTCGTCGGGACGGACTCCGCCGAGCGCGTGCTGTCGCTGGTGGTGCTGCTGTACTCGCTGGGCATCCTGCTGGCGGGGCTGCTGCGCCGGCACCGGGACCTGCCGTTGCCCTCCGGCCGGATCATCGCGGTGGTGCCGGCGTACAACGAGGACCCGGAGATGCTGCACGACACCGTACGCAGCCTGCTCAACGGCACGGTGGTGCCGGACGTCATCCATGTCGTCGACGACGGCTCGGCCTCCGAGCTGCCGCCGTTCCAGCACGCCCGGGTGATCTGGCACAAGCGGGAGAACGGCGGCAAGCACCACGCGCAGGCCACCGCGCTGGTCGCCGAACTGGCGGACTTCGACTTCGTGGTGACCGTGGACAGCGACTCCGTGGTCGACCGGCACGCCGTGGAGCGCTGCCTGCGCCGCTTCGCCGACCCGAAGATCCAGGGCGTGACCGGCGTGGTGTACGCCATGAACCGGGCCGAGAACCTGATCACCAAGGTCACCGACCTGCACTACCTGCACAGCTGCCTGGTGATCCGGGACGGGCTGTCGGCCACCGGCGACATCTTCACCGCCTCCGGCGCGCTGGCGGTGTGGCGCTCGGCGGTGGTCATGGACAACCTCACCGAGTACCTGCGCCGCGGCGTCGCCGACGACCGGCACCTCACCCACTTCGCGCAGCGGCGCGGCACCACCGCGGCGGTCGCCGACGCGATCGTGCACACCGCCGTGCCCGACAACGCGCCCGACCTGTTCCGGCAGCGCATCCGCTGGGCGCGGGACTACTACCGGGTCACCGCGCTGGACATCCGCTACCTCACCGGCTGGTCGTTCTGGCTGCGCACGTTCGACTTCGCGCTGATGTGCCTGGCCCCGATCTTCATTCTGGGCGCGCTGATGGTGTTCCCGTTCGCGCAGTGGCGGGTCCCGTGGGTCGGCGTCGGCCTGTGGGTGGCCTTCCTGTACGCGCAGACCACCGTGTACCTGTTCGACCGGCGCGGCGTGCCGCTCACCGAACGGCTGAGCACGTGGTTGCTGCTCACCCCGGCGCTGTACGTCTTCCAGCTCGTCGTGGTCGGGCCGGCCGTGCTCGCCGGGCTGGCAAACCTGCGCCACAAGTCCTGGCAGACCCGCAACGAGGCCAAGGAGGCGGCCAAGCCGAAGGCCGCCGAACCGGCTCCGCAGCCGCGCCAGGGCCGGTCGTTCTTCCTCGACCTGCTGCGCGCGCTGGCGATGGCCCGGGTCATCGCGTTCCACGCCACCGGCTTCGTCTGGCTGGGCTTCGCGCTGCCCTCGATGGGCGTCATGTTCGCGCTGGCCGGGTCGCTGATGGCGCGGTCCATGATGAAGGCCAAGGACCGGCCCGAGATCGCGGTGTGGAGCCGGTTCCGTCGGGTCATGCCCGCGGTGTGGGCGGCGGGGCTGATTCTCGTACCGCTGATGTGGGTGATGGGCTGGGACGGCACGGACGCGCGACCGTTCAACGAGACCGCGGTGCTGGCCTGGGTCTTCCCGCTGTCGGACCCGCCGGGCAACGACTGGGCCGTGCCGATCACGGGTGTGCTCTGGTACATCCGCACCTACCTGTGGCTGACGCTGCTGGCCCCGCTGCTGTGGGCCTGCTACCGCCGCCGCCCGCTGCTGACCGCGCTGGCCCCGCTGGCGCTGCTGGCCGTGTCGCCGCTCATCGGGTTCAGCTCGTGGCTGGCCGACGTCACCCAGATGCTCGGCATCTACGCGCCGTGCTGGGTGCTCGGCTACTGGCACGCCACCGGGCGGCTCCAGCGGGCCAACCGCAAGCTGGTCCTGGCACTGTCGGCTGTCATGGTCGGCGGGGCGCTCGGCTGGCTGCACTTCTTCCCGCCGGCGGGCGGGCTGCTCCAGGCCAGCCCGGTCGGTCAGGTGCTGTGGTGTGCCGCGTTCGTGGTGCCGCTGCTGCACTGGGACCCGGAGCTGACCTGGCTGTCGGCCCGCCGGAGGTTCCGCCGGGTGGTCGAGTGGATCAGCAGCCGCTCGCTGACCATGTTCCTGTGGCACCAGCTCGCGGTGCTGACCACCATCTTCATCCTGGGCAAGGCCCGCATCTGGGCGTTGGACAACGAGCCCCTGCTCATCGCGATCAAGCTCGCCCTGTCGTGCGTCTTCGTCGCGGGCGCGTGCTGGCTGCTCGGCTGGGTCGAGGACCTGCCCCGCCGCCGTCGCCGCACCCACGCCCGCGTCGGCCGCCACCATCCCGAGGTCGTCGCCGTCATCGCCCCGCCGCCCGAACCCGACCAGACCATGGTCATGTCCACCATCACCGCCCGCACCATCCGCGCCACCGCCCCCGTCCCCTGACCCCGGCGGGGGGCGAAGGAAGGGCACCTTCTTAACGCTCCGCGTTGCAGAAGGTGCCCTTCTTAACGGTCATGCCGCGGTGGCCTGCGCCTTTCCGGCCGGCTTGCGCTGACTGCCCGCACGGCCGCCGCGCGGGACACCGCGCCCGGCCGCCCCTGGCGACGAGCCGATGCGAGCGCCGCCCGCGGTCGTCCCGGAAACCGACGCCACGGTACTAGGCTGGGCGAGTGGCACATCAGCACACGGATCCGGCCTGCGCAGCGGCCCACGGTCACCTCCCCGCGCCGCCCGGCGAACGCACCCTGATCGCGGTGTTCGCCTCCCCGGTCGCCACGCACCTGCTGCACTTCGGGCACGACCTGGGCTATCGCACCGTGCTGGTGGAGCCCGATCTGCACCGGGTCGAGGACGTGCCCCGACCCGAGCACCTGCGGCTGGCCAGCACCGTCGACCCGTCGTTCGCCGACGGCGACGCCGATGTGGTGGTCACCGACCACGACCGGGCGGAACTCGGCGCGGTTCTGGACGCGGCGCTGCAGACCCGGGCCCGGTGGATCGGCGTGATGGGCAGCCCGCGCCACACCGCCCCGCATGTGGCGGCGCTGCGTGAACGCGGGATGGACGAGAACGCGGTCGCGCGGGTGCACCGGCCGATCGGGTTGAACATCGGGTCGCGTACGCCCGCCGAGATCGCCGTGGCGACGCTGGCCGGCCTCATCGCCGACCGCAACGGCCGCCCCGGCGGCTTCGCCTTCTGACTCGCCCTGGTGGCTCAGCCGGGCTGGACGGCGTGCGCGCGTGGACATGTCTGTCTGCGCTTACATCTTTTTTGATGTGCTCACATCAAAAAAGATGTAAGCCGGAACGCGACGTCGTGTTCTCGGCCCGCGGGCCCGCAGGCGGCAGCCACCGTGCCGCCGGAGTTCCGGTGGGCCGGCTCAGCCCTTGGCACCTTCCTCTCGCCTATTCCCTGCTCACACGGGGCGCCGCGTTAACAAGGGCACCTTCTTATACGCGGAGCGATAAGAAGGTGCCCTTGCTTCTGAAAAATCTTGGCGGGGACTGTCCGGAGCGCGGTCGGCCGTTCGTCACCAGGGTGGACTCGAACAAGAGGAGCAAAGAGATGAAGTATCTGATGTTCGTCTGCACCGACACCGAGCCGGACACCGATCCCACGCCGGAGCCCGACGTCGACGTCTGGGTCAACCAGCACGACGCCAGCGGGCAGCGCCTGATGGGCATGGGGCTCGCGCCGAAGTCGACGGCGACGACCGTGCGGGTGCGCAACGGGCAGACCCTGGTCTCCGACGGACCGTTCGCCGAGACCAAGGAACTGATCGTCGGCTTCGACCTGCTGGAGTGCGCCGACCTGGACGAGGCGATCGAGGTCGCGAAGGCCCACCCGATGGCCCGCGGGGGCCGCATCGAGATCCGGCCGCAGGCCGACTGGGACCGGTCTTGACCGACGCACGGGCCGCGGCGGCGCAGGCCGCCGCGGCCGCGGCCACCGAGGCGTACCAGCGCATCGTGGCGGCCCTGATCCGCATCACCGGCGACTGGACACTGGCCGAGGACTGCGCCCAGGAGGCGCTGGCGCTCGCGCTCGACCGCTGGCCGGCCGACGGAGTGCCGGACAACCCCGGCGGCTGGCTGATGACGGTGGCCCGCAACCGTGCCCTCGACGTGCTGCGGCGCGGCACCGTCGAACGCCGCAAGCTGCGTGAACTGGCCGTGCTGGCGCTGACCGCGGCCACCGGCGAACCGGAGCGGGAGGAGATCGTGGACGACCGGCTGCGACTGATCTTCACCTGCTGCCATCCCGCGCTGCCGCTCGAAGGCCGAGTGGCGCTGACCCTGCGCACCATCTGCGCCGTGCCGACCCCCGACATCGCGCGGGCGTTCCTGGTCAGCGAATCCACCATGACCCGGCGGCTGACCAGGGCCAAAACCAAGATCTCAGAAGCCCGCATCCCGTATCGCGTGCCGACCGGCCCCGCCCTGCAAGAGCGGCTGCCCGGTGTGCTGGCCGTGCTCTACCTGCTGTTCACCCACGGCTACAACCCCGATGGCGAGCCCGCCTTCGCCGACGAGGCGATCCGGCTGGCCCGTCTGCTCGCCCGGCTCATGCCGGCCCAGGCCGAGGCCCACGCCCTGCTCGCGCTGTTCCTGCTGCAGCACTCGCGGCGGCACGCGCGCCGCGACGCGGCCGGTGACCTGGTCCCGCTCGACCGGCAGGACCGGTCCCGCTGGGACCGCGCCGCGATCGACGAAGCCGTCGGCATCCTGTCCGGCCTCGACGAACCCGGGCACGGCGAACCCGGGCACGGCGAACCCGGACCCTACGCGCTGCAGGCCCGGATCGCGGCCTGCCACGCCACGGCGGCGTCGGTCCCGGACACCGACTGGCGGCGCATCGCCGACTGCTACGACCGGCTCGCCGAGCTGCAGCCCGGCCCCGTGGTCGAACTGAACAGGGCGGTCGCGCACGGCTACGCCCACGGGCCGGCGGCCGGGCTGGACCTGCTGGCCCGAGCCCGAACGGGCGGGGCACTCGACGGATACCCGCTGGCGATCGCCGCGGAGGCCGACTTCACCGCGCGGGCCGGCGACCGGGCACGCGCCGCGGACCTGTTCCGCACCGCCGCCGCGCACGCCCACAGCGAGGTCGAGCGGCGCGCCCTGCTCGACCGCGCCGACGAGCTCCGCGAGGAATCCGATGGGCCCGGGTGCTGACCTGACCCGGGCGCAGCCCTGCGAACGGCGAGACGCCCGCTGCGGCCACGGGGGCACGCGGCGGGCGTCTCGGCAGATCAGGCGCAGGTGGTCCGGGGCAGGCCGGCCACCTCGATCGGCGAGCGGCCGGTCGGCTTCGCCTTGCCGGTGAGCACCGCGGCCAGCCCGTCCATGGACAGATCGCTGGACGAGTACGTCGCCACCAGCACCTTCGAGGTCGACTTGGTGAGCAGCGTCGGCACGTCCATGTGCACGGTGACCGCCGCGCCCGCGGCCAGGTCGTCGGCGGTGTCGCCGTACCCGACGAGGTGCACGACGCTGCCACCGGACTCGACCACGGTGGCCCCGGACTTCTTGAGCGCCTCGATCAGGCGGTTGCGGGCCTTGTCCCGGCCCGGGGAGGCGGTCACCCGCACCGGGCCGGTCACCAGCGGCTTGCCGCAGGTGCCGCGCAGCACCGTGACCGCGGCCGCGGCGAGCGGGGCCACGTCCTGCTGGTGGGTGCCCACGGTGGACAGGGCCGGCGCCGCGGCCTGGCCGAAGCCGAGCTTGAGGTGCAGGATCCGGCCGACGGCCTCGACGAGCCGGGCCCGGGGCAGGGTGCCCGCCTTCACCGCGTCGACGATGCCCTGGTGCGCCTGGCCGACGTGCGGCGGCATGAGGATAAGGTCGTTGCCGGCCAGCAGCGCCTTCACGGCGGCCTCGCCCGGCGGCACCTTCATCGCCGGAGCCATGTTCATGCCGTCGGTCACCACGACGCCCTGGAAGCCCAGCTCCTTGCGGAGCAGGTCGGTCAGCACCTTCTTGGAGAACGTCGCCGCCACGCCCGGGTCGACCGCCTGCACGTCCAGGTGGCCCGACATGATGATCGGCGCCCCGGCCTTGATGCCCGCCTTGAAGGTGGCCAGGTCGTCGGTGTCCAGCAGCTGCCGGGACTGCTTCACGACGGGCAGTTCGGTGTGGCTGTCCGCGCTGGTGTGGCCGTGCCCGGGGAAGTGCTTGAGCGTCGCGGCCACGCCGCCCGCCCGCATGCCCTTGACCGCGGCGACGACCTGATCACCGGCCGCGCGCGGGTCCGATCCGTACGACCGGGAGCCGATCACGGAGCTGCCCGCCGGTCCGAGCACGTCGGCGACCGGGGCGAAGTTCACGTTCACGCCCACCGCGGCCAGTTCCAGGCCCGCCGCGCGCCAGGCCACCTCGGTCAGGCCCGGGTCGGCGGCCGCCCCGAACGTCATCGCGCTGGGCAGCACCGTCATCCCGGCGGTGAGCCGGGTGACCACGCCGAACTCCTGGTCCATGCCGATCAGCAGCGGCACGTCGGCGGGCAGCCGGGCAGCGGCCGCCTGCAGGCCTCCGGTCAGCGCCCGCACCTGCTCCGGCGACTGCACGTTGTTGACCGGCTGGTTGGCGGCGGTCGGGTCGTTGCCACCGAACCCGATCAGGATCATGCCGCCGAGCCGGTACTTCTCGACCATCTGCGCGGGGCTGTCCACACCCGCGAGGGCCTTGTTGCCCGCCGCGGTGCCCGCGGAGACGTCGGTGGCCGAGCGCCCGTAGGCGAACGGCATCAGCACCTGGCCGGCGAGGTCCGCGTCGGACATCTTCTTGATGATCCCCGCGACCTTGGCGGAGACGTCGGCCGGGTCCTGCATCGGCAGAGTTCCCCCGTTGTCGGGCGCCGTGCCGCACGCGCTTGCCACGACCGCCACGGTGCACAGGCCGGACACGACGGCACCGAGCCGGCGGAACCACTTCTGCGTTGACGAGGTCACGCGGGTATCCCACCAGCAGTACGGGACGGGGTCAACCGTTACACGCGACCACATCCTCCTTACGGCCGAGCCCGCCACCCACGCCTGGACTAACCCGCCCTGGTCAGCAGCGTCACCGGCGCCCCCTCGGCGGCGTAGCGATACGGCTCGAGTTCGGCGTCCCAGGGGGTGCCCATCGCCATGTCGAGGGCATGCGCCAGCGCCTCCGGGCTGCGGCTGCCCGTGATGAGGGCACGCAGCCGGTCCTCGCCGAGCTGGATGTCGCCGGCCGCGCCCATCGCGGCCCGGAACAGGCCCCGGCCGGGCACGTGCATGAACCGCTCGCCGTCGACCCCGGCGCTCGGCTCCTCGGTGATCTCGAACCTCAGCATCGGCCACTGGCGCAGCTCAGCCGCGATCTCCGCGGCGGTGCCGGGGCGGCCGGACCAGCCGCACTCGGCGCGGCGCGCGCTGGGTTCGAGCGGCTGCACGGTCCAGTGCAGGTTGACCGCGCCGCTTTTCAGGGCGCGCGAAATCGCCCACTCGACGTGAGGACACACGGCAAGCGGGCTCGAGTGGACGTGTACGACGCCACGCGTGGGCACGGTGACCTCCCGAGACGGACAGGCGCGTCTTCCCCTACGGCCTGGCGACTCCGGCGATCTCACCCATGATGACGGCTGGGGCGGATGTGGCGCCAGAGAATCGCCAAACTCGCCGGATGAATTGTCCGACCGGCCCGCGGCGACGTGTCCGTCACACCGGAAGGCGACGCCGGTCAGGGTCTGCTCGGGGGTCGTGTAGAGTTCTTAAGTCAACCAGACTTTCAAGGAGTACGTCGTGGCGAGCAACACCTCCAAGACCGCGCGCGCGTCTGTCCGGGCCGGTGAGGCCAAGGGTGGCGCGCTGAGCGTGCTCGGTGAGTTCAAGTACATCATTCCGCTGAACAACGGCAAGCACGCCTACGTGCGGAACCTCACCAACGGCAAGACCGTGCACCTGAGCACCTCTTCGGACGCCTTCGTCGAGGAGATCCGCGTGCTCGCGGGCGCCGGCCACGCCACCAAGATCCGCGCTGAGCTGGTCGCTCTCAACAGCTCCCACCCGGGCCACGGCTGGGACGCCACCGAGAAGCGCCTGGCCGAGGCCGGCATCTTCGAGGGCTGAGCCCCCTCTGTCTCACCTTGAGGCCCCGTCCGCCCCGCGGCCGGGGCCTCAACCATGCCCGCCGCGCCGCCGCGCCACGCCCGACCCGCGCGGCGACTTTTAAAGACTTGCGGCCTCAGGGAGTGGGGGGGGGCGCGAGGGGTTTTAATTGGGGGGCGGGGGGGGGGGCGGCGCCCGCGGCGGCGCGCCC
>NZ_JBEZEB010000038.1:0-83990 GCF_040648615.1 Catellatospora sp. NPDC049111 | reverse complement strand
GCGATCCCGCTGGTCGCGGTCTTCCTCGGCCTCAACGCGATCATCGCGGTGTACGGCCTGGTCGAGGTGTTCACCACGCCCGGCGCGTGGTCGGGCTGGACCGACGCGCTGACCAGTGGGGGAGGCGGGTTCGGCGGCGTGATGGGCCCCGCGATCCTGGCGTTTCCGCTGCTGGTGCTGGGCCTGTCCGGCTTCGAGACCGGCGTGAGCATGATGCCGCTGGTCAAGGCCGACGGCGGTGACGCGAGGGTCCGGCTGGTGTCCCGGATCGGCAACACCCGCAAGCTGCTCACCGCCGCCGCGCTGATCATGTCGGTGTACCTGCTGGCCACCAGCTTCGTCACCACCGTGCTCATCCCCGCCGAGCAGTTCGCCGAAGGCGGGGCCGCCAACGGCCGGGCCCTGGCCTACCTCGCGCACGAGCACCTCGGCGAGGGCTTCGGCACGGTCTACGACATCAGCACCATCCTCATCCTGTGGTTCGCGGGCGCGTCGGCGATGGCCGGTCTGATCAACATCGTGCCGCGCTACCTGCCCTCGTACGGCATGGCCCCCGAGTGGGGTCGCGCCGTGCGGCCGGTGGTGCTGGTCTACACGGCCGTCTGCATCGGCGTGACCATCGCCTTCGGGGCCGACGTCGAGGCGCAGGCCGGGGCGTACGCCACCGGCATCCTGGCGATGATGGTCTCCGGCAGCATCGCCGTCACGATCTCCGCCTGGCGGCACCGCCGCCGCAAGGCCACGACCGGCTTCGCCGTGCTCACCCTGATCCTGCTGTACGCCCTCGGTGAGAACATCCACGAGAAGCCCGACGGCATCGCCATCTCGGCCATGTTCATCGCCGCGATGGTGGTGATCTCCCTGATCTCGCGCATCACCCGCACCACCGAGCTGCGCGTCGAGCACATCGAGTTCGACACCCGCGCCCGGCAGTTCGTCACCGAGACCCTGGACTACGACGGCGCCATCAACCTCATCGCCAACCGTCGCCAGTCCGGCGACGTCGGCGAGTACGCGGCCAAGGAGGCCGAGCAGCGCGGCATGAATCCGGTGCCGGGCGGGGCCGACGTCATGTTCCTGGAGATCGACGTCGTCGACCCGTCGCAGTTCACCAATGTGCTGCACGTGACCGGTGTGCAGGTCGGCAACCATCGTGTGCTGCGCGCGGCCGCGCCGGCCGCTCCCAACGCCATCGCAGCGATCCTGCTCACCCTGCGTGACACCACCGGCGTACGCCCGCACTGCTACTTCGAGTGGTCCGAGGGCTCGCCGCTGACCCACTTGTTCCGGTATCTGCTGCTCGGCCGCGGCGACACCCCGCCGGTGGTACGTGAGATCCTGCGGCAGAGCGAACGCGATCCGGCCCGGCGGCCCGGCATCCACGTCGGCGGCTGAACAGCCGGGAGCGCCCCCGGCGCAGTGGTCAGGTGGGCGGGGTCGAGCCGCCGGCACCCGTGTACAGGGACACCCCGGAACCGTTGCGCTTGGCCTGGTACATCGCCTCGTCGGCCTGCCGCAGCAGGGTGTCGAACGCGGTGTCGGTGCCGACGGCGACGCCGATGCTGGTCTGCGCCTGCACGGTGCTGTCACCGTCGAGGCAGGCCGTGCGGCCCACGCCTTCGAGTAGCCGGTTGGCCGTGCGCACGGCGGCGTCGGCCGTGCTGTCGCGCAGCAGGACGACGAACTCGTCGCCGCCGAGCCGGGCGACCAGGTTGTCGTGGCGCACCAGCTGCCGCAGCCGCTGCGCGACGGCCATCAGCAGCCGGTCGCCGACATGGTGGCCGAACCGGTCGTTGACCTCTTTGAAGCCGTCGAGGTCGAGCAGCAGCACGGCGTTGCTGCCCTGCGCCCGGTCGTCGTCGCCGAGCTGTTCGTTGAGCAGTGCGCGGTTGGCCAGGCCGGTGAGGCTGTCGTGGGTCGCCTGGTGGCGCAGCCGCCGCTGGAGGTCCTTGGCTTCGGAGACATCCCGCAGGTTGATTACGATTCCGCCGACCGACGGGTCTTCCAGCAGGTTCGTGGAGATCAGTTCAAGGTGCTTGAGGGTGCCGTCGCGCAGCCGCACCTGAAGGTCGTCGCGCTGGGGGGACCGGCCGTAGAGGGGGGTCAGCCACTCCCGGGTGCCGTCGGGATGGCGGGCCGTCAGCACGTCGCGCGCGGGTCTGCCTTGCGCTTCCTGCGGCGAGATGCCCAGCACCGTACGGGCCGACGGGCTGGCGTAGGCGATCTCGCCCGCGCGGTCGACGACCAGCGTCACGTCGGAGGTGTTCTGCACCAGTGAGCGGAAGCGCCGTTCCTGCGCGCTGAGCGTGGTCATGGTCGTGTCAAGCTGGTCGATCAGGCGCTCGTTGTCCGTCGCGGTGATCTTCTGCCGTACCGTGACCAACGCGGTGATCAGCGCCATCCCAGCGATGACACCCCAGGTCGCGCGGGTCAGTCCATCCCGCCAGAGCTGCGCGATCAGCAACACCTGGGCGGCCGCCACGGCGAGGTACGGCAGCGTGGCGCTGATCCGCCGCGGCGGCGTCAGCGGGCGGCCGACAGTGTGCGTGAGCTGCTCGACCTGAGGCGTGATCGCGAGCAGCGCCCCCGAGACCAGTTTCAAGGTGAACAGCAGCCGCGTGTCGGGCTGGGGGCCGGTCAGCCCGTCGGTGGCGATGCCGATGGACAGCAGGAGCAGCGCCGACGTGCCGGTGGCGGCGGTCGCGGGGGTGAACGGAGCCGACCCGCTGAGGATCAGCCGCACCATCGCGAATGCCGACGCCACCAGCACGCCGCTGGCCAGCAGCGTCAACAGCAGGTCGACCTCGTCGACCGGCCGTGCTCCGGTGCTGTGGGCGAGTGCCCAGGTGAACACGGCAACGCTGCACATCACGGTGGCCGCGTCCAGGCCGATACGGAGCCGCTGGCGTCCGGCCACGTTCAGGGGCCAGGTCAGCATGGGCCAGGTCACTGCCGCGAAGCCCGCAGTCGCCAGCGCCTTGGTGATCAGCATCGGCGTCGGCGCGTCGGGCCAGGCGCCCAGCCCGGGCAGTATCTGCACGATCGACCCGGTCGTCAGGAACGTGCCGCCGATCGCCGCCCAACGCCAGAAGGCGCGGGTGCGGGGATCCGTGGGCGTGCTGCGCCGGGCCTGTTGAAGCGAGCCCAGGGCGTTCGCCATGTACAGCACGCACAGCGCCCCGTACATCGCCGGACGTGGACGCGGGCCAAGCTCGACCAGCAGTCCCGCAGTCGCCGTGAACGCGATGATCCCCAGGATCACGGTCCACGCGAATCGGCGCCTCTCCCGTCCGGCCGAGGCCGAAGGCGTGCTCGACATGGGCGTCCACCCTTCGGCGCAGGACGTTGACGAGCGCGGCAGTCGGGTACCGGCTGGGTCGTGGAATGCCGCCGCGTAGAACAGCGCGAAGCTGCTCTACGCCATCACCATAATCCTGAGGTCAGGCCACTGCCGCGGGCGCCGTTCAGCGCGATGAAGCCGACTCCCTGTGGCATGAACATAGCTTTCGGGCCGATTCAGCCTCCTTGCGACATTTTCGTGCGGGTCAGCCGCCGGTGTGGCCGTCGCCGGTGAAACAGTAGTGTTCGCCCAGGGGCATCGTCGCCTGCCCGACCCTGGCGAGGACACCGGTCGCCAGATCGAGGACGGTCAGTTCCGCGAGGCTGCCGGGTTCCGTCTCGTGGATGTCGCGGACGGCCGCCGGCGCGGTGAGCACAGCCAAGGTCCTGCCATCCGGCGACCATCCGACCAAGCGGTAGGCCGACGGCTGGGCCGGCGCATAGTCGCGGCGCTGCCCGGTGACGAGATCCAGCACGACGATGTCGGTGGCCCCGCCGCGCGGGTCGCCGATCGCGACGAGCCGCCCGTCCGGGGCGAGCCTGGTCTGGGCGTGGACCCATTCGCCGTCGGCCGCGAGTGCGCCGCGTCCCTCGGCCAGGTCGAGCGCAGGTACGCGGCCGGTTCGCGCACTTCGTCGCGGCGGGTGCCCTCGAGCCGGAACCAGTCGGCGAAGACGTCCTGGACGACATCCTCGGCGGCGGCGAGGCTGCCTGTCGTCACGTAGGCGAGGCGTACCAGCCCTGGGTATTCGTGGGCGTACACATCGCCGGGGGCACGCTGTCGTACCTCATCCACCTGCACATCCTGCCTGGCGCACGAGAACCCGAATCGGTTCCATGCCATGCGGCTCCGGTTCGGGACGTGTGCGCCGTGGTGCTTCCGAACTGCTGAACCGGAAGATTTGATGTATATCTTTCGATATGCGAACCCATCTGATCCGGTTCACCATCACCGGACTAGTCGCCGGCCTGCTCGCCGCCACGGCCCCCGCCACCCCCGCCATGGCCGACCCGGCGCCCCGGACCACCAAGGGCCCCTGCCAGTACGCCGAGACACCCGACGATCCGCCGGCCCGGCCGGTCGGGCTGCCCTTCGATCCGCGACACCAGCAGACCTGGAACACCCACGTCGTGCTCAAGACCAGCCACGGCAAGATCACGATCACGCTGGACGCCGCCAAGGCACCCTGCACCGTCCAGAGCTTCGAGCACCTGATCCTGCACCGGTTCTACAACGGCACCAACTGCCACCGGCTGACGGCGTACCCGACGCTCAAGGTGCTGCAGTGCGGAGACCCGTCCGGCACCGGCAGCGGTGGCCCCGGCTACCGGTACAAGGACGAACTGCCCACCGACCTGCCGCCCGTGCCCGACCGGCCCGACCGCGTCTACTACCCGCGCGGCACCCTGGCCATGGCCAACGCCGGACCCGACACCAACGGCAGCCAGTTCTTCCTGGTCTACGCCGACTCGATCCTGCGCCCCAACTACACCGTCTTCGGCACCATCGACGAAGCCGGGATGGCCGCACTGGACACGATCGCCGCCGGCGGGATCCAGTCGACACCCGAAGACCCCGCACCCGTGGACGGTGCGCCCGCGCTGACCGCCGACATCCAGCGCGCCTGCGTACACCTGTTCCCACTGCCGTTCTGCTGACCGGACCCGAGCTGCACCGACAGGCAGATGTCCCCGCTGTGCTCGACCTTGGTTCCGAGCGCAGCGGGGCATCTGGGCCGGACGATCGGCGTCGGCTTGCTGGAAAGGCAGTGGCTACGAATCCTGCTCGGCACTGCAGGCAGTCCGCCTCGTACGCCGGCGGACGAGGGCGCAAAATTGACGGCGACCAGGCGGTGCCGATCGTCCATGCCGGCGCGGCCAGCCAGAGGCCGTGCGATTGGCGCAGCGGTTCCGGCACCCAGCCGGGAGAGGTGTAGCGGATCACGGCCACGGCTGTGGCGGCCCAGAGCACGCGTTGGCACGCAGGTGCAGCCCGCCCAGCCGCCACGGTACGCGTCGCAGGGCGAGCGACCTGTGCACATCATCGGCAGCACCGAACCATCGTCTTTGCTCGATATCGGTGGATCGGTCCGGTGCGTGCGCGGTGCCGTCCACGCAGGCCGCGCGTGGACCACAAGTAGGTCGAGAGGTTGGCATACTGTCGCGGTGGAGATCGATGGGTTCTGGACGATCGTGGATCAGGCCCGTGACGACGCGGGCGTCACGACAGGTCCCTTCGACAACACCGCGGTCGCCGAAGCGCTGATCGCGCGGCTGGCAATGTTGTCGCATGACGAGATCCTCGACTTCGACGACCTCCTGGGCGACGTGACCGCGCGGCTGGACACCTGGAACGTGGCCGTCGCGTGCCAACTCATCACCGGTTACATCTCCGACGACTTCTACTCGTCGTTCAGGGCTGGTCTGGTCGGCTTGGGACGTCGGACCGTGGAGCAGATCTTCGCCGACCCCGACTGCCTGGCCGGGCATCCGGTCGTCATCGACATCGCCGAGGGCCGTCGCGAGCGGATGTCACTTGAGAGCGAGGAGCTGCTTTTCGCAGCGTCGTCGGCGTATGCCCAGATCAGCGGCGGCGACGAGGACGCCTTCTGGGACGCGGCCGATGCCCGCCATGAGGCGGGACGGTCCGGCGAGGTTCTGCGGCGGGACTGGGAACCCAGCGCCGACGACGCCGAGCGCGTCGTCGAGCGACTGCCACGCCTATCTGCGCTCCTGCCTCCGGGACGATGGGAGTCCGAACCGAAACCGGCCAAGGCGGCGCCGCAGCCTGATCCCCACGAACGCTGCCCGCTGTGCGGTAATGCGTTGACCGCGCACTCGGTCGGATCGAGCAGCCGCCGCGACGACGGGACGATCCTCACTCGCGAGTTTCGTCGGTGCATGGACTGCTCGCGGATGGTGGAACGCACCAAGCACGTTGACAGCTGGGATGCGTGGCGCGAGACAGATCCGGCCGAACATGATCACTTGGTGAGGGTGCAGATCCTGCTTGCCCTTTGAGCCTCGTCACGGCCCGTAGCCCGGCAGCCACGGGAGGCGTTCGATCCGATCGAACTCTTCATCGGCTACCAGCTGCATCAGCCGCGCCGACCGACGGTCGGACACGCCGTTCATATGCCGTGGCGAACCGTCCCCACGGTAGTCGCTCCGCTCGGGTGGACTTTCGATGCCACTTGTTCGGCCTTCACGTGCGCCGCCTTGGGGGAGTAGGTCAGGAGCCAGGCAGCAGTTCGGCGGGCATCGGCATCACATCGCTCGCGGGCGGCGCGGTCACTTCGACGGGCCGGCCGTACTGGTAGGTCGCGCTCATGGTCACACCGGGCGCGAACGCGCTCATGTCGATGCGGATGCCGGCAAGGTTTCCGTCGGTGTCGGTGGTCGCCGTGAACGGCACGGCGCTGAGCTTCTCGGCGAGGGCGCCGGACAGGTTCGGGTCGGCGGTCGGCGACTTCGTCATGTCGAGATGACCCCGGAAGCCGGTCGCGCCGCTGGGCTCCACCTGGACCACCGCGTTGATCAAGTTCATGATCCCGCCGGGGTTCGTGGGGTTGGCGATGTCAAACGTGCTGCCTTTGACCCGATCCGCAGTCGTGTGCATCCATTTCCCGTTCGACAGCTTCTTCATCCCACTCATCTTCAGCCAGACATCGTCTCCGATGGCGATGAGGTGGATGTCGGAGTTCTTGCCGGCCATGGTCATGACCCCTTCGACCTCGGCCCTCCGATTTTTGGGGTCCATGCGACCGGTGGCGGAGAACTGGCCTGGCAATGACATGGTGAAGGCGATGGGCTTGGTGGTCAGCGCAGCGGTCGCGGCGGCGAAGGACTTGGTCGCGTCGGCGGGCGCGGCCGTCGTGGCGGCCGGGCTGCCGCCGGATCCATCGGCAGCGGCACAGGCCGTGAGGCCGAACAGTGCCGCGGCGGCAATGGTCATCACTGCACCAGCCATACGACGGTTCACCTGGCGACTCCCATTCAGCGTAGATCGTTCTCGCGTCGGCGACTATACGTGCCGGTGGAGGTTCGTGGGTGTCGCCATGGTCAGCAAGGCCGACCCACCGCAGCGGATGCCGAGCCAGGCCGCCGTCCTCCAGAGATGGGCCGTGTTCTGGAATTCGCCGGGTTGTCACGCCGACCCGCTGTTGCCTACCGTGCCGATCATGAACTGCTGGGTCTGCGACAACAACGACCGGATTGACGCGCTGCCGACGTGGGAGCGGATCGCGGCGGACGAGTATTGGCGGGTGGCGCATGCGATCGATACTGCACTGCCCGGATGGCTGGTCCTCATCCCGCGCAGGCATGTCACCTCCATCGCCGAAATGACCGATGCTGAAGCCGCGGACCTCGGCGCCTGGCAGGGGCGCCTGTCCCGTGCGCTGGTGGCGGTGACCGGGTGCGTGAAGACCTACGTGGTGCAGTTCGCCGAGAAGGAAGGCGTCAGCCACGTCCACTTCCATGTCATCCCACGGATGGCTGAACTTCCCGACGATCGGCGTGGCGTTGGGGTGTTCGGATACTTGGACCCCTCTCCCGAACTGCGTGTCGGTGACGAGCGCAAGAGCGAACTCACGCTGGCTCTGCGGGCACGTCTCCGGTCGGCGGGAGTGCCGCTCAGCCCATAGCCGCTCATGCGCCACGGCGATGTGGATGGTCGCCTGATGGCGGGCGGCAAGTTCGTCGAATCACGCGGCCCGGAAGCGATCCCCATCATCGGCTCTCTGCCGTCGGCTGCCCACTGACCGGTTGATGGCGCGGTTTTGAACCGTTGGCTACGCTGCGTCGATGTTGTTTGTGGATGGGCAGTCCAACGAGCGGCTCGTGCTCGACGGAGAGTGGTTCGAGAAGTTGCACGGCGGCCAGTCGAAGACCCGGGTGCCATCATCGTCGTTTCGTAGCGTGACCTGGCAGGACATCGACCGCCGGGTGCGGCTGTTCAGCAGCGAGCGCGAGCAACTGGTCTCGGTGATGCTGTCGTTCGAGGGCGGCCCGTTCGTCGGCTTCGTCGCGCCGGCCGACAAGCGCCCGCAACTCGAGGCCATCGTCGCCGGCCTTGAAGTTGCCCGCACCACAACCTGAGCGGCAGGCGCACGGAGGGCGCCGCCCACGTCAACGGTGGGCGCTGAGCTCGGCGTAGCCGATGCAATGCTCATTCATGAGCGCGGTGGCGTCCTTGCCCTGTGTCTGCAACGCAAGGATCAACACGTTGATCGCGTCCCACGACCAGTGCGGCAGGGTGATGGACGCCGACCCCCACCGACCGAGGAATGCCCATGGATTTCGACGCCGTTGTGAGTGAGTCTGTTCCCGCCCTGGTGGTCGCCGTCGTCTCGATCGTTCTCGGCGGAGCGCTCGGTGGATGGATCACCTCCCGATGGGAGCTGGCGAAAAAGCGACGCGAGACGGACCTGGCCGCGGCGGAGGCGTTCTTCGCGGTGCACGGCGAGTTCTACGGCATCTGGCAGGAGTGGAAGGGCGTACGCCATTGGCCCGGTTTTCCGGACGAGGTCGAGCGCGAGCGGCACCGGTGGGAGTTGTTCGCACGATCGGCAGCGGCGCAGTCTCGCGTCGAGGCACTGGTGACGAAGCTGGCAACCGAACGCACGCTCACCGACGACGAGCGCACGCTGATCGGCTGTTACCGGCAGGCATACCGCACCCTGAGCAAGTGCATCGAGACAGGGATCTCGCTCGGAGTGCCGCTGCAGCGCCGGCCCGACGGCCGGGTGCTGGACTCCAGCTATGAGGTGTGGGACCGTTCGGGCGCACCGACCTACGTCACCTTCAAGGAGCTCGCCACGGCGGTCGGTGCGCTGCTCGCCCGCCCCGGTGTCACTCCGTCGAAGGAGCACGCCATGAAGTCGATGCGGGCGATCACCGCAAACCGCTATGAGCGCCCGCACTGGGTCGTGCAGGCCCGCGAGGTCCTCGGCCGCGCGACGCGATGACCGCACCCGCTCCGGCTGCGCTGTGGGGAACCGAGCGCCGTCGGTCACCAGATGAACGGGATCAGCCGTGCGCGGGTCGCAGCGTATTCGCGGTAGGCCGAGCCGAGATCGCGCAGCAGTGCCCGCTCTTCGACCGTGATCCGGTGGACCAGGCCGGCAGCGGCCGCGGCGATCACCACGACCTCGGCCAGCCAGTTCGCGAGCAGCAGTCCGATGCCCGCGCTCACCAGCAGGAGCCCGGCGTAGCCGGGGTGCCGGATGACCCGGTACGGTCCCGTGGCGATCACGGCCTGGTCGCCGCTGGTCTGCACGGTGAACGTGAAGTACCTGCCGAGTGTCCTGATGCTCCAGATTCGCAGCGCCATTCCGCTCACCAGCAGCCCGAACCCGATCCAGCCGAGCGCCGCGCTCGGCGGTATCGCTGCCGCCGGCATATACCTGGCGACCGCGGTCGCCGCGATGACGCCGGCGCCGATGGCGAACACGACCACTCGGCGACTGCCTCTATCGGCAAGGTTCGCCTCGGCGCGGACCACGCGCGACTGGCGCACCTCCACCACCGCCCAGGCCAGGCCGAGGGTGATCAGCACGACGCGGGCGGCCATCGACAGGGGCACGCGCCGACGATACTTGATCTCTTCGGCCGTGGTCTCGGAAAGGCCCGGGGCGACCTCAGCGCAGCAGCATCATCAGCCACATGGCGGCCAGGCCCCCACCTACCGCGTACGGCGCCAGCCGGGTCAGTGTCGTGGTCACCGTACGCAGGCGCAGCGGGCGCCCCACTCCGCTGAGGCCGTTCAGCGCCTCGACCATGGCGGCCTGCTTCGCCCGCGCGACAGGGGCCAGCAGCGCCGTCATCTCACCGGCCACCCGGCGGGCCGGATCGGCGTTCAGGTACGCCCACCACGCCGCGCGCTGGCGGCGGTTGTAGCGCTCGGTGTAGACCAGGTACACCAGGGCGACGCAGCTGACCGCGCTCGGCACGAGGATGCTGGACAGGCGGGGCCGATCCCCGGCCAGCACCAGCATGGTGGCGGCCGCGCATGCCGCTGCTGTGCCGAGGCGGGCCGGTGCCCCGATTCGGGGCGGGTCGGCCCGGACGAGGGCTTCCATCGCGGCGGCTACGCGGCCCGCCGGTGCGACGATCAGCTGGTCGACCTGCACCCCGGCCTGGCGCCACCGGTCGCGCAGGTGTCGGTCGCCGGCCAGCAGGCGGACGATCTCATGCCCGTACCCGCCCACGAGGATGGCGATGTTGACCCGGGCGCTGTCGGGTTCGCCGCGCCCCCAGAGCCGCCACGCGAAGACCGCCAGCAGCGTCGTCTCCATGGCCAGGAACACCATCGTGGGCAGCCGCAGCAGGTACAGCCCGACGGTGGACACGACCAGCAGCCCGCCGATGCCGATCAGGTTGCGGCGGAAGGCCGCCGAAAGTTCGGGGTCGGTCATCATCGCCTGCTCCTCCTCCTGCCGAACCGCCACCATGCCACCGCTGCCACCGCCGCCGTGACGGCACCGGCCGTCGCCGCCACCGGAGCCGGCCGTCCCCACACCCCGTACGCGGCGGCCGCGGTGACCGCCCAGGTGGCGGCCGCTGCCAGCACGAGTTCGGCGGCCGCGCGCCACGCCCCGCGGCGGGGGCCGGCCGGGGCAGTGGCCAGCGGCAGCACCAGGGCCAGGGCGGCCGCCGCGGCTATCACCGGCAACCGCAGGTCCGGGTGCGGCCGCCACGGGTATGAGAACGCGTCTATGGCGCTCAGCGCCACCACCAGCGCGCCGATGAACGCGGCCTGCACGACGACCGCGAAGCTGTTGCGGACCACCTGCTCCTGGGCGATCCGGTCCAGCCGCCGCTCGGCCATGCTGATCAGGGTGTCCAACCGCGACGACGTGGACGCGGTCAGCGCGGACCGGTCGGATAGCGAGGTCAGGTCCGCGGTGAAGCGGAGCAGGTCCTGGTGCAGCGGACCCTGCCGGGCGGCTTCCGGCGCGCGGGTGAACATCAGCAGGCCGAGGCTTTCCAGCACGGCGCGCAGACCCAGCCGGGTGTCGGCGATGGCGGCCTGGGTCAGCGCCAGGGCGTCGGCCCGCTGCCGGGCCTGTCGCACCAGTTCGTCGGAGCCCGCCGGGTCGGGGAGTTCGAGCAGGGCGTCGGCGTGCCGGTGCAGCCACTCGCGGTGCGAGTCGTGCCCGGCGGCGGGGCCGTCGAGTCGCCGCATCCCGTGCCGTGCCTTGGCGTACTCCTCCAGGTAGCGTGGCAGCGGTGGCGCGGTGGTGTCGCCGCTGGGCCACAGCCAGCTGTCGGCGTGGGCCTCGTGCGCGCGCGGGGCGGTGACGATCAGGTAGCGGACGGCCTCGTCGGTGGTGTCGGCCTCCCACAGCAGGACGCCGTTGCCGAGGTCACCGGGTTCCGACAGCCGGCCCTGCACGGGTAGGTGCCGCGTCAGGGTATGGCGGTTGGGCGGCGCGCCGCGGTGCAGCGCGTAGAGGACACGGATCTCGAGCAGGCAGCTGTCCAGGCCAGGCTGGGTGGCCGCGGCGCGCCATCTCGCGTCCAGGGCGAGCCACGAGTCCAGGGCGGTTCCGGCTGCCGGGGCCAGGCATACCGACACGACCGTCAGCTCCGCCCGCCGGCGGTGGATGGCCTCGAAGATGCCGGGCGGTGACTTGGCGAACAGGGTGTCGGTGATCGGGGCGTCGGGTGCCTCGGTCTCCTGAAGTTCCAGGTCGTGGGCTGCGGCCGCGACGCGCGCGAGGTAGCCGTCCTGCGATGGCAGCGCGAAGCAGTGCACGTGCAGGGCGTGTGCGGTCAGCGCCGGAGCCATCACCACCGCCACACGATCAGCCGTTCGAGCAGGAGGGCGCTGAGCCGCTTGAGGCGTTCGGGCGCGGCGACCTTGGGTGGCGCAGTGGGCGCGTTGGCCGATGCGGGACGGCGGGCACTGGCCTCCTGGCGCCGGTGTCCGACGATCGTCTCGAGACCCAGCACCGCGGCGTCGACCTCGGCCCGGTCATGGCGGTCGAGGGCACCGGCCAGCCTGTCCAGCTGCTGCTCGACCTGGGCCCAGGCGGGGACCGAGAGCTGCCAGAGCGGCAGCCGGCCGAGCAGCAGGACGGCCTTGGTGACAGCCTGGTCGGCGTTATCCATGCGCGGTGTCCTTTCGGGGTCGGTTTCCGGTCGCACTTGTGCTG
Source organism: Catellatospora sp. NPDC049111 (assembly GCF_040648615.1). Taxonomy (NCBI): domain Bacteria; kingdom Bacillati; phylum Actinomycetota; class Actinomycetes; order Micromonosporales; family Micromonosporaceae; genus Catellatospora; species Catellatospora sp. NPDC049111. The sequence continues at coordinate 71,490 of NZ_JBEZEB010000038.1, read as the reverse complement.
ACCAGTACGTATGCGGCCCAGGTGGTGGCGGAGAGGAGGGTGCCGTCGTCGACGGCCGACCGTGCCTCGCGCAGCGCCTGCGCGGGGGTCTTGCCGCAGGACAGGTGGCGGTGGAAGTACCGCATGAATCTGGTGGACGACGCGTCGGGGACCTCCCACAGGGTCAGCAGGGCCGCGTCGGTGCCGGAGGCGAGCACCGAGCGGTAGAAGCCGACCAGCCCCTCGCCGGCCCGTGGGGTGCCGTACGCGGTCGAGCACGCCGAGAAGATGACCAGCTCCGAATGCAGCCGTATACGCGCGAACTCGAAGGCGTACATGGACGGGTCGCCGTCGGGTGCCGGGGCGAGACTAAGCCGTGAGTACTGGGGCTGGTCGGCTACACCGGCGTGGCAGGCGAAGTGGACCAAGCGGGCTCGGGGGGCGTGTGCGTGCACGGCTTCGGCCGTGGCCGGGGGACCGATGAACGCGAGGGATCGGGGTGCGAACCGGTGCACCGCCTCGGCGATCTCCTGCTGCGGTCCGGACAGATCCGGGTCGGCGGGCGCGAATCCGACGAGATCCAGCTCAGGCCGGTGCCCGGACCGGGCCGCTGACCCGAACCGGACCAGCGTCGTCGCTGACGGCACGTAGCTGCTGGTCCAGCGCGCGGTGAACCGGCCGTGCGGTAGTGGCAGCAGCTCGAACGGCAGGCAGGCCAGCGCCCCGCCGGGGGAGAACGCCACGTGCTCGACCCCCTGTAGCAGCGGCAGGATCGGCTCCAGCAGCATCCCGCCGAGGGCCGTGAGGTGCTCGGCCAGGTCCGGATAGTCGAACGGCCGCTCTGCTTCGTCGCGTACCGTCGTCACCAGGTCCTGCAGTTGCTGGGCGGTTACCGGCAGCGGCACCATGCTCGCGGCGTGGCTACGGATCACCCAGCAGTACGTGCGGGCGTCGGTGGGTTCGTACAGGACGAAGGCCGTGCCGCAGTCGAGGACTGCGCGCACCTGCTCGACGGTGGCGGCGGTCGGTGCGATGAGGTCGGCCAGGTCCGACGTGGAACTGCTCAGCTTCAGCCGGAGTGTTTCGGCCTGGTGCTCCAGGTCGGCGCAGCGTTGCTGGAGTTCGGCGAGTTCGGCCTTGGTGGCGTCCGCCTTGGCCGCAGCGGTGATCATGTTTCGTGCCTGCCCGGCGCGGCGCAGTAGCTGCTGCTCGGCCACCAGCAGCCGCCGGGTCTGCGGGTCGTGGACGCCGTCGGACATGCTCAGGGCGGAAAGGCTGCGAGCCAGGCTCCGTGCCCGCATGCCGTCGGCGACCGCGAACGCCTCGTCGAGGTCGGCGGGTCGATCCATCCGGGTGGACCGTTCGTAGAGGGCGTCCATGAGGTGCTGGTACACCGACGCCCCGGATGCGAACTGGAACTCCACGCTGGGCTCCTCGCCCAGCGCCCGCCGGGTCTGTTCGGAGACCGAGCGGGCTTTCTGCAGCGTGTCGACGGCCTCGTCGAGGCGGTCGTTGAGCAGCATGGCGAAGCCCAGTGCCGCGTACAGCTCGCGCAGATCAGCGAGCACCCCGGAGGTCTGCGGGTACAGGGACAGGGCCTGGCGCAGCAGGGTCTCCGCCGCGGCGCCCTGCCCCAGGTCCAGGTGGGCGAGTGCCGCCGCGAGCGGCGGGTACAGGTCCCGATTGTCGTGGAAACGGCCGGTCGTGGGCACGGCCATCGCCTCCTGGGCCAGCCGCAGAGCCCGGTGGGGGTCGGTCGACCGGGCCAGCTGCGCGCGGATCGCCAGGTACTGCCGCAGGGGCGTGGTCAGTCGCTGGCGGCGGGCGATGTCGATCGCGCCCGCCAGAAGCCGGTCGGCTTCGGTGGTCTCGCCCTTCATCTGCAGGGTGTTGGCGAGGTTCGCCATCGCGTTGGCGGTGGTCGCACCGTCGGGCTGGAAGGCGAGGAATCCTTCCAGCGCCTGTCGCTGGTAGGTGATGGAGCGCTCGAAGTCGAGTTGGTTGGCGTAGATCTGGCCGATGTTGGCCAGGCACATGGTGCGCTCGAACGACGGGCACGGCAGCGCTCCGGACTGCTCGAGCCGGCCGAGGGCGGCCAGCGCGTCGAAGAACACCCGCAGTGCCCGCGGGTAGTCGAAGTGGTGGGCGTAGTGGAAGCCGAGGTTCTGCTGCACTCCCGTCCGCACCACCGGCGAGGTGCCGGGCAGTTCGAGGGCCCGCCGGTAGGCGTCGTACGACTCGGCGCGCTGCCCGCGCAGTTGCAGTGTCTCACCGAGGTTGGACAGCGTGATGGCCACCGAGTCGGCAGGCTCGTCGTTGAGCAGCGCGATGCGCAGCGAGTCGCGCTGGCAGTCGTAGGCGGCGTCGAGGTCGCCGAGCGGTGTGTAGACGGTGCCGAGCAGGCTCTGCACCACGCCCGTGTCGGTGGAGTCGGCGCCCGTCAGGTGGCAGGACTCCTTGCGGGCCTGTTCGAGGTGGGCGCGGGCGGGCACGAGCCGGCCCAGGGAGTACGCGGTCTTGCCGAGTTCGCGGTGCACGTCGAGCTGCGCCACGGCCCACCGCTGTCGTTCGTCGGCGGGTGCCAGCCATCCGGGGCCGCCCGCCAGCAGTTCGGCGGCTTGTTCCAGCAGCCGGTAGGCGGTCTCGTACTGCTGCTGCTGAACCAGGCTCATCGCCTGCCGGGCGAGGTCGAACGCTCGGGTGTATCGGTCGTCGCGGCCGAACATGCGGCATCCTCCGGGGGTGGGTGTGTCCACTGGCGGTTCAGAGCGGGTCGGTCATGACGACGCCGGCGTTGGCGACGTGCTCGGTCCAGGCGTGGCCGTTCCAGTAGCGCTGCATGTAGCGGCCGGTCGGGTCGTTCTGCCAGGAGGGGCCGACGGGTCCGGTCTGCTGCGGTAGGTGGACCTGCGGGGCGTGGACCTGCTGCGGCGGGGGCTGCTGCCAGCTGAGTGGGCGCACCCGGTTCCAGAGCAGCGACAGCAGCCACCAGTACAGCTTCAGCTGCAGGAATCCGATCAGGTCGATGAGCTTGAACGCCCAGATGACCGGTAGGAAGACGATCGGCACGAGGCAGCCGAAGTCGACCCGGGTGTCGGGTGGGTCGATGGCGTACGGCGCGCTGAGCGCCATGCCCAGCACCAGTGCGATGAGGTACACGGTGACCATCGCGAAGATCGACTCTCCGGTGGACAGCGGCGGGTGAGACGAGCGGTACGCCGACGGCGACGGGGCGCTGTTCAGGTTGACGATGCCGAACAGGATCAGCAGCGAGGCGAAGCCCATGCAGTACGAGCCGAGGACCATCAGGAAGCGGCGCATCACGGTTCCTTTCCAGCGGGCGGGGCGGCGGTGCGGACGGCGATGACGAGGGTCTTGTCGTCACCGCTCTGGTCGTCGACCCGGCTGAGGAAGTCGGCGACGGCGGTGTCGCCCACGGCCGGGTCGCGGGCCAGCCGAGCCGCGTCCTCGAAGAACGGGACGTGGGGGCGGTGGCTGCCCAGATCGGAGAGGATCTTGAACCGCAGCCCGTCGGTGGACAGCGCCACCGAGTCCACCGGTTCGAGGTCCAGGACGTCGACGCGCAGCTGCGCCGATGCCTGGGGAGAGGTGAGGAAGACCGTCTCGTTGGCGTACTCGGTGCGCGCCGGCGGCGACAGCGTGGTGAAGCCGACGGCGTCACCGACGACCGCGATCCCGTCGCCGAGCTGGATCAGGCCCAGCCGCGACGGCGTCAGCACCGCGACGCACAGCGTGCAGGCATAGTCCTCGGCCGGGCGCCGCTCGGCGGCCGCGGCGGCCAGCACCGCGGCCAAGGCCTCGTCGGCGGCCCGCGACAGCCACGCCGCCAGGTCGTCGTCTGGTGGCGGGCCCTTGCGGGCCCACCGCAGGACGGCCTGGACGGCCGCGGTGGCGCCGAGGTCGGCGTGCGGGCGCGAGCCGGCTCCGTCGGCCACCGCCAGGCAGGCCATGGCCGGGTCGAGCAGCCACGCGCTGGCGTCCTGACACGGGTGACCGCTGTGGTGGTGTGCCGTGCCCCGCACACTGGCCCCGACGATCCGCCAGTCCTTCATGCGGTCGTCCAGCCTGTCGCCGGCGGCAGCGGGATCTGCTCGGTCGCCGCGCCGCCGGCGAGTCCCGCCTCACTTCCGGCGTAGGCGTTCGACGTCGACACCGCGCTCAGCGAGCTGGACATCCACTGAAAGAACTCACGGAACTTCAGCCCGTCGAGCATGACCGGGCTGCGGCCGGCCGACAGCAGCCGCAGCCGGTCCAGGTTCGCCTCGCGCCCGACGCCGACCGGGAAGACCGACACGCCCTTGGCAGCCTCGACCTGGCGCAGGTGCTCGGCCGCACCGAAGAACACATAGTCGTCGGTCGGCTCGCCGTCGGTGATGACGAACAGCCATGGCCGGAAGTACTCCAGGCCGGACTGCCGGTACTCGTGCTTGCGTCCTTGGATCAGTTCGAGGCCCATCTGCACCGCCGAGCCCATCGGGGTGTCACCGTTGGCGTGGAAGGTCCGCGGCTGCAGGTGGCGTCCCTCGGTGAACGGCACCTCCAGGCGCGCGCCGCCGCCGAAGGTGACCACGGCGACCTCGGCGCGCTTGCGGGCGAGCTCGTCCTTCTTGATCTCCTCGCAGAAGAGGCCGAACCCGCGGTTGAGTTCGTCGATACGGGCGCCGTTCATCGAGTACGACGTGTCGAGCAGCAGGACGCAGGCGATCCGGGGATCGGGATTGTCCTGGTTGACGCGGGGGTTGAACTCCATCGGTGACCGCCTTCCGGATGTCAGATCGTCTGAGCCGTGGTGTGCCAGGACGTGGGGGTGATGCTGTTCCACAGCTGCGCGAAACTCGCCTTGTGCGCCGAGGCCGTGGCGGAGTGCCGCTCGGCCGCCTCGAAGTCGCCCGTGCGGTAGGACCCGGTGGTGCACCGGCTGATCCGTGCGCGGGCCCACGCCGCGAAGGCCCGGTCGGCGTCGGCGGAGGCCTGCAGCGCCGAGGCGAGCAGGGTGCGCAGCCGCTCACCGTCGCCGACGGCGTGCAGCGGCAGCTGCAGCACGCGGCGGTGGAAGTCGAGGCGGGCCACCGCGGCGGCGGTGAATGCCTGGGCCGCCTGTCCCACGGCCCGGCAGGCCTTGACGTCGTCGACCGCGGCGATCACCCGGGCGCGATGGGCCGACGATTGCCGCAAGATGTCGCGCATCGCGCCGAGCTGTGTCGTCGCGTTCGCCTTGGCACCATCGCCGGGCGACTGCAGCAGCCGGAAGGGCTGGCACAGGCAGAGCGTGACCAGGAGCAGCGCGCAGGCGGCGGCGATCCAGGCGACGATCCGGCCGGTGCGGGCGGGCCGCGGTGCCTGGTAGCCGATCACCATGGGCCACACAGCAGGTGGTGGTGGTGGCGTGTACACCGGATAGCCGGTGGGCGGCGTGACGGCCGCCGGTGGCGTCGGCACCGTGACCGGCGCCGTGGCCGGTGGCAGCGGCACGGTGACCGGCGGTGCGACGGCGGTGGTACCGGCGCTCGCGCACCAGGGGCAGGCGGACAGGCCGGCCGGGTACTGGTGGGCGGGATCCACCGGGCAGTCGGCGAGCTCGCCGGCCAGCCGCCGCAGCGCCGTGATCCAGTCCCGGGCAGTCGCCCGCCGGGCGGGGTCGGTCGCGCCGTTGCCGAAGGTCTGTCGCAGCAGCGCGTCGATGTGGTCGGGCAGCACGGACAGGCCGACCCGGCCAGGACGGGCGGTCAGCTGCCCGCCCGCCCCGACCCAGATGCCGCGGGCGGCCAGCGCCGGTACTGAGGGCTTGTCGCCGGCTGCCGTCCAGACGCCGCGGAACGGGTGCTCGCCGCGCAGCAGCAACTGGTAGATGTGGATCGCGAGGGCGAACAGGTCGCTGGACGGGGCACGGACGGTGGTCGACCAGTCCGCGCCGGCCAGCTCCGGTGGATTCCACTCCGGGCGGCCGACACCGCACAGGAAGACATCCCCGGTGCTCGGGTCGGTGACCTGCATGGAGTCGCAGTCGAGCAAGGTCACCAGGGCGGTCTGCGACACCCGTACGTTGCGCTCGTTGAAGTCGCCGACGACCGTGCCCAGGCTGTGCACGGCGTCAACCGCGTGGGCGAGGTTGAGCGCAGCCTGCACGTGGTAGCGCCAGCCGAAGTCGGCCAGCCATGCCGGCATCGACGGCTCCTGCCGGGTGCTCATGTTGGTCACGGCGTGCAGTTCGACGGTGCGGGCGGTGTCGATGCGCGGCATCACGAACCCGACGACGTGTCCGCGTTCCAGCGCGAGGTCGGTCGGCCAGGCCAGGACGGGATGACCGTTGGCGTCACGCCATCGGGGCGGGTGGGCCACCATCGCCGCGAGCCGGCGGGGCAGGCGCGGGTCGCGGTTCAGCGACGCCGGGAAGTATCGCTTGACGACCTCGGTGTGCGATCCGCGGATCTCGAGGACCTCGGCCTGACCCCCGGCGCCCAACCGGCGGCCGGTCGCCAGAGGCCGGCCCGCACCGGAGGCAAGGCGGCTCATCGCCGTGCCGCCAGGGTGCTCGGCATGCTGCATCGCTGCTCATCGGGCGACCGGTCGAGCCGGGTGACCGCTCGGTTCGGCTCGGGCACCGTCGTGTCTCGACTGGCCGGGTGATCGTGCCGAATGCGGTGTGCGGTCCGGAACATCGGTGTCCACCTAGCGGATCGAAATGTGTTTCCGTGTCGCTGTGGAGTGAATCCGCGACCGGGTTCCCCTTCAATACCCACTACGCTTCCGGTTTGCTTCTGGGTGACCCACCGCTGCGTCGCGATCACCGATCGTGTGGCGATGGGGGAGGGGGTATGTCGATGGCACAGGTACACATCTCGGTGCTGGGGAGGCTGGTCGTCACCGTCGACGACCGACCGGTCGGGCTCGCCCCGCTCACGGCCCGGCTGCTGCTGCGGCTGGTGGCAGCGGAGAGCAGGCCGGTGCCGGTGGAGAAGCTGTACCGCGACGTGTGGGCGGCGGGCGCGGGCGCCCCGGTGGGCCGCTCCGAACGCACCAGCGTCCAGAAGCGCATCGCCGAGTTGCGCCGCGTCCTCGATCCGCACCGGCCGGGCGACTGCTCGACGGTCATCCCGCACGATCGCGGAGCCACGTTCGCCTACCGGCTCGCCCTGGAGCCGTCGTCGGTGGACTTCTGGCAGGTGCTTGAGCTGTCACGCCGGACGGCGGAGGATCCCGCCACCGCGGCCGACAGCGCGACGCGCGGACTGGCGCTGTGGGCCGGCGAACCATTCGAGGACATCGCCGGCGACCGGTTCGCCCAGGACGCCCGCCGCCGCTGCGCCCAGCTGCGCCGCGGCCTGAAGCATGCCCTGCTCAATACCCACCTCGACCGCGACACCGTGGCCGCCGACCGGCTCGCCCAGGAACTGCTCGCCGAAGACCCCGCGGACGAGATCGCCCGGGCGGCCATGGCGCATCTGCAGGCCAGGCTGGCGGCCCAGACCACGCTGCTCGATCACCGCGTGACCCGAGCGCACGTCACGATCGCGGTCGTGGTGGGCGACCTGTTCGCCTGGCCTGCGGACAACCTGGTGGTCGGGTTCAGCGACACCTTCGACACCGACACCCGCGACGAGATCATCATTTCGCGCAACAGCGCCCAGGGCCAGCTGTTGCACCGGACGTTCGGTGGTGACCTGGCCAGGCTCGACCGTGAACTCGAACAGGCCCTCGGCGATCGGGAGCCGGACAAGGTGGAGCCGAGTGAGGACCGGCCCCGGGGCAAACGGCGGCGGTACCCGGTCGGCACGGTCGCGGTGCTGGGCGAGAGGGATCGCAGCATCTTCTGTGTCGCGTACAGCAGGCTCGGCAACGACCTGGTGGCCAGGTCGTCGCTACCGCAGTTGGAGCACAGCCTGGGGCAGCTGTGGCAGGCCGCCTACCTGCACGGCCAGTTCCGCGATGTGACGATGCCGCTGGTGGGCTCGGGCCTGTCCCGCATCCAGGAAGCAGATCACATGGATCTGTTGCGCCTGATCATGAAGACTTTTCTGCGGGCGGCGCGTCTGCAGCCGGTGTGCCGACGGCTGCGGGTCGTCGTCACGCCGAGCCAGGCCCACCAGATCGACGTGTTGCGACTGCACCACGCCCTGTACGAACTGTCCCAGGAGGACCGGTGAGCCACTGGCACGAACAGCGCGAAGCGCCGGACGGCCACTCCGCCCGACGGCAGGCGGACGCCCACGCCACCAGCGCGCCCATGCCGAATCTTTCGGTCACGGACATCATCGAGGACGCGATGTCGGCGGTGACCGCGGCACGCGGGTGGTCGCTGACCCCCGACCGGTGGCCCAAGGTCGACCATGCGCTGGGCGACCTGCAGTCGGCTCTGGACGCGAGGGACTGGCCGGCCGTACGGCGCAAGACCACCGTGCTGGAGCTGCTCTCGCCGACCCGCGCCAACGACGCCGACCGCGGTCGCGAACCCGGCGTGCCCCCACCTCCGGTGACGTGGGACCGCACCGTGCGCCTGATCAGGTCGCTGACGCCGCCGGACCGGGCCATCTCCCCCGACGATGACCGGCGGGGCCGATCCGATGGCTGATCCGGAGCTCGTGATCCATCTCTACGCCGAACTCGACGGACCGGACGCCGAGCCCGCATACGCCGAGCTGACCACCATCTGGCAGCGGTGCCGCGCAGTGCTCGGGCTGACCCTGCCGTTCACTCGCACCGGGCTGGCCGCCGACCCGCCGCCGTTCGCCGGGCTCGCCCCCGCCCGCCGCGGCACGCAGCAACCCCTCGCGGGAGCCAAACACCCGCGCGTCCACGACCAGGCCGTGCTGCGCCGGCTGGAGGGATTCGCGAACCTGTCGGTGGTCCTGACGTCGGCGTCGACAGGACCCGGCTGGGATCACCTGGCCCGGCAGTGGGCTCAGGTCTGCGACGCACCGGACCCGCTGCTGTTCGGCAGTGCCCACATCTACGTCGGGTTCGACGCCGAACCCACCTCCGGCGGCACGGCGCTGCGCCTGGCCGAACCACTCGCCCTCTCCGGACCCGGGCGGTGGTGGTGGGAGCCCACGCTGCTCGCCGACGAGATCGCACTGTGGGAGCCGGGCATGGGTGGCGACCCCGGTCGCCGGCACCGCGACCTGCTGCTGATCGGCACGCCGGCAGGCGAGCCGGCAATGAGCGCGCTGGCCTGGTCGGACGCCACCCCCCAGATCCCCCCGCTGGGACGCTACCTGCTGTATGCGGCGACGGTCCGTCACCATGTCCGAGTGTGGCAGGACGTCGAGGAACGATCCCCGGCCCGCGGCGGGCGACCGGCCGGCCCGCAGCAGACCCGATCGGATCTCGCCTTCCGGCGCGATGCCCTGGTCGACCTGCGCCTGAACGTCGAACGCGCGAAAAGCAACATGGAAGGCGCTGTGCGGCCCGCTGTCGCGGGCGGCCCCGTCGACGACGACAACCGAGTCGCCGGCTGGCTGGCGACCGTCGTCGAGGACGAGATCGCCGACGTGACCGCCGCCGACACCCGGCTGGCGCGAACCCCGACCCGTGACCCCGCTGAAGGAGCCCGCGTGAACCACACCCGCCAGGTGTTCGTCATCCATGGTCGCGACGAGCAGGTGCGCCGCGCCGTGTTCGGTTTTCTCCAGGCGCTCGACCTGCGGCCGCTCGACTGGGAGGAGCTGGTCGGGGCCACCGCGCAGACCACGCCGTTCCTGGGCGACGTGCTGACGAAAGCGTTCGAGGTGGCCCAGGCGGCGGTGGTGCTGCTCACCCCGGACGACGGCGCTGTGCTGCATCCACGCCTGCGCGGTGCCCGCGAGGAGACCTACGAGACGCGCCTGACGGGCCAGGCGCGCCCCAACGTCATCTTCGAGGCGGGGATGGCGATGGCGCGGTTCCCGCAGCGGACGCTACTGGTCGAGTTCGGCCGGCTGCGCCCGTTCGCCGACATCGGAGGGCGCAACACGATCAGGTTCGACGGCACACCCGACAGCCTCAACAAGTTCGTGCAGCGGCTCCGGTTCGCCGGCTGCGACCCGAACACGACCGGCAACGGCTGGCTCGACCCGGACCGGTTCGCCGGCCTGGACGTGTACGACCGTGACTTCACCGAGGTGAGCAGCCCGGCTCCGGATGGGGCCGGATAGACGGATCCGCCGTCGCGACGAGTCCGCCGGCGCCCCGGATTCGGCATGCGGGTAGCTGTTGCGCCGCCGGGAACGCCTGTCCGCCCTGCGGGCTCGCCATCATGTCAGATTTCTTTGACATGACGGCGATCTGAGGCTACCTTCGACATGTCAATAATGTTTGACATGGCTGCCTGATGGGAGTTGGTATGGCGCGGGCGATGCTCCCGCCCCGGTGGGTCATCCGCACAGCATGGCGGATCCACCGAGGCATCTACCGCCTCAGCGGCGGACGTATGGGACTGTCCCGTCCGAAGCCGGGCGGCTGGGGCACCCTGCGGCTCACCACCATAGGGCGCCGCAGCGGTCGCGAGCGCGCCGTGATGGTCGGCTATTACGAAGACGGCCCCAACCTCGTCACGATGGCCATGAACGGCTGGGGCGCCCCCGAACCTGCCTGGTGGCTCAACCTGCTCGCCAACCCGGACGCGACGGCGGAACTCAACGGCGAGCTGCGCCACGTGACCGCCCGCGCCGCGGTGGGTGACGAAAGGCGGCGTCTGTGGGACCACTGGCGCACCATCGACACGAACCTGGACGATTATGCCGCTCGCCGGCCCAGGGAAACCACGGTCGTGGTGCTCGCACCGCGCAGCACGCGCTGAGGATGTCCGGACACGACCGCTGTCCCGCCTGACGGCGGCTGGCAGCACGTCTCCGCCCAAGCCGTAGGCGGCCATTGGCCGGACGGCGTCACCGTCGGGCCATCCGCGGCGTTGACACCCTGAGCAGTCGAAGTGCGACGATCGGGGTGGTCATGCGGTTGAGCATCCGCAACCAGTTCGACGGCGAGATCGTCGATCTCGCCCGCGGCAAGTCCACCGATGTCAGTGTCGCCGCCGTCTGATCACCAGCCATCGGCCTGATCACCAGCTGGCGGCCAGGTGGTGTCCAGCGGCCGGGTCGCGGGGCGGCTCAGTCGGTTGGTGGCGGGATGACTCCCACCGCAAGGCGCAGTCGTTGGTCGGGGTGCTCTGCCAGGCCCAGCCGTGCGAGGCTGAACGCGACCGGATCGGCTACCGAGCCGTCCAGCGCCGCGAGCCCGCCGACGAGCCGGGCACCGGCCGTGGTGTGATCGTCGCTCGCGGCGACCGACGCGAACGATCCCAGTGCCACCGCGGCGCACCCGAGCAACAACGCGGGAAGACCCGGCACCGACCGAACCAGCTCGCCCAACGGCTCCGGCAGTTCGTCCGCGAAGGCCCTCGCCAGCACCATCAGCGGCAATGCCGCGCCGGCCAGGGTCAGTAGGACACCGCAGATCCGAAGCGTCGATGCGGCGACCGGACGCGTGAGCAACCCGGCGTCGATCAGCCGTGCGCGTGCCGCGCCGACTTCTGCCCGGGTCAGCGCGCGTTCGCGGACGTCGCGGACCAGAACCGGCCGTCCCCCGCCGAGCTCGGCGATGATCGCAAGGACCGCGGCGTGAACCGGGTCGGTGGGGGTGGTGGTGCCGTGCAGTCGCACCGTCCCGCCGTGGCGTGCGTACGCGCCGGTGATCACTGCTTTCGCGGTCTTGTCCGGCACGGCGAGCGTGACGTGCCCGTGCAGGTCGAGCACCGCGAGCGCGGAGTCCACGGGCTCGCGGTCACGTGGGCGGGACAGGACCGCCACCTCCGACAGCGTCAGCGAGCCGGGTGCCGGGACCGGACCCGCGACGACCGGGGACCGGGCGCGCCGCCACGCGTACGCGGTGACGGCGACCAGGGCGAGGAGCAACGGGACGAAAATCCATAGCACCATGCCGTTCTATCAATGCCGTGCCAGCGTCTCAGTAAGGAGGGCGGGGCCCCGGCCCGGTCAGGCCGAGGTCGTGCTGCCCTGTATTCCGCCTTGCAGGCGGTCTGGGTGGGCTACGACCGAGATGGACGTTTCTTGCCACCTGCGGTGTGCAGCGCGGACGATGGAGTCGAGATGGTGGAGGCACTCGGCCCGTGCGACCACGACGGCGTGTCGTCCTGCGCTCAGCCGGTCTCGGTGTAGCCGGCCTCGCGATGTGGACGAGCGGCCGTTGCCTTCCTGTCGTCGGGGTGAGGCGGTGTGATGTCGCGACTGGTGGTGGCGCTGCTGGCGGCGGTGTTCCTGCTGGCGCAGTCGGTGCTGGCGGGCTGCGGTCGGGTGTCCAGTCCCGCGCTCGCCGACGCGTACGCCCACTCCAAGCAGTTCGAAGGCTCTGGCGCGAGCCTGCCCGACGCGTTCTACCAGGCGGTGATCAGAGGTTTCCGGCAGGTCGTCCCCGATGCGACCGTCAGCTACGAGGCGATCGGTTCGGCGGCCGGAAGGAAGGAGTTCGCCGAGAATCTGACGGATTTCGCGGGCACCGACAGCGCCGTGACCGACGCCGACGGCATCAGGCCGGGCACGTTCGTGCGCGTCCCGACGGTCGCGGCGCCGATCGCGGTCGCCTACCACCTTGCGGGGGTGGACAGACTGCGGCTGCGGCCGGACACCGTCGCCAAGATCTTCCAGCGCGACGTCAGACGGTGGAACGACCCGGCCATCGCGGCCGACAACCCGGGGGCGTCTCTGCCCGACCTGGCCATCACGGTCGTGCGCCGCGCCGACGGATCGGGCACGACCGACACCTTCACGAGGTACCTCGACGCGGCGGCACCGTCCTGGCGGTTGCGCAGCGGTGAGAACGTCGACTGGCCCGCCGGCACGCTGGCGAAGGAGGGCAGCTCCGGCGTCGCGTCGTCGATCGGGCACCAGGCGGGGTCCGTCGGCTACCTGGACCTGCGTGACGCCAGGGAGGCGGGTCTGGCCACGGTCGCGATGCAGAACAGGGACGGCCGGTTCGTCGAGCCGACGATCGAGGCCGCGATGACGGCACTGGCAGCGGCCCGGGTCCATGGCGACATGACCTACGACGTACTCGACGCCCCTGGCGCCGGCGCCTATCCGATCACAGCCCTGAGCTACCTGCTGGTCCGCACCAGCTACGGCGATGTGGCCAAGGCGGATCTCGCCAAGCGCTTCCTGACCCACCTGCTCAATGACGGCCAGGCCATCGCCGACGACGTGAACTTCGCACCCCTGCCTGAGGTCGTACGGCAGCAGGCACTGGCTCAGGTGGACAAGATCAGGGGCTGAACGCCAGGGCTCGGCGGGGAAGGCCGGCTCCCACGGGCGCTGTACGCGGTGCTGCTGAGCGGTACCTGGGCGGCTGTGACGTCCCACGTGGCATACGATTCGGGTGTCTGGTCCGTTATGTAGATATTCGGGGGCCGCGTCGTGGATGGCATCGCCGACATGGGGGGCACCTCAGGATGGGGGCCTGTGCACCCGCCGAGAGCCGATGAACCGGTCTTCGCCGAGCCCTGGCAAGGCCGGGCCACCGCGCTGACAATCCTGGCCGTCCGACTGTCCGGCCGGAACCTGGACGCCTTCCGGCACGCGCTGGAACGTCTGGACCCGGCCGACTACCTTCAGCAGGGCTACTTCGGCCGCTGGCTCAACGCCGCCGAACTGATGCTCGTCGAGGGCGCCGTGCTCGCCCCCGGAGAGCTCGAGGCTCGAGTCCGCGACCTGCTCGAGACACCCGTCACCGCAGCTCCGAACCCGTCGGGCGGGGACCTGCCCGCCTGGCCGGCCGGACCCGGCTCGCTGCGCACCGTCGACGCCGCTCCCGCATTCACGGTCGGCCAGCGCGTCCGCGCCAAGGACATCTCACCCCCCGGGCACACCCGCCTGCCCGGCTACGTCCGGGGACATGCCGGCATCGTCGAGGTCGTCCAGCCCGCCGCCGTCTTCCCCGACACCCACGCACACTTCCTGGGCGAGCACCCTCAGCACGTCTACTCCGTACGCTTCGCATCGCACGAGCTGTGGGGCCAGGACGCCGAGCGCTTCGCCGTCACCGTGGAACTGTTCGAGGACTACCTGGAGACCAGCCAATGACGACCGCCGACGGGGCAGACCGCGGCGCGTCCGCAGCTCTGCGCACCGCAGCACTCGAACAACTGCTCACCGAACGGGGCCTGGTCGATCCCAGGGTCGTGGACGCGTTCATCGCCGATTACGAGACCAACGTGGGCCCGCGCAACGGTGCCAAGGTCATCGCCAGGGCCTGGACCGACCCCGACTATCGCGCACGGCTCCTGACCGACGGCACCGCGGCCATCAACGAGCTCGGCTTCGGGGGCCCGCAAGGCGAACACATCGTCGTCGTAGAGAACACCCCCGCCATCCACAACGTCGTGGTGTGCACCCTGTGCTCCTGCTATCCGTGGCCCGTACTGGGCCTGCCGCCGAGTTGGTACAAGGACCCCGCATACCGCGCCCGTATGGTCAAAGAACCCCGCGCCGTGCTCGCCGAGATGGGTCTCGAACTCGACGACGACGTTCAGATCACCGTCCGTGACTCCACGAGCGAGGTGCGCTGGCTGGTCCTTCCCGAGCGGCCCGCCGGCACCGAGCACCTGACAGAGCAGGAACTCGTCCCGCTGATCACCCGCGACACCATGGTCGGCGTCGCGAAGGTGGCAGCGCCGTGACCGCACCACTCGACCTCGACGGGATCGCCGCCCCGCCCCGCGCCAACGGAGAACTCCTGTTCGCCGAACCCTGGCAGAGTCGCGCTTTCGGCATGGCCGTGACCCTCCACGACGCAGGCGTCTTCACCTGGAACCGGTTCCAGGCCGCGCTCATCGCCCGCATCGGCGCATGGGAGAACGCGGCCGAACAGGACCAGCCGTGGAGCTACTACGACCACTGGCTCGCCGCGCTCGAAGACGTGCTGGACGAGCAGGGAAGCGTGTCCCGCGACGAAGTCGCCACCCGTGCCCACGCCCTGGCCCGCCTCCCGGTCGACCACGGCCGTCGTCAGCACTGAGCCTTCGCATACCCAGGCGTTTCGGCTGGGTGTGCAAGGCTCAGCCCGGGAGGTCCGCTGGGCGCCTTGCGGCCAGTGGTCGGGTGGCAGCATGAGCGGTCAGCCAGGCCGTGAGATCGGTGATGCCCAGGCGCCACGGCCGGGCGGGCACGAGCGTCGTGTCGTCGACCGAGGCGCCGTGGAAGTACGCCGCCGGCGCGGTCACGACGTCGCGGTCGTCGTGGTGCGCAGCCAGCAGCGTGCGGACCAGGTCGTCCTGGCGCAGCCGGTCCGGCCCGGCGATGTCGACGCGGCCGCCGAAGGGTTCGGTCTCGGCGACGTCGGCGAGCACGGTGGCCGCGTCCTCGGCGGCCATCGGTTGCATGAGCACCGGTGACAGGCACAGTGGACGGTGATCGTCGCAGGTGGCGGTGTTGGCGTCGATGAACTCGAAGGTCTGGGTGGCGCGCACGACGGTGTAGGGCACCAGGCCGTACCCGACGATCTTCTCCTGGGCGGCCTTGGCGCGCATGTAGCCGCTGGCGGGCATGCGGTCGGCGCCGACGACAGACAGCACCACGTGGTGGCGCACCCGCGCCGCCACGGCCGCGGACAGGATGTTGCGGGTGGAGGTGAGGAAGAAGTCCATCGCCGAGTGGGCGGCGAACGACGGCGTGTCGGTGACGTCGACGACGACGTCGGCTCGGGTGACCGTGTCGGCCAGGCCGTTGCCGGCGACGGTGTCGACGCCGGTGCTGGGCGAGGCCGGCACCACGTGGTGGCCGCGGAGTCGCAGCACCCGGGCCAGGCGGGTTCCGATCCGGCCCGTACCTCCGAAGATGACGATCTTCATTGCTTTCCTTCCCTGGTCGCGAGGGTCCGTTGAGACACGCCGCGTCAGCTCACGGCCGATGGGGCCACGGTTGCCAGCCTGTCGTCGATCGCCTGGGGCGACTGCGGCTTTCCGTAGAGGAATCCCTGGATGAGGTCGCAGCCCAGTCGCCGCACGGTGTCGGCCTGCTCTGGTGTCTCCACGCCTTCGGCGATCACGCCTAGGCCGAGCCCGCGCGCCAAACGCACGATGGCGTCGACCATCGCAGCGTCGACCGATCCGCCGTCCCCGGCGAACGCCGTGACGAACTGCCGTGCGAGTTTCAGGGTGTGCACCGGCAGCGACCGCAGGTTGGCCAGGTTCGCGTAGCCGGTGCCGAAGTCGTCGATCGCGACCCGCACCCCGAGACCTGCCAGGGTTCGGATGGTCTCGGTGACCTGCCCGGACGTCGACAGCATGCTGCTTTCGGTGATCTCCAGCTGGAGCAGGTCCGGGTCGATGCCGCAGTGCGACAGCAGCTCGGCCACGTATCCGGCGAACTCCGGATCGTCGGCCTGCGGCGGCGCGACGTTGACGCTCATCACCAGCCGGCGGCCCGGATGTCGGGCCAGCCACTGCCTGGCCTGCGCGCAGGCGGTACGCAGCACGAACCGTCCGACGTCGTTGATCAGCCCGGTCTGTTCGGCGACCGGGATGAACTCCGCCGGGCCGAGCACGCCGCGCTGCGGGTGCCGCCAGCGGACCAGAGCTTCGACGCCGTAGAGGTCTCTGCTGCCGGCCTCGACGATCGGCTGGTACTCCAGGAACAGCTCGCCGCGCTGCAGGGCCAGCCGCAGCTGGTGGGCGGTCTCGTGGCAGGCCAGGCGGTGGGCGTGCTGGTCGGCGTCGAACAGGCGGCGCTGGTCGTGGCCCGCGGCCCGGGCCAGCGCGAGCGCGGACTCGGCGGCGCTGAGCAGGGAACCGACGGCGGAACCGGCTGGCGGCGGGGTTGCCATGCCGATGCAGGCCGTGACGCTGATCTGCCGTCCGTCCAACTCCAGCGGCCGGCGTACCGCCTGCTGGATGGCCTCGGCGACCCGGGTGATGTCGGTGACGTGCGCCGACGCCGACACCAGGACGGTGAACTGGTCGCTGCCGGTGCGGGCCACCAGGCAGCCCTCGCACAGCACGGCCGACAGCCGCTGCGCGATCGTCTGCAGCAGCAGGTCCCCGGCGTCGTAGCCGTGCGTCTGGTTGATGGTGGTGAAACCGTCGAGGTCCAGGTGGCACAACCCGATCGGGCGCTGCGCCGCCGTCGCGGACATGGCGGCGTACATGGCGTGCTTGAACATGACGCGGTTGGGCAACCCGGTGAGTTGGTCGTACATGGTGTGCCGGCGTGACGGGTGCGCGGCCGTATGTCGGCCGGAGAGCCCCGGTGTGACGAGGCCGCCGCCCTCGTCCACGCCGAGGGCGGACTCAACCGTGTGGTCGATCCGCGTCGTGTAGCGAAGGGCGCGGTCGATTCCGATCTTGGGCAAGCTCATGTCAGTCACGCTCCGTTGCAGGGCCCGGCGGGCTCATCGGTGCCGTCGGCGGTCGACCGGCCTGTCCACGGTCGCCGTATCCGGGACCGGTCGCCCCGGGCAACCCCCGGGGTTTCGCCCCCGGGCCGCCGGCAGCGGTCGCGCCTTGTGCCTGCTACTGCTCGGATGGGCGTGATGTCCGGCCCAGGTGGGGCCCGGTGTGCTGTGACGTCGGCCTCAGCTCGGTACGATGGCCATAATCGCCAATTTTCAGGTGATAAAGGTCGGAAAGGGTCGTCGCATGGGCGTGTCCACGACCACCCAGGTCGAATTGAAAGGCCGCCGTCACGAGACGGCCACCATCAAGCGCGCGCTCGCCGACGCCCGCACCGGCACCAGCGCGGTGCTCGTCATCCGCGGCGAGGCAGGCATCGGCAAGACCGCCCTGCTCGACCACGCCGCGAGCCAGGCCCGCGGATTCCAGCTCGCCACCGTCTGCGGTGTCGAATCCGAGATGGAACTGCCCTACGCGGCGCTGCACCACCTGTGCGTACCACTGCTGCAGCACCTGTCCCACCTGCCCGTCCCGCAACGAGAGGCGCTGTCGGTCGCCTTCGGGTTGCAGGCCGGCGACACGCCCGACCGGTTCATGGTCGGCCTGGCCGCCCTCGGCCTGCTGGCCGGGGCCGCCGACGAGCCGCTGGCCTGGCTGATCGATGACGCCCAGTGGGTCGACGACGCGTCGCTGCAGGTGCTGGCCTTCGTGGCCCGGCGACTGAAGGCCGAAAGAGTAGCGATGCTCTTCGCGGTACGCGAGCCTGCGAACCCGCGCCCACTACCCGGCCTCGCCGACCTGCGCGTGCCGGGACTCAGTGACGCCGACGCGCGCAGCCTGCTGGCCGCCACTCTGCGCATGCCGCTGGACCCGCAGGTCCGCGACCGGGTCGTGGCCGAAGCCCACGGCAACCCGCTGGCGCTGCTGCAGATGCCCCACGCCCTGTCCGCCGCCGACCTGGCAGGCGGATTCTGGCTGCCCGAGGGCCGCTCCACCGAATCCGACCTGGAACGCTGCTTCGCCCGCGAAGTCCACACGCTGCCCGCCGACACCCAGCGGCTCCTGCTCACCGCGGCAGCCGACCCGACCGGAGACACCCAGCTGGTCTGGCGAGCCGCGCACCTGCAGGCCATCCCCGCCGCCGCGGCGGCGCCCGCCGAAGCGGTCGGACTGATCGAATTCGGTCAGCGAGCACAGTTCCGCCACCCGATCGTCCGCTCCGCGATCTACCGCAGCGCGTCGATCGCCGACCGGCGCGCCGCGCACCAGGCCCTGGCCGAGGCCACCGACCCCGATCTCGCCCCCGACCGCCGTGCCTTCCACCGCGCCCGCGCCGCCGTCCAACCCGACGAACGCATCGCCGAAGCCCTCGAACAGTCGGCCGACCGGGCCCTGCGCCGTGGCGGAGCCGCCGCGACCGCCGCCTTCCTGCGCTGGGCCACCGAGCTGACCCCCGACCCCGCCCGCCGCACCGTCCGTGCCCTGGCCGCCGCCAAGGCCGCTTTCGACCTCGGCGCCCTCGACCAGGCTCACCACCTGCTCGCCGAAGCCGAGGCCGGCCCGCTCGACGACCTGCAGCGCGCCAAACTCGAGCGGCTGCGGGCGCGGCTGGTGCACACGCAGATCCGCAGCGCTGACACCGCCCGGCGGCTGCTGAGCGCCGCGACCCGCCTGAAGCCGCTGGACACCGCCCTGGCCCGCGACACGCTGCTGGAGGCCGCCGGAGCGGCGATCTTCGCCGGACGCCTCGGCCGCGGCGCACCCGAGGTCGCCCGTGCCGCGCGTGCCTGCCCGGCCGCACCCCAGCCGAACCGGGTCACCGACATGCTGCTCGAGGCCGTCACCGGCTGGATCCTCGACGGCCACAGTGCCAGTGCCGACGCCATCCGGCACGCCCTGCAGGCCGCGCGCCGCGAGCAGTCCTCCGAACACGGCGGTGACCCGGCGGGCTGGCTGCTGCTGTCGTCGCCGCTGACCCCCGAACCACTCGCCCCCGAGGTGTGGGACGACGACGCCTGGCACGATCTGGCCACCGGGGCCACCGACCTGGCGCGGCGGGCAGGCGCGCTGTCGGTCCTGCCGCTGGCGCTGACCCACCAGGCGTGCTACCGCGTCCACGCCGGCGAACTCGACACCGCCGCCATGCTGATCGACGAAGCCGCCGCCGTCTCGCATGCGACCGGCAGCACCCCGCTGCTCTACACCTCCCTGCTCCTGCACGCCTGGCAGGCGGCCGAGCAGCAGGTTCTCGACACGATCGACCACGGCATCCAGGACGTCCTCGCCCGCGGTGAAGGACGTGCCCTGGCCATCGCCGATTACGCGAGCGCCGTCCTCTACAACGGGCTCGGCCGCTACGAAACCGCGCTGGCCGCCGCCTTGCGCGCCTGTGAGCACGAGGACATGGGCATCTTCGGTTGGGCGTTGAGCGAACTCGTCGAGGTGGCCGCCCGCGCCGGGCAGCGCGACACCGCCCAGCAGGCGCTGGAAAGGCTGACGCCTCGCACCCGCACCAGCGCGACCGCATGGGCCGCGGGCATCGAGGCCCGCTGCCGGGCCGTGCTCGCCGACGGCACGGCTGCCGACGCGCTGTTCCGGGAGTCGATCGAGCAACTCGGACACACCCGGATCAGCATCCAGTTGGCGCGTGCGCACCTGCTCTACGGCGAATGGCTGCGCCGACACCAGCGCCGGCAGGAGAGCCGGATGCAGCTGCGCACCGCTTACGAGGCGTTCACGCGGGCCGGCGCCGCCGGGTTCGCCGACCGGGCTCGCCGGGAGCTGACCGCGACCGGGGAGACCGTACGCAAGCGCAGCGTCAGCCCGCTCGCGGCGCTGACCGGCCAGGAGGCGGAGATCGCCCGGCTCGCGCGCGACGGGCACACCAACCCCGAGATCGCCGCCCAGCTGTTCATCAGCCCTCGCACCGTCGAGTGGCATCTGGGCAACGTGTTCACCAAACTCGGCGTCAGCTCCCGCCGCCACCTGCACGATGTGCTGCCGGCCGCCGAGTCGCCGGCAACCGTCTGATCCTGCGGCAGCGCGGTCGGCGATGCTCGACCTCGGCCGGTGCTACACGCCGCTGGGGACGGCGTCGGATCGTTCCTGCGCCACGACGGCGAGACCGGCTTGAGCACGAGCGCGAAGGCGTACATCATCGCTGCGCGCGGCGAGGGTGAACCAGTGGACTGCCTCGTCGGCGTCGCCTTCGGCCGAGGCGATCTCACCGAGGAGCGTGCTCAGCGTGAGTGACAGCGGTGGCAGGGCGGGCCCGGTCTGCCGCGGACCGGCTTCGAGTTGCCGAGGTGTCGTGGCTTCGCCGATGGTGCCGAGGATGTCCAGCGCCCGGACGCGGCTCGTTCCGGCACCGGCGGCGAGTTCGGAGAGTATCCGCAGCCCTTCGGCAGGTTTTCCGGCGCGGACGTACATCTCGCCCAGCAGAAGGCCGGCGTTGGCGTACACGTCGGGGTCACCGCCGCGTGAGGCGTCACGCGCCTGCGTGAGCCAGGCTTCGGCCTCGGTGTCGTGTTTCTCGGCACGGGCGAGTCGTCCCAGCAGCAACGCGGCTTCGGCTTTGGAGCTGGAGTCGCCGACGGCGACCTCGGTCAGGATCGGCCGGGCCTGCTCGGGCAGGTCGAGCCGCAGCAACACGCTGCCGAAGTAGCGGCCGCTGAGCGCTTTGGCCGCTTCGTCTGCATGCCGGTAGGCGTATTCGAGCTCGACGCGAGCGTCGTCGAGTTCACCCACGGCGAGCAGGGCGATACCGAGGTGGGTGCGGACCGTGGCGAGCAGGGCGATGTCGGCGTCGGCCGCGTCGGCGGCCGCCCGCAGGAACGGCAGGGCGTCCAGGGCGCGGTCCGCGGCGGTGAGTTCGACGCCTCGGTCGAGCAGGAGGTCGACGAGGTATTCCGAATGCGTCGCGTCGAAGCAGAGTTGGAGCGTTTCGATGGCCTTGTCGGTGTCGCCTTGAGCCAGTTGCAGCGTGGCGAGGTCTATGCCCGCGGCCCGGTCGAGGCCCGTGTCGGCAGCTCGGGGGTCTTCGACGAGGCGGACGAGATGGCGTTCGGCCTCGTCCAGGTCGTCGCGCCACATGGCCAGGGCGGCCTGGACGAAGATGGCCAGGAGGGCCACCTCGTGGTCGCCGTCGGCCGTCAGCCGGGCGAAGATCGTCTGCGCCTGCTCCTCGCGATCGTCCTCGGCGTACAGCAGCGCGAGCATGAGCTCGGCCATCGCCGCGACCTGCCGGTCCGCCGTCTGCGTGGCCTCGGTCAGCAGTGTCTCGGTCAGGCCGGCATCGTCTTCGATCTGCAGGATCGCCAGCGCGATGCGGGCCAGCCCGGAGTATTCCGGATGCGGTGAATCGATGACCTCTTGGTAGGCCGCCTTCGCGGCGTCGAGTTGGCCGTCGTTGGCGAGCAGTTCGCCGAGGATGTAGACGGCTCGGGGGGACAGTTGCTCGTGTCTGAGTTCGCCTACCTGGCGAAGCAGGTCGACGGCGTGAGCGGTGTCGCCGTGGCGGGCGTTGAGAGCGGCCAGGTCGATCATCGCGATCGGTGCCCAGTCTCGGTGGCCCGACCGGATCGCGTGTTCGTAGGCGGCACGAGCGTTGGGCAGGTCGCCGTTGGCTGCCAGCAGGTCGCCCAGGAGGTCGGCTGCGCGGGGCGACTGCTCCGGGTGTTCCGCTTCGGCGGCTTCGGACAGCAGTTCGGAGGCCCGATCGGTGTCGCCGGCCTGCCCGAGGAACCAGGCGAGGTTGACTCTGGCCAGAGCGACGGCTTCGGCGTCGTCGCTGTGGTAGGCGAGTTCCAGCAGCCGGCGGCCTTCGGCTGTCTCGTCGGCGTAGCACATCAGGGTGCCGAGGTTGGCCTGGGCG
Organism: Catellatospora sp. NPDC049111; assembly: GCF_040648615.1. Lineage (NCBI taxonomy): Bacteria > Bacillati > Actinomycetota > Actinomycetes > Micromonosporales > Micromonosporaceae > Catellatospora > Catellatospora sp. NPDC049111. The sequence continues at coordinate 49,243 of NZ_JBEZEB010000038.1, read as the reverse complement.
AGGGGCACGATCTCGGAGACGCCCGAGGCGAGTGACTGCTCCAGCAGGCGTCGGGCATCGTCCAGTTCACCCTTTTTGAGCAGGATCCCGCCGAGCATCGCCTGGGCCATGGGCCGCATCAGGTCGTGCTGGCGTCGTTCCACGGTGCCGCGGACGAGTTCATGGGGACGGTCGTCGGACAGGGGCTGTTCGCCGCGGTCGTGCGACAGCATGGCGCGCTGCGTCTGCGGGCTGGAGATCTTGAGGTGTGCCAGGTGCGCCCCGGCGACGGAGGCGACCGACGCGTCGTCGGTCAGCAGCGCGTCACGCAGCAACGACTCGGCGCGGGCCTCATCGCCGAGTCGGAGCAGGGTCAGCCCGAAGTCCAGGCGCGCGAGTTCGGCGACGTCGGCGACCGGCGAGGTCAGGGCCTGCTCGAACAGTGCGCTGGCCGACGGCAGATCGTCGTCGGCGAAGTCCAGCTCGGCCAGGAACAGGGTGGCCCAGGCCGCTGCGGCGGGGTCGGCCGGCCCCTGGGCGCGTACCTTCGCTGCCGCCCGGCGGGCGATCGGGCCTTCGTCTCGTGATGCTGCGGCGTAGGCGACGCCGAGCAGGTCCGACGACGTGGCCACGTCCAGGGCGTGCTGCCAGGCCTGCGGTGGGATGGGCGCGGCCTGTGCGCCGTCACCGCCGTCGACCATCGCCCGCACGTGACTGTGGACCTGGTATGCGTGCGGCCCCACGTCCTGCAGCAGCGCGGCTCCGGAGCCGGTCTGGCACGCCTCGGCCACCGCGGCAGCCCACACCGCTTCGCGGCGTTCGGATGCGGGAAGGTACGCCTCGAACAGGGTTCGCAGCGCGTGGTCGGGGACGGGCCCGCGTAGGCCGACGCGGTTCCAGTCGGCGGCGGCCCGCACCAGGGCCCACGTCGGACCGCCTTGCCGCTGCAGGGAAGCGAAGCGCCGGGCCAGTTCGTCGGCAGCGCGTTCCTGCTGCTCCAGGCGCTCGGTGAGCACGATCGGGTGAACCTGGCTGAGGACACCGCGGGCGTAGCTGCGGATGGTGCCGGCCTTGGCCTGGATGTCGCCGTAGACGTCGGCGTCCATGGTGGCCACGACCGTGACAGGCGGATCATGCGCGGCGAGTTTGCCCAGGGTCTTCACGTTGAGCCCGCCCCGCCCCAGATACTGGTTCAGTTCGTCGAGCCAGACCACGGCGGGCCCGCTGCCGTGGCCGAGCGCGAGCCGAACGACTTCGGCGAGGCTGTCGGACTCCGACAAGGGCACGATCAGGCGCGCATCACCCATGGACGCACGCAGCATCTCGATCATCGTTCGGGACTTGCCGACTCCGCTGCCGCCGACCAGCAGCACGAACTGCTGCTCTTCCAGCGCGGCCAGGATGCGGCTGTCGACTTCGGGCCGTGGCACGTACGCGGCATCAGGCCCGTGTCGTTGGACGCCGATGTCGTACATCCTGACGTCGGCCACTCGGGGCAGCCAGCCGTCAGGGCGCAGCGAGATCTGCAGCAGGCTCTCCAGCCGGTCGCGATCGTGGCCGGTCAGCGTCGGCACCACATGTCGCCGCAGCGGCGGCCAGTACCGGGCGAGCACGTCGGTGGGAATCGCGAACGCGGTCCTCCGGTCCACCCTCGCCTCGTCCTTGGTGACCGTCATGCCGATCACGCCTTCGAGGTCTTCGTCCCACACGGGACTGCCGGAGAAGCCCTCGTCGATACCCTGCCCGACGACGCTGCGGGACTGCAGGGCCAGCCACTCCGCCTCACCGGCCCCGGCGATGGTGAGCAGCGCCGGGACCGGGTCGGTCGGATGGTCCTGTGGATATCCGATCGCGACCGCGCGATGACCGGCGACCGAGTCGGCCGGACGCAGCGGAGCCGCCGCGGCACCTTCCGGCAGCTCGCCGTCCAGTGACAGGATCGCCACGTCGCCCAGCGCCGGATACGTCGGATCCTCCGGATGCCACCCGCCATCGGTGATCCGCGCCGCGATCGGGGCATGCGCGCTCGTGTACTGGAATTCGACCCAGACCGGCTCGGGTGGTTCCGCGCCGCGGATGTCGGTCACCACGTGCGCGCACGTCGCGATGTGCCGATCGGTGACGAGGAAACCCGCACCGACCACCGGCCCGTCCTCGGTGCGCCGGATGCGCACCAGCCAGCCGGGGCGCATGGGTGTCGCGGAGCCGAGCGCGGCCGGGGTCATTGCCGCGGCCGCGCGTCGCCGTTCCAGTGCAGGCGCACGACGAAGTGGCACTCCGCGGTCGACTTGGCGACCACGGCGCCGACCTCGCCGGACAGCTTGAGACCGAACTCGATCTCGTGCGACGTCGGCGCCATTCCGGCGATGGTGTCCACGAGCGTTTCCAGCGAAGGCCGCAGCGAGTCGATCGCCTGCTCGAGTCGCTGGCCGGCCTCGACGATGCCGTTGGCGTCTCGGGCCGAGACGCGCTTCATACCGGTCGGCAGGTCACCGACCTCGACGATCAGCGACGAGCCTGCGGCGGACCGGAACCGGACGAGATCTGCCACGCAGTCACCTACTGTCGAGAGTGGAGGATTCCTGAAGACTAGCGAAGACGCAGCCTTCGCGGCTGGCTGAAAGCCGACAACGTTCGACCGAGACGAAGTGCGCGGCCGCGCGCTTTCCTCGATACGCTCGGCGTCTGCCGCAACGCAATCACGAGGACGGTGGCCGTGCACGTCGGGGTGGACCTCGGTTCGCAGCCGGTGCGGACCGCGACACGCGACGCGACCGGCGCGGTCAGCACGACCAGCGGCCCGGCCCGCGCCGACACCGAGCTGTCTGTCATGGTCGCCGCCGTGCCCGACGCGTGGCTGGCCGGTGACCTGGCCGGTGCCCGGCGCGGAGAGGCCGCTCGCCGCGCGCTCGAGCATGAGTGGGCCGCACTGGTGCAGCGGACCGTCGGGCGGGCACAAGCCGCCGTCGCCGGCGCCACGACCACGCCCGATGGCCAGTACGCGGTCTGCGACATCGCTTCCACCACCGTCAGCGTCGTGATCTGCAGGCGCGAAGCCGACACCGTCACCGTGCTGGGAGCCGAGGTCGTCGACGCCACGGTCGAGGATCTGGCGGCCGTCCTCGGCCAGGCCACACCGGCCGAGCAGCGGCGGGCAGCGGTTGTGATCCCCGCCGCCGCACAGCTGTCGCGCTACCGGACGACTGTGCTGTACGGCCGTGTCGTGGCCGGTGACCTGCTGGACGGGTTCGCGCCGGTGTGCGCGGCCATCGCCGGGCTCCGCGCGACAGGTCCGGCACTCATCCTCGGCCCTCCCATCGACGGCCACGCTCTCGACGCGGTGGCCGCGCTGCTCGGCGTCCCCGCCGCGCTGGCGCTGCCTGATGACGTGGTGTGCGAAGGCGCACTGGCGATCGCCGAGGGCCGCGTCCGCGTGGCCGACACCTCACCGGCGACGCTGGCCCTGCCTGCCCACCGCGTGCTGGCCGGGCAGCTGGTCGACGAGACGATCTCGTTGGCGCAGCAGGGCCGACCGCTGGCCGGGTGGGTGCTGTCGCAGCAGGGCCCACTCACGGTGGAGGTCCGCCCCGGCGACGAACTGCCGTTGCTCTGGCGCGGGCAGCCCTTGCCGCTGTCAACCGTGCCCGCGGGCCTGTACCAGTTCGGTTTCTGGCCCTCACACCACGGACCGGGACTGCTGATACTGCGCCCGTCTCCACGCGGCGAGCCGGTGCTGGTATCCCTCGACATCACGTCCGGAGGCGCTCGATGACGGAGAAGCTGCGCGCTGAGATGACGGTGGCGCTCGCCGACGACGCGCCCGACGCGGCGCTGCGGATACTCCGGCTCGCATTCGAGTTGGCGCAGCACACCGTGGAGCGCACCGCGCGAGGAGAAGGGCCGCTGTCGGCGATCGAGGCGGTCATCGGACTCGACGCGGCCCTCAGCGGCGCAGTCCTCGCGCTTGCCCGCGTCCCGGACGTGCTCACCGAGGCGTCCGCGGGGCGCGCCGTCGACGAGTATGTCGACCAGCGTGCGGCGTCGGTCAGGGACCTCGCCGACAAGGTCGCCGCAGCGCGTGTCACCTTCGATGAGCTGCGCGAGTCCGAACAGGAACTGCGGGTCCGCGCGGGGGAGCACGCCGAGCTGCTGGAGCGCATACGCCGGCTGCGGCGGCTGGAACGGCTCGTCGGCGCCTTGGACGAGGTGAGCGGGCAGCGCGCCGTGGTCGATGAGCGACTGGCGGTGTTGGAGCAGGTGGCCGGTGCCGTCGATGAGGGCCTGACGACGGCGACGGCCGACCTGCTGCGGCTGTCGACGCAGCGCCTCGCGGTGCTGACCGAACCCGCGCGCGCGACACTGGCGCAGGCGGCTGACGCGCAGGCCCGTCTGGCCGTCCTCGAAAACGAAGTGGGAAACGCTCGCGTCGACCTCGACGCGGCCACGGCCAGACATGCCGCCCTGGCCGCCGAGCGAGACCAGACCCTGGCCGCACTACGCCTGCACGCGGAGGCCGATCGGGCGGTCGCCGCCGCACTCCTGCCGCATGCCCCGGGTGCGGAGGGCGAGTCCTTGACCCGCCTGCTGGCGATCCTGAACGAGGTGCGCGACCGGCTGGCCGAGGTGGACGCCGCGCTCGGCGGGCACCTCGGCCAGGCCGCGGCCCGGCAGCATCAGCAGGCCCAGGCCCGGGCGTGGACGCCGTGACCGGCTGCCGCGCACAGGCCCGGGGCCGTCAGCTGATCAGGAGTTCCGCCTCACGGGCCTGCGCTTCCAGGCGGGTGGCGAGGCTCGTCGCGATCTGACCCGCCAGCCGCGGCCCCTCAGCCTCGAGGAACTCGTTGGCCAGGCGCACCGCCAGCCTCTTCTCCTCGGTCGGCGCGGCCGCCCTCAGCTTCTGCACCAGCGTGGCCTCGCTGCCCAGCTGGCGCAGCGTCATCGGCAGGTTCGCCGTCTGCGCCTTCTCCAGCGCCGTCTCGCGGCCCACGACCAGGGCGATCAGTGCGGCGATGAACGCGACGGCCGCCCCGACCGGGCCCATCGCGAGCACGATCGCGCTGGTGCTGCCGATCAGCCACGCCCCGAGGATGCCGAGCACGACGGTGTTGATCGCGGTGGCCATCGTGCCGAGCGCAGCCGTGCCGGGGGTGATGTCCGGGGTGAGGTCGACGCTGGCTCCGGCGCTGGCGGCGTGCCGGGGCAGGGCCATCGCCGCCGGCGGGATTCGCCAGCGGTTGCAGATGGGCCGGGTGAGCGCCTCCAGGTCCGGCTGCAGCTCGTCCTGCCACGCGGCGATGATCGAGGCGATCTTCGGGTTGTTCGGTTTGGTGATCTCGGCCCGCATCTGGTCGGCGACCTCGGCGGCCATGTCGCGCAATGTGGTGATCCCTCCGGCGCGCCACCGTTTGAACGCCGGGATGACGTAGTTCTCTGTCATCCCCTCGGTGAGTCCGGCGCCCAGCCGCTGGGCGAGGTCGGGCAGCCGGTCGGCGACCAGGGCGCTGATCGCCTGGCCCGTCGTGAGGCTGGTGATGTCCGACCGGAATCCGCCGGCGCGGACACCGATGCGGCCCGCCAGGGCCAGCCCACGCGCGATGGCCACCTCCGGCTCCGACCCCAGCAGCACGGCGTCCGCGCCGAATACGGTCCTGGTGATGTCCTGGACGAACGTCATCCGGGAGGCGCCGCCGGTGAGCAGCACCGAGTCCGGCGGGCGGGACAGTCCGGCGGCGACGGACTCGAGGTCCTGCCGGAAGGCCTGCGGCCAGGTGCGCCCCCCGAGCTGTGCCAGCGGCGTGGACAGGATGGCGGTCATCTCCTCGACGTCGACTTCGACCTGGAAGTAGATCGGACCCGTCCGGGTCACCAGCTTGTACGTCTTGATGATCACCGAGCTGGGGTTGGCCAGGTCGGCGGGATCGATGAGGAAGAACTCCTCCTTGATCCGGCGGCAGAACACCTCCAGCCGAAGCCGCTGGAACGGGCTTTCCTGTAAAGCGTCCTCGATCTGCTCGCGCTGAGGGCTGGTGGCGATGGCGCGGGTGAGCATCGTCTGCTCGATCAATGCTGCGCCGAGCGCGGTGCCGAGGTCGCTGGGCGCCATGCGGCGGCCGACGACGCTGGTGAAGTCGGTGGTCGACGACCCGACGTCGACGATGAGCACCGACCCGGACAGCTGCCCCGCTCGGACGGGCACCTCCCCGGAGTCGCGGGCGTAGAGCAACGCGGCCCGGGATTCGGGCACGACTTCGATCATGGTGGACGGGTCGTCGAGCCCCGGTACGGCCAGCAGCCTGGCGTACTCCTTGAGCGCGTCCTTGGTCCAGCCCGACGGCGCGCCGAACACCCAGCGGCGGGCGCCGTCCTTGCGGACCGAGCCCTTCGTGGTGACGTCGTTGACGATCGCCTCGACGAACAGCCGGGTGGGCACGCTCATCGCGGGGTCGTCGAACCGTGGTGACTTGAAAGTCAGATACAGCTGGGCGACGTGGTCGTTGATGGCGCTTTCGCCGACGAGCACGCCGTTGGTCGGGTGCACGGCGACGGCGGTGATGTGCTGACGGCCTTTGCCCTGGGCACCGGTCAGCGCCAGGGCGCGGGGTGCGGCCTCCTCCCGCGCCTGGACCACGGTCAGCGCCGTTTCGCCGTGCCCCAGGTCGAACCCCACCACGAGGGTGTCCAGCGGATCGTTCATCAGAGTTCCTCTCGGGCCGGTCCGGGTGCCGCTGCCTGCGGTGTGGTGGGTTCGCGTCGAGGTGCCAGTGCTTCGCCGAACATGAAGATTCCCTGGGCGGTGCCGCCGAGCACAGCCGGACGGGTCGTCTCCGGCGTTGTCCGGTCCGGGTCGGGGTGCGGCCCGACGGCGAACAGACCGGGGTTGGTTCCGTCGAAGTCCTGGACCGTGATGCCGTGTCGGCGCAGCTTCGCCTTGAGCTCGCCGATCTTGACGTGGGCGAGGGTTTCATCGGCGCTGAACAGGTCCTGGAACATGCGCAGAAGTTCCACGTCCTCGCCCCAGGGCAGCCGTTCACTCTTCGGCGGCGGCGCGACGGCCAGCTCGAACAGGCGGTCGAGAGCGTGGAACGCGGCGGCCAGCTGGACGAAGAACGCGCGCATGTCGACGAGGTCGCGGATGTTGGCGTTGTCGTACTGGCGCGGCTTTATCGGGTTGAGTCTTTCCCGCAAGCCCTGCGTCTCACTCTGGCGCACCTCGGCGTACAGCTGCGGGACGTGGGCACGGCGCATCGCGGTGAAGACGCCGTTCACCGCACCGAGCAGATGCCGTGCCTGCTCGGCACGCGGATCGTGATCCTCGCCGAACGCTTTGCGCAGAGTCCATTCGATGAGCTCCTGGCCCTTTTGCGCCGCGAGGTGCTGGGGCAGGTGGCCCTGCGGGTCAGCGTGGGGGTACACCTCGTCCAGCCAGTTCTGAAAGATCTGTGCCATCGCCTTGGGTTGTGGCTCGCTCATCCCACCTCCAGGTTCCGTGTCTCGCATCCGTTCGCTCAGCCCGTCGTCGGCTGCCGCAGCGTCCAGGCCCGGATCAGCCCGTCGCCGCCGACGCTGATCAACCGGCCGTCGGCGTCGATGCCGACGGCACGTACCGGGCCTTCATGGCTGCCGACGAGCACGGGCTGCTCGGCCAGGCGCCGCCCCGGCCACCACGCGATCGTTCCGCGGTTGTCGCCGGCGACGACCTGGCCGACGCCGGGCACGTCGACGGCGGTGACCGCCCCGGTCAGGCCGCGCAGGGTGCCCAGGTCCTGACCGACGGTGCGCCACACGCGCACCGTGCCGTCGGCGCATCCGGCGGCGACGACCGCGCCCTGCCGGCCGAATGCCACGCTGCGGATCGGCGAGCTGGTCACCATCGCCCCGACCTGCGTGCCTGTGTGCAGGTCATGCAGCCGGAGCGTCTGGTCGTCACCGCCGACGGCGATCATGCCGTCGTCGCTGACGGCCAGTGCCGACGCGGCAAGCCGCCCGACCACGATCCGGCGAGCCACGACGGCGTCCGGATCCCACGGCGTCACCCGGACCTCGCCGTCGTCGCCGACGCTCACGACCGCTGAGGTGTGCGCGCGCACCGCCGCGACCCAGCCGGGATGCTGGGCGATCTGCCGACCGGCGGCGCGGACCACGCCGGCGGCGTCCGCGGTCACGATCGTGCGCCCCGAGCAGGCGACCGCGGTCACCCGAGCGGTGTCGGCGCCTTGGCTGTCGGCGACCTGCCGTCCCTCCGGCAACTGCCAGGCCATGACGTGCCCGGTTCCGTCACCGGCGGCGACGAGTCCGGCGGTGACGGCCGCGGCGGTGAGCCGGCGACCGGTCGTGATCGACAACGACAGGCGACGCCCTCGGCCGGTACGCACCACCCGAGACGACGGGTACCGCTCGGTGAGAACCTCGAGGGCCAGCCGTGGCACCAGCCAGTCCGCGGTGTGGCAGACCAGCAACACGCCCTGGCCGCCCTCGAAGCCGACCAAACCGGCTGCCACGGCCGCACGCAGGTCCTGCCCGGCCGTGGGGGAGACCCCGATGCCTCCGGCCAGCTGGAAGCGGCGCATGTCCTCGTCGGAGGCCAGCTGCGGGAACAGCTCCGTCCACGTCGACGCCTGTGTCCGGGTGCCCTCGGACAGGCACACCCCGTCCTGGTCGATCTCGATCATGTGCGACGCGGTGTCGTACTCGTCGCGGGTGTCGGCGGGCAGGGGCATCAGCCGCACCCGTGCGGCGCGGTGCGCTTCGCTGACCGGGCCGCCGCGCAAATGTGCCTGCAGACCGGCGAACACGCCGTCGTCGACCGGCCCGGGGTGGCCCGCCGCCCGCAGCGCCGCGTCCAGGTCGAAGTCACCGCAGGCGTCGGCGAGCTCGGCGGTGAACCGTTGTCGCGCGGCGGCCGAAGCAGGCCCGGCGCGCCAGTGGGTGCGCAGCGTCCAGCCGCAATACGGGCAGACGTCCGCCGTGCTCACCATCCGGCAGACCGGGCAGCCGGCCGCGTCGCCGTCAGCCGAGATCATCGGGCACGTCGTCGGCGAGGAACGTGAACGGGTCGTCGTCGTCGTGCAGCCGCGCCCACATCCGGGCCTCCATCCGTTCCAGCAGACGACGCACCGCGCGCGCATTGCCGAAGCCGTCGGGATGGCTGCGCTGCGCCCGCGCCAGACAGACGGTGGCCCGCGCGGCCGCCGCATCCGTCACGGTGCAACCGGCGGCCGCCGCCATGCGGCGCAATATTTCGATCAACTGCTCGACCGTGTACGCGGGAAAAGCGACCCGCTCCGTGAATCGGCTGCGCATGCCGGGATTGTCGGCGACGAACTGTTCCATGAGATCGTCGTAGCCCGCCGCGATGACGACCAGGCGGCCCCGCAGCCGTTCCATCTCGGGGACGAGCACGTCGATGACTTCGTGGCCGTAGTCCCATCCCGCGCCCCGGGACAACGTGTACGCCTCGTCGATGAACAGGACCCCGTCGACCGCACGCTGAATCGCCGCCATCGTGCGCTGCGTGGATTCGCCCACATGCTGCCCGACGAGATCCGCCCGCGTCACTTCGACGACGTGGCCCCGCCGCAGCAGCCCCAGCGATCGGAACAGGTCCCCGCACAGCCGGGCCACGGTCGTCTTGCCGGTGCCGGGAGGCCCGAGAAACAGCAGGTGCGGCGCCGGCACCCCGACAGCGCCACGGCGCTGGGAAAGCAGCAGCCGACCGATGAGTTCGGTGAAAACCTTGCGGGCCGAATCCAGGCCGACGTAGTCGTCGAACCGGGCCAGCACCAGTTCCGGCGACGGCGCGGCGGTCGGCGCGTATTCGGCGAGTTCCGCGGGGATATCGACGTCACACGTCGGCTCGGACACGTTGGCGCCGACCCGGCGGGCCCACGCGGTCTCGATGTCGTCGGCAGCCTGGCGGGCGGAACGGGCGTTGCCGAAGCCCTCGGTCTGCGCGACGTACATGCCTTCGAGCACATCACCGAGCCGGGCCTCGAACGCGCCGTCCCACGTCAGCCCGCGTTCGCGCAGCAGGCCGAGGGCGATGGCCAGCAGCTGCGACCCGGTGAAGTCCGGAAAGTCGACGACCTTGCCGAAGCGGCTGGCCAGACCTTCGTTCGCCGCCAGGAACGACGACATGCGCGTCCGGTAACCGGCGGCGATGACCAGCAGGTCGCCGCGCTCGTCCTCCATCCGGGCCACCAGTTGCGCGACGGCCTGGTCGGCGAACTCGCCCTGCTCGGTGAGGTCATAGGCCTCGTCGATGAACAGGACACCGCCCAGCGCACGGTCGATCACCTCGCTCGTACGACCCGCGGTCTGCCCGAGGTAACCCGCGACGAGGTCCTTGGACGTCGTCTGCACGAGATGGCCCTTGCGCAGCAGGCCCAGGTCCCGGAAGATCTCGCCGATCAGGCGGGCGACGGTGGTCTTGCCGGTGCCCGGATTGCCTTGGAACACCATGTGCAGCGAGGGGGCCTCGCCGCGCCGGAAGGTGCCCCGCGCGGCCCGCTGCCGTCGTGAGGCCACCAGCTCCCGCAACCCTTCGATGTGGTCCTTGACGGGCTGCAGGCCCGGCATCGCCTGCAGCCGTGCCCATGCGCCCGGGCCGTCGCCGTCGGCTGCCGCCACCCAGCCCCGGCCGGCGAGCTCCCGCACGCTCAGCGGCACCTCCTCGGCAGCCAGCACGCGCAGGCAGTGGTTCCAGTCGCGCAGCCGCATGTCGTCGGCACCGGCCATGACCCGCACCGTCTGCGCGAGCGCGGTCCAGTCGCCCACCCGCAGCCCGTCGCGCAGCCGGGAGACTTCCACCAGGCGGCGGATCTCCGCCTCCTCGGGCGGGCCGACCCGGGTGGCCGCGAGCGCGCCGTGCCGGCGCTGCGAGTCGCGCAGGAACCGCTCCAGCCGGGGCAGCCGCCGACGGGTGCCGATGACTTCGCGGATGTCGTCGAGGCTGTCCTGCCGGAACATGAGGATGCAGGCGTTGGCGCCGGACACTCGGCCGGGCTCCAGCCACTCGGCGAAGACCCCGGCGAGATCACGGTCCGATTCGAGGTAGGTGAGCTGCTCCTCCGCGTGGGTCACGACCACGGCCGTGCGCGGACTCACCCTGCGCATCGCGTGATCCACCAGCATGATCCAGTGTGGGTCGGACAGGCCTGTCGAGCGGTCTGCGGGCGGTGTGCCGGCGGGCCGGGCCGCAGCGGGCAGCACGTGATCGCCGAACGGGCCGGCCATCCCGGGCCGCATGCGGCTGCGGCGGCCCGGCTCGGCCCGCTCAGCGGGCCCGAACGCGGCGCGAGAGGCGTCGTCGCGGAAGAAGATCGGCTCACGCGCGCCGGTGAACACGACGCATTCGAAGCCTTCCGCCCGCAGCAGGTCCAGCATCGACTCCTGGATCCCGCGCAACACGAAGTCGTGCCCCGCGAACATGTCGTCCAGACCTGGGCCGTAGAGCACCAGCAGCGGATCCGCCCCGGACGCCCGCAGGCGCGGCAGGCGTTCGACGCCCGCTGCCGCGACGGCGCTCGTCACCCGCCCCGTCACGCCGTCGGCCCGGGGACCTGCGCCGGGCCGGCCGAGGCCGGCCCGGATCCAGGCAGCTCCCGCGCTGATGAGAGGGTGCCAGCAGCGCCCTGCCGCAACGCCTCCAAGTCCCGCATGCCCGGGTCGGCCCGCTGTGCCTCGGATTGCAGATCGGCCACGGGGACACCCTCATGCCGCAGCTCGGCTGCTACGGCCTGGGCCCGCTGCCGCAGCACGTAGTCGGCGGTGGCGTGGCTGTCGAAGGAGTGCAGCCGCACCACGCAACTGGCGTCGTCACCCGGAGTCGGGGTGACATCGACCACGATCTCGCTGCCGTCCGGGTGCTGGAGTTTGGCGACGTACGCACCCCGCAGGTCCTCTCCCATGTAAACGCCGTCGACGAGCGTGTACCCGGCACGGCGTTCGAGGCTGCGGGCCACCAGGTCGGCGTAGTTGACTCGGAGCTGCGACGCCAGCGCACGCAGTCCGGCACGCTGTACGACGTCGGAAAGCCGGCTCTCCAGCGCGGGCACGTCCTGATCGGCGATCCGGACCAGTTCCGCGGCTGTCATCGGATGGTGCCCGGCGCCGACCGCGGCAATCCGATCGGCAACCGTCTCGGCGAGATCACCCAGCTCACCCTGCGTCCAGTGGTCCACGTCGATCGTCGCCGAGATCGGCACGCCTTCGACGCCCGCGACTTCGACGACGTGGGTCCTGTTGTCACGGACGAGCGCTTCGACCAGGTAGAGTCCGCGCAGTGCCGAGGCCTGCGCGGCAATGCGTTCCCGCTCCAGATTTTCGATCTTGAGGCGGACGTCGCTCAGGTCGAGGTAGGCGTTCTGCGCCACGCTGATCGCCGAAGCGAAATGCCGCTGCTCCACATCGTGGACCGCCATCGCCAGCCTGGCCGACAGCCGATCGAGCTCACCGGGCAGGACCTGCTCGTGCGGCAGTGTCGTGCGGATCAGCTCACTCATCGCGGTGGCGTCGGCGAGCCAAGCTCGAGCGGCCTCCTCGGGACGCGCCGTGACCGCCGCCTGATCCTCGCGCAACCGCACGAGCTCAGCCGCGCGGCCGTCATCGGCCACGGATTCACCGCGCAACTCGTCGTTCGTGCGCTGTTCCAATTGCCTGGTGAGTGAACTGAGGTTGGCGGCGACCTCGTCGGCGGCGGCCAGCCGGGCGTCAGCGTCCTCGACAGCCGCTCGCAGCTGCTGCTGGACCTGCTCGCTGATCGCCTGATAGTACTGCGGCGCGTTGCGCCGTACGTCGCTGAGCAGTTCCGCTTGCCGCCGGACGTCGAAGAACGCCGACTCGTCCAGGACGATGCGCTTGCGGCCGCTCACCTGTCGCCCCCATTCGCGCTCAGAACCGCGCCCGCGGGTCCGCCGATCGCATCCAACGCGGACAGCAGGCCCGACGGGGGGACACCCACCATCAGTGATTCGCCCGATGAGATCCGCAGTTCGACCGAACGTGCGCTCGTCTCGAAATCGTGTTCGGCGAGCCTGTCGGACAGGTGGTGAATGCGCTGATTCGAACTTCCGCGCAGTCCGCGGCCATCGTCAAGGCCTGCCACGTATACACCGTCGATCAGCACATCGACCTCATTCAGCAACTCGGCGACACCTGGTGCGGGCATCCGTCGCAGCCGCTGGAGGGTGAATCCCGTATAGCAGATTATGTCGATGTCCCGCACACGCCGAGCATGCCGTGCCAGCTCGGCCAGCGCTTCGGCCTGAAGCATCGGCTCGCCGCCCGAGAAGGTGAGCCCGGTGACCTCCGAATCGGACAGTAGCTCCGTCGTCAGGCGGGAAGTCGTGACCTGATGGGCGATCCGCTGCGGAATCCACTCCGGAGAAACGCATCCATCGCAGTCGAACGGACAGCCCTGCACCCACACCACCGAGCGACGTCCTGGGCCGAGAGCACGCGTCCCTATGCAGGTCGCGGCAATATTGATGCTGTGGTCATCGGTCACGCGGCAATCTGACCACAGTGGTCCGCGACCGACCCACAACTACGTCGCATTGACGACGGCAGTCAGCTCCGATCCCAGCCGTCGACGGCGGGACACATCGCCGGCGTTTGCCGCGGCCTAATTGTCGTGTCGGAGACAATGCCCGTATGCGCGCCGGAGAAGTCGGCACACTTCTGTGCTGACCGGCCGCTTTAGCGTGGCGAAACAGAGGACATTGCCACCCTCATTCATCGAGCAGCATGATAGGTGTGCGAATTCCTCTGGGACTGATCATCGGCGGCGTGGCCGTCGTTGTCGCCGCCGGCGTCGGTATCGCCTCCTGCTCAGGCGGCGAGGACGACGAGAATGCGGCTGCCGCCCCGGCTTCCCCGCCGCCGGCGAAGATCCGCGTGGAACTGTTGAAGGTCATGAGCACCGCCACCGAGGATCTGGGTCACGACGAGTTCTACGTGGTCGGCGGTGCCAGCCTGCCCGAAACGCAGTTCGCGCCGGCAGCGGCGTGGGGCAATGTCGCCCCACCCGTCGACATCGCCGAAGACGGCGCCTGGCACGACTTCGACCAGGGCCGAGTATTCTTCGACGGGCCCGCCGCCGGCGTGGAAGCCGTGCATATCTCCGCCGTCGCCTACGACGAGGACAGCGACGGACGGGATTGGAGCGACACGGCACAACTGACCTCCGCCATCGGCGGCCGCCTGGCCAAGGTCAATGGCAAAGTCGGCACCGGAGGAAAGGCCGTCAGCGCCGCCGGCGACATCGCGATGATCGTCGAGGGGATCCGCAGTTTCGATGCGGATGACCAGCTCGGTCAATACGACATCGACATTCCGGTTCGCGGCCAGGAGACCGAGATTCTCACCTGGAAGATCGACCACGACGCGGGCTTCCTGGGCTCGTCCTATCATTATGAGGTCCAGCTGAAGATCACGCGCTATGTCTGACCGGTCGGCACCACTGATGGCGGCCCGTCACGACTCATTGCGCTCGCCGAGCCCGGCGTCGCCGCAATGCAGGGAATGATGATCGAGCCAGGAATTCCGAACCGGGGTCGTACGACCCCCGCAATGGCGATCAACTTCCGTCGCTACGATCTGGCGATGCGGGTTGTGGGAGTTCACGGCATCGGCAATTTCCTGCCCGGTGTTCCTGCCGTCGAAGCAGAACGACAGCACGCTCTGACCTGGTCCACAGCGCTTGACCGTCCCGCGGTGCGGATGCGGATCGCCTACTATGCGGATCTGCTGAATCGCAACCTTCCGCAGGGTGGGGGAGTCCGGCAGATGTCCGAGGCGCAAGCGGAGATGCTCCAGCATTGGGCCACTGCGCTCGGGATGCCGGCCGAGGTCGCGGCCGGGCGGCTCACCGTGCCCGTGCGGCAGATCGTCAGCTGGATGGCTGAAAGGACAGCCCTGAACGTCGATACTGTCGACTGGTTCGTCGGTCAATTCTTGACCGAGGTGCACGCCTACTTCGGGGGCGATCCAGCCTTGCGCGCAGCTTGCCGTGACCGTGTGGCCGCCACCATCGCCGCACACCGGCCACAGGTCGTCATAGCCCATTCACTCGGCTCGGTGGTGACGTTCGAAACGCTCTGCATGGATAATTCTCTTGGCGTGGACACGCTCATCACGCTCGGTTCACCGCTCGGTCTGCCCCACGTGGTCTTCGAGCGGTTGTTGCCCGACATCTGCCCGACGCCCCGCAGACCCCTCGGCGTACGAAAGTGGATCAACATTGCGGATGTGGGCGACCTCATCGCCGTCCCCGTGCAGCTTGGCGGCCGGTTCGACGTCGACGCGCATCGGGATGCCAGCATCGGCGTCTTCGACTTCCACCGGGTCCGCCGCTATCTCGCATCACCAGCCACGGCAGAAGCGATAGCGCAGGCGGGTGCCGTCCGGTGAGTACGCGTCACGCGCTCTGTGTCGGGGTGCCGCTGTTCGGGCCGCGAAGCAGGCCTGGCGAAGAGAGCCTGCCAGGCGCATGGCCGGCGATGCCGTTCGCGCCGCAACGCACCCAAGCCCTGGCCGAAGTGCTTACGCGGCTCGGCTACACCTGCCGTGTCGTCACGGAGGGTATGGCCGCCGCTGACCTCGGTGGGATCGTCGCAAAGGCCATTGACGACGCCGGTCCCGACGACGTGCTCATCGTCCACGTCCTCAGCCATGGTCATGTCACCGAAAGCGGCGCCTTGTACGTCGTCGGTGGTGACGGCGAACACCACCTGCTCACCGACGTCGATCGCTGGCTGCACGACGTGACTGACTTCTCCGACCGCAACCCGATGACACTCTTCCTGCTTGACATCTGTCACGCGGGTACTGCGGCCCGCCAGCACTGGCAACCGGTGTTCGCCGGCGGAGGCAACCGCGCATGGGTCATTGCCGCCTGCGGACCCTGGCAGAGCGCGTTCAACGGCAGGTTCACCGAAGCCATCACCCAGACATTGCAACGGCTGGCCGACGGTGACCTCGACATCGACCGCTCCTACCGCAATGTGCCGATCGGCACGGTGGCCCGTGCCGTCCGCCGGGCCGTCAACGCTCTCGCCGCCGACGCCAAAGCCATGGCACAGCAGGTCACCGCGACCCTGGTCGACATCAGCAGCGAACCGCCCGAGCTGGCGTTCTTCCCGAACCTGGCGCATACGCCACGGCTTGCCCGGCCGGCTGTCGACGCTGCTGTCATGCCGTTCCTCGACGAACTCGACGAGGCTCTGGACGCCCGGCACTTCGTCGGGAGGGCGTCAGGATCACCCACGGCCGGCGATGGTCAACACGCTGGGTACTTCAGCGGACGATCCCGCGAAATGAAGATCCTTTCCCGGTGGGTGGACGGACGCGACGACGCAGGGCTGCGGGTCCTCACCGGCAGTCCCGGGGTCGGCAAGTCCGCGATTCTCGGCATCCTCGTCTGCGCCGCACATCCCGACCTCAGCGACCACACCCGTGCGGTATGGGAACACGTCGACAAAGTGCCCTACGTGAACCGCCACCTGGCCGCCGTTCACGCCCGACAGCGCAACGTGGACCACATCGCACGGTCGATCTGCAGGCAGCTGGCCCCGACACACGAGATCGTCGGAGACGCGACCAGGGCGGCGTTGCACGCGGCAGCGGCAACGACGAACGCCCCTGTGATCATTCTCGACGCGTTGGACGAGGCCCTCGACGGCGTCGAAATCATGACGAGGCTGCTGCTTCCGCTGAGCCGACTCAAACGCGCCGATCAGGCCCCCGTACGACTACTCGTGGGCATGCGCCCGTTGCCGGAGTTCACGCCTTTGCGGGCCGCGGCAGCCGACGGTGTCCTCAACCTCGACGACGTCGACTCGAAGCAGCTCGGTCGCGACATCAGCAATTACGTCACGGCGCTGCTGCTCACCGATCGGCGCTGGGATCACGTTGAGTACGCCGGAGTGGCCCACGGGCTGGCCCGTGCGGTGGCAGAGGCGCTCGCCAAGGACGCACGCCACCGGGAGTGGGGAGCCTTCCTGGTGGCCGGCCTGTTCGCCCACCATGTGCTCACGGCATACGCCGAGCCGCTGCATGACATGAACGCGGCGCTGAAACTGGGGGCGACGGTTCCCCGGACGCTTCCCGATCTGCTCGCCCTCGACCTCGGCACACGCGCTGCCAACCCCTGGCTGAAACCGATTCTGCAGGCACTCGCACATGCCTGCGGTGATGGAATGCCGGTCGAACTCGTCCGCCGGACCGCAGCGGTGTTCAGCGAGGACGGCCAGGAACCCGACCTGTCCGCCGCGCGGGCGGCCCTTGCCGAAGTAGCCTTCTATCTGCGGCACAGTGCCGACGTCGACGGCACGACCCGCTATCGGCTGTTCCACCAGGGACTGACCGATCATCTCTACCGCGCCGCCGATGCCGCGGCCGTGTTCAACGCCCTGCTCGCCTCGCTGGAGGCACCCGACGGTGCGCGACAGTGGCAGATCGCTGAACCGTATCTGCAGCGCCACGCCACAGACCATGCCCGGGCCGCAGGAAGTTTCGAGGACCTGCTGTCCGACATCGGCTTCGTCCTATCGGCAGACCGGGCGGCGCTCGCAACCGACATGGCCCAGACCACCAACCCACGCGTACGGCAGCTCACTGCACTGCTGAGCCTCGCCGAGCATGACCCTCGCTTCGACGACCCTGCGCAACGCGCCGAGGTACTCGTCGCGGCGGCACTCGTACTGGGCGCGGGTGATCTGTTGCACGACCTTGTCCGTGCGGGTGGTCGTCACCCACGATGGACCCCGCTGTGGAGTGGCGGTGTGCAGAACCGGCCGCCGGCGAGGGCGGCCCTGGGAACGCTGGGATCGCGACCGGTGGTCGCCTGCCCCGATCAACGATCGGTGGCCGTTTACGGCCTGGACGGCCAGGACCCGGCACGCCTTTCCGTTTCGCTCGATCTGGACCGGATCAGGGCGCTGGCGATCGGATCCCCAGGAGGGCTGGATCTGCTGCTCGTCGCCGATGACCACTCGCGGCTGCATGTGTTCTCCATGCCAGACGGCACGCGCTTCGCAGCACCGATCTACGTCCTGGGCAATGTCGACGAACTCAGGTTGGAAACGCTGTTCGGACAGCCCTATGCGCTCGTCGGGCAGCAGCATGTCCCGGCGGCCCTGTGGGACCTGCGTTCCGGTAAACGGCTGGCCATCCTGCCCGGCTTCGACATGCCTCCGCCAGCCGTGCTCGTCGACGGCGCAGTCGTCACCGCTGCCGCGGACATGGCCTCGCTGGCAGAGATCACGGTCAGCGGGCTCGGCCGCACACCGGCGAGGCTGACGTCCGGAGCCGGCCCGATCGTCGCGACGACAGTGGGAGTCACCGGCAACCTGCCGTACGTGGCCTGCGGAGACTCTCAGGGAACGGTGACGGTCATCGATTTTAGCAATGTCGTTCGGGTCACGGTGCCCATGATCGGAGCGGTGCGGGAACTTACCGCAGACGATGCGGGCACGCTTCTGATCCGGACCGACAGGTCCGTGGCGGCGATCAGGGTAGAGCCCTGGTCACCGGCATCCGGCCGGGCGCGAGCAGGCCTACTCGACCCGTTCATCCTGACGGCGGCGGCCACCGACACCCAGATGACGGCCACCCCGCTGGACGAATCGGATACGGCAGAGATTCCTGCCGTCGGTGAGGAAGAGGCTGTGGCACAGGCCCGGCCACGACAGAATCGACGTTGGTTTGATCTCCTTGATATCGACGCTGAGGTGCCGCAACCAGGTGTGACAGCGGCCTGGGAAAGCAAGTCCGACCAGTCCCGCGAATGGAACTGGCCGCCCAACCACAACGTCAGGTTCGATCGGCTCGACAGTGTGACCGACGGCCAGGCCACACGCAAAAGTACAGTTTCAGCGACCCAGCATCCCAGTGCCCAAGACGAGGACGACGAAGAGCCTGCGGATGAGCCTGCGGCTCAGCAGGTTTCGGCGGAAGTCGCGGCGCAAATCGCCAGGATGTCGCTCGACGTCATGGTCATCGATGGCAGACCGCGCTTTCACATGCCGGTGTGCGTGCACCTGCTCGGTCGCCCTTACGAGCCGTTGCCGGTGAGCGAAGCCGTCGAGCTGGGCTTCAGTTCGTGTGTACTGTGCGAGCCCGCGACTGCGCTGACAGCACCGAATCGTCGAATCTGATCTGCGCGGGTCACTCGTCATGGCGACCCCACGGCACCTCGAACCCGTCCTCGAGCCCTGCCCTGGTTCGGCTCCGGTCCGTCTATGCGGTCGCCAGTAACGCTCGAAGTCGATCATCACTGGCGGGCGAACGCCCGAGCCCAAGTCGATTCATCCTGCTGCGTGTGCACGACGGCGGTTTCACCTTGGTCCGCCAGATGAGCTGAGGTGAACGGGATGAACACCGTGATCGTGGAAGGCGGACGGGCTGGAGCCGGGAAGGGGCGGGAGACGCCTTTTGCTTGAGCGCCTCCCGCTCCTTGCCTTCTCCGCTTGGCGGGACCCTAGGTGATGCTGCAGGTCGCGGTGGCCGTCTTCGTCCGGTCGCTCTCGGAGGTCGCGGTCAACCGGATCTGGGCGGTCGCCCCGGCGCCCGCGGCGCGCTTGGCGTGGACCCGCACCGGCACGGTCTGGCCGAACTTGGCCGTGACCACGGTCGCCGGCAGGGCGGTCGTCCATCCGGCGCTGGTGGTCGTCGCCGAGATCCGGTACACGTCGGCGGCGACGTACGAGGTCACGTCCATACCTGGTGTAGTTTCAGTTGGGCAGCGCCGGGTCCGGCGGGCCCCAAGCGTCGGTGACGCTCTCCTTGGTGGGGAACTTCATTTCGCCGAACTCCTGCCAGGTCGACGATTCGTCCTGCCCGGCGCTGAGGTAGAAGATGAAGTCGTACTGCCCGACCACGGCACTGCCGACGTCGGCGACCCAGGCGGCGCGGGCGTCGGTGCGCAGGTCACGCTGGCAGGAGTCGCCGCTCGGGCAGCCCGCGCCACGCTGGAAACTGTCGATGCCGTACTGGTGGCTCTTGGCGGGCATCTGGTAGACGCCGAACGCCCCGAGCTCGATCCCGAACCGGCCGCCGGAGTCCTCCATCCAGTACTCGTGGATGGTGTGCCCCCGGTTGAGCTGGCCCGGCGTGTTGAGGAAGTCCTTGTAGAACTGCGGCACCTGCGCCCGCGGCAGGTTCTGCACGGCCGTCGGGTTGCCGTAGACGGTGGAGTTCGCCGGCCGGGTGACGACGAAGGGCTGGTTCGGGTAGTCCACCAGCACCAGCGCGCCCTTGAAGGTCCGCACCGAGCCTCGCACGGCCGGGTTGGCCCAGTTCGTGCCGGGGATGGGCCGGTAGTCGTCCCAGGTCATGGTGTCGGGTTGTTCGAAGTTCTGCGGGTCGATCGGTGATGGCGCGTCCGCCGCGAACATCCGGGGCTGGGCTTGCGCCAGTTGCCACGGCTGCGTCTGCGGCCAGTGCCGCCGCTGCCACGGGTTCGGCGGCGGATCCGGCAGCGGGCTCGCCGCGACCGGCGTCACGGCAAGTCCACCCCAAGCCAGCACCAGCACCGCGGCCCATGCCGTGCCTCTTCTCCAAGCGATCATCGCACGCCCCTCAGCGGCTGGGAGTCAAGTCATGGCGATATTGACATGTATGAGTCACAGTGGCTATGTGCGCCGGGGCGACTGGCACATTTCCGTGATCGGCCCCACCGAGTTCCGGCACCGGCGAGGCGACGGCGGCACGGAAGACATACGGCCGTGACGTGGCGGTCGTGATAACTTCTGCCCATGCGCCGGACCGGCTTCGTCGACGCGGTTGACGGACTCGGCCGCCACGATCACATCTGCTGGGTGTTCGACACCCTGGAGGCGTTCCGTTCCGTTGCCGGCCGGTTCCTGGCCGATGGGCTGGCCGCCGGACAGCAGGTGATCTACCTTGCCGACGCGGCCGTCCCGACCGACCTCGACCACGTCGACGGCTTCGCCGAGGCCCGATCTCGCGGCGCGGCACGTGTGCAGGACCTGGGCATCTACGAGATCGACCGTCCCGTGGACCCGCTCGTCCAGGCGCAGGCTTACGCGCAGGCCACCGAGCAGTCCATCGCTGATGGCTACACGGGCCTGCGAGTGGCGGCCGAAGTGACCCCGCTGGTGCGCACCCCTGCCCAGCTCGCGGCATTCACCCGCTACGAGCACCTGGTCGACGCTTACATGGTCACGCGGCCGTTCGCGGCGATGTGCGGCTACGACTCCCGTCGGCTCAGCGCCGACACGCTTGCGGAACTGGCCTGTATGCATCCCCTGGCCAGCCGGGCGTCGGCGCCGCTGCGGCTGTTTCCCTCCGACCGGCCCGGCATCACGGCCGCGCTGGCCGGCGAGGTCGACCTCAACGGTCGCGAGCTGCTGGCCAAGGCGTTGCGGCGCGCTCGGCTGGAGCGGGCCGGCGGCGAGATCGCCATCGATGCCGGTGACCTGGCGTTCCTGGACCATCGAGGGCTGTTCCAGCTCGTCGAGCACATCCGTGCCCAGGGCGCCAGCACCGTGCTGCACGTGGCCGAGGACAGCCCCGTGCGCCTGCTGGCCGACACGCTCCGGCTGCCCGACGTGCGGCTGGTGATGTCATGAGATCAGGCGCGGCCGCGGGCATGGTGGGCATCGTCCACGACACGGCGTTCTACGACTCCGACGAGCAGTTCCTCGATGTCGTGCTGCCGTTCCTGCGGGATGGCGTCGCGGCCGGCGAGCCGACCGTGTCGATCTTCTCCGAGCACCGGCAGCGGCTGCTGCGCGACGCGCTGGGCCGTGACAGCGGCGTGGTGCTGATCGACGGCGACGGGCACTACTCGCGGCCCGCGGTGGCGATCCGGCGGCACCGGAAGATGATGTCCGAATACGTCTCCGCCGGAGCCACCCAGATCCGCGTCGCAGGGGACGTGCCCCACCCGGGTGTCGGGATCGCCTGGGAGTGGTGGGCGAGGTACGAGGCCGCCGCCAACGAGGTATACGACGACTTCCCGATGTTCGCGCTGTGCCCGTACGACACCCGCGTCACGCCGCCGCTGGTCGTCGACCACGTCAGACGCACCCACACCCACGTGGTGACCCCGGACGGCGGGCGGGAACCGAGCGGCGTCTTCCAGCCGCCGCGGGAGTTCCTTGCCGAGGCGGTCACCCCCGGCCACGAACCGCTGGAGGCCCTGCCGCCGGCCCTGGATCTGCGCGACCCCTCGCCCACGCGATCCCGCGCGGCGGTCGCCGCGCTGCAGCAGATCGCGGCGCTTCCTGCCGACGACCTGAACGGGCTGCTGATCAGCACCAGCGAAGCGGTCACCAACGCGCTGCTCCACGGCCGCGGACCGGTGCGGCTGCGAGCCTGGGCCGCACCCGCGAAGATCGTTGTCACCGTCACCGACACCGGGCCCGGCCCGGCCGACCCGTCGGTCGGCCTCATGCCCGGCACCGGGCCCGGGGGGCTGGGCCTGTGGCTGGCACACCAGATGTGCGACTACGTCTCCATGTGGCGCACACCCGAAGGTTTCAACATCCGCCTGACCGTCGGCTCGGCTCCGGCATAGCGGCAACCGGTACCTGCGGCAGCCTGCCTCCTGGCCTGTCACGTCCCGAAATCAGAGAGTGACTCAGATCGCGATGGCTTCCGGCGGCTGCCGTACTAGGCTGCGGGCATGATCGAGATCAAGTCGCCGTCGCCCCGGGAAGCTTTTGAGCTGCTGCTCGCGGGCAACGAGCGGTTCGTCTTCGGCAAGCCGGAGCACCCGAACCAGGACGCGGCACGCCGCGCGGAGACCGCACCCGGCCAGCGTCCGTTCGCCGTGGTGTTCGGGTGTTCCGACTCGCGGCTCGCAGCAGAGATCATTTTCGACCGCGGGCTGGGGGACCTCTTCGTGGTGCGCACGGCGGGCCACGTCCTGGGCGCCGAGGTGCTGGGCAGCATCGAGTACGGCGCGGACGTGCTCGACTGCCCCCTGGTGCTGGTCCTCGGCCACGACTCGTGCGGCGCGGTGGCCGCCGCATGCGCCGCGCTGGAGTCCGGCATGCCATCGGCCGGCTACGTCCGCGACGTCGTCGAGCGGGTGACGCCCAGCGTGCTGGCGGCCAGGGCCGCCGGCCGCACGGAGCCCGACGAGATCCTGGTCGAGCACGTCAGGCACACGGTGGATCTGCTGCTCGACCGCTCCCGGGTGCTCGCGGCACGGGTCGAAGCCGGCAAGACCGCCGTGGTGGGTCTGTGCTACCGGCTGGCCGACGGCACCGCGCAGGTGGTGGCGGCCCGCGGCATCGAGGTCACGGCCGAATCGGCACGGTGAGCTGATCGGCCGGCCGCGGGCCTGCGGCGCGGCGCAGCCGATTGGCGATCGCCAGCCCCAGCCCTTGCTCCACCGGCAGGGACGCGACGATGAGGTCGCATCCTGCCTGGTCGAGTTCGCGCAGGAAGCCGTACAGGCCGCGGGCGTAGGCAGCGGACGAGCTCGGGACCGTGATCTTGGCGTGCGCCTTCACGTCCGCCCTGGCGACCTCTGGGGGCAGGAACACTCCGACCAGGTGACCTTGCTGCTGCGCGAGCTCCGCCTCGGCGGCGACCTGCCCGGGTGCGACGAGAACGACCCGAGCCCGCGGCGCGTAGTGCGACGGGTGCTGGCCCGGCACGCGTACGGGGCTGTCCGTGGGCACGGCGACCGGGCCGTCCAGCACCGCTTCAAGGTCCTCGCGGGTCACCCCGCCGGGCCGCAGCAGTGTCACGGCGTCGCCGGTGACGCCGACGATCGTCGACTCGACACCGACCTCGCACGAACCCCCGTCGAGGACATAGTCCACGGCGTCACCGAGCTCGGCGCGGACGTGGTCGGCCGTCGTCGGACTCACCG
Source organism: Catellatospora sp. NPDC049111 (assembly GCF_040648615.1). Taxonomy (NCBI): domain Bacteria; kingdom Bacillati; phylum Actinomycetota; class Actinomycetes; order Micromonosporales; family Micromonosporaceae; genus Catellatospora; species Catellatospora sp. NPDC049111. Next base: position 25,416 of record NZ_JBEZEB010000038.1, on the reverse strand, counting down.
AGCCGAAGCGGTTGGCCGACGGTGCCGCGACACCGCCGCCGAACGCCGCCAGCAGCGCCCGCGCCACGGGGTGATCCGGCACACGCAACGCCACCGTCTCCAGGCCGCCGGTCACTTCGAGCGGCACCCGGCGACCGCGCCGCAGCACCAGGGTGAGCGGCCCCGGCCAGAAGTGCTCGGCCAGGCGGCGCGCTGTGGCGGTCACGTCCTCGGCCCAGTCCGCCAGCTGCTCGGCGCTGCCGACGTGAACGATCAGCGGGTGCGACGGAGGCCGGCCCTTGGCCTGGAACACCCGCGCGACGGCAGTGGGGTTCTCCGCGTCCGCGCCGAGGCCGTACACGGTCTCGGTCGGAAGGGCCACCAGGCCGCCGGCCCGCAGCACGTCGGCCGCCCGCTCGATGTCGTCGGTTCTGACTGTCACCCTCGAATCATTCCACTGCCCTGATCTGCCCGTTTCCTGGCCCCGCCGGGAGACGGCCGCGCGACGGCGGCCACGGACCGTGCGCCGGCCTGACCGGTGACGGCGAAGGGACGCCCTCCTCCGGAGAACGCCCCTTCGGCATTGCCGACTACCCGACGTTCAGGTTGCCGTTGTCGAGCCCGACCTGGCCCGATTCGTAGAGCAGCGCGCCGCCCGTGGCCGCCGTGATGCGCACCGAGAAGGTGTCACCGTCCCGGCCGGGGTTGCCCGCGTCGGCGGCGGTGCCGCGCAGCACGGCAGGCACGCCGCCGAACTGCCCGGTGACCTCGAACACGGCCCGGTCGCCGACGACGACCAGCCATCGCACGGTGCCGGCCGTGAACGTGCGCGGACCCTCGTCGAAGCGCAGCGAGCCCCGTGGCGAGTTGCCCTGGTAGCTCAGCGACGAGGTGAGCCGTACCCGGTCGCCGTTCTGGTCGTCGCCGCGGCCGGTGCCCTGCACGCTGCCGTCAGGGTCGAACAGCACGAGTTCGGCGTCGGCGGGCGGGCCGGTGAAGTAGTCGCCGCGCACCTCGATGCGGGCGCGCCACAGGTCGGCGGGGGCGTCGAGGGTCACGGTGGCGCGGCCGGTCGCGTCGAACGTCGTGTCATACGTCTTGGTCGTGCCCGTCAGCGTCGGGGTCAGCGTGACCCGAGCCGCGAGCCTGGTGAGATCGCCGGGCCGGCCGTCGGCCTCCTCGGTCGCCTGGAGGGCCAGCTGCCCGGTCCCGGCCGGCTGGTTGAGGCTGCCGGCCACCGCGACGGTGACGTTCTCCGGCTCGACGGTCAGTGTCGCGTCGGTCGAGGCCGCCTCGTGCGGGCCGCTCTCGGGCGCGTGCACCTGCACCGGGTAGGAGCCCGGCGCCTGGTCGGCGGGCCGGCTGACGGTGGCGACGCCGTCGGCGCCGCTGGTGCCGGTCAGCGACTGTCCTGCGACGGTGAAGGTGACCTGCTTGCCGGCCACCGGGTTGTTGGTGATGCCGTCGCGTACGACGGCGGACAGGGCCGCCACGTCCGAGTAGTCCACGGTGGTGACGCCGGTGTAGCTCAGCGACAGCGGCCGCCGGACGACGTCGGCCAGGAACTGGTAGTCGGTACGGACGTCGCTGTCGGTGGTGCTGCGTCCCCGGGCGAACAGGCTGTGCGGCCCGACCCGCTCGTCGGCGGGCACGGTGACCCGGATCGTGACGGTCGCCTGCTGCTGGGCGGCCAGGGTCAGCCGCTGCGTGGTCGCCGTCCAGGTGGAGGCGACCAGTTCGGTGAAGTCGAACGTGTCGGACGTCTCGCCCGTGTTGCGGACGGTGTAGGTCAGGTCGGTGGTGCTGCCCAGCACGAGTGTCGGGCGCGGGGCGTTGCCTTGCGCGTCGGCCGGGTCGACGAGGACGCCGGGGCCGCGCACGTCGAAGTAGACCTGGTTGTAGTAGACGTTGTTCGCGGTGTCGGCGAAGAACGGTCGGCCGATGGCCCGCACCGCGACCTTGGCCGGGGTGCCGTCGGCCCAGGTCCGGTCCATGGTGCGCTGCGGGGTGCGGTTGTCGGTCGGGTCCCACGCGTCGGTGTCGTTGCCGCCGTCGCAGCTGACGGGGTTCTCGGGCACGTCCTCGTCGGTGCGGCCGTCGCCGTCGTTGTCCATGCCGTCGGCCGGGTCCTCGTCGGTGCGGCCGTCGACGTCCTCGTCGATGCAGCCCGGTGAGCGGGTGCCGTCGGGGCGCATCAGTTCGACGCCGCGGACGGTCTCCTGCGGGCTGCGGACATTGCGCTCGTCGACGCGGAAGATGACCACGCCGCTGTCGGGCACGTCCTCGTCGTAGGTGCCCGGCCGCGGGTTGCGGGTCTCGACGAGGAAGTAGTCGTCGGTGCCGCGTTCGTAGTCGTAGAGCAGGTAGGTGGTGGCGATGGACAGGTCGGAGGGGGTGTGGTAGCCGTCCCTGGTGATGACGGCGGGTTTCTGGCCGCCCAGGTGCAGCTTGGTGAACAGGTTCGGCTCGAACCACAGGTCCGCCGCGCCGCAGGTCGGCCCAGCGATGTCCCAGCTGCCCACGCCGTAGCCGTAGTGGTCGTACAGGTCGTAGAGCTGGTGCATGAGCTCGTGCGCGATCGTGATCTCGTTGGTGCCGGTGGCGCTGTCGGCGGTGCGGAACGCGATGGTCTTGCCGTCGAGCTTGCCGCCCGCGGCGACCCCGCGGGTCTGCCCGCAGTTCTCGTTGGCCGGCCCTGAGGTGAAGATCGTGGCCACGGCGAGTTCGGTGTCCTCGACCGACCCGTCCTTGTCGGTGTCGTAACGGGCGAAGTCGACGAACGGGTCGGCGAGGTCCATCATGCGGCGGCGGCGCTGGGAGGCGTCCTGCGCGATGCCCGGGCCGGACGCGCCGAGGTCGACGACGACGACGCCGTTGTCCGCGGTGCCGAACGACTCGACGGCGGGCACGAGGATGCCGAGGTCGTGCGAGATGAAGTAGTCGGCGACCGTGCCGAACTGGAAGATGGGGAAGTAGCGGTCGCGGATGTCGTTCTCGGTGACGTTCGTGGTCAGGTCGTTGAACGTCGCGTAGACCACCAGCAGCGGGATGAGCGTGTCGCCGCGGTCGTGGAACAGCGGCGCATGCGGGCTGTCCGGGTGGCTGAAGTTCGGCAGGGGAAACGGGTACGGATCGGGAGCGGCGTGGGCCGGGGTAGCCGGGACGAGCCCGGCGAGCATGAGCGCGGCGGACACGGCGGCCAGCACACGGACGCGTAGGCCGCTGGGGCGCGGCTTGGGAGCCCTGGACGGGGCAGGCTTGTCGGTCAAGACGAATCCTCCAGCACAACGGGTGACGGCGTGTGGTGGGGTGGTTCACCAAGCTCGCGTCGCCCGGCAGCACGAAAGTGCTGGCGGAGAGCGCGGGACGGGGATCTGTCGAGGTCACACCTGGCAGCAGGATATCGACTCAGCGACCGTTCGGTCGCGGAGTGTCAGGGTCACGACGGACAATGTGGACATGCGAAGCCTGATCGCTTTTCGGCCAACTGGCGGCGCTGGGCCGGCGCGCACAGCAGGCCTGTGATCAGGGCCGCCGGGCATGTCAGCACGATCCACTACACTTCCGGAACCGTCACCCGTGAACGAAGGACGCGCATGGCCCGCCCCTATGATCCCGGACCGAAGCAGTTCGTCTTCGCCGCCGACGACAGCGAAGACCACCAGGTCACCGTGGGCGACCCGCAGGAGGCCTACGAGGCGTTTGCCGCGTTCGTCCGGGAGCGGGAGTCTGCCACCTACGCCATCGAGGACGAGCCGGCGGGGCAGGCATTGGTGCTCATGCCCGGTGCGGGCGTGATCTCCCGGATCATGGTCGCGGATCCGCCTCGGCCGGAGTATCTCCGGGTCGACCGGCCCAACCGCTGCCTCACGGGCGCGATGCTGTTCTTCGAGAGGGGATATGCCGGCCTTGACCACTTCGGTCAGTGGTTGCCCGAACTCGCCGACCTCGACGCGTCACCGGAGACTCGCGGCGCCACCCGCGCCGCCACGATCACGACGGACGCGGCGGCGATCGAAGAAATCGCTCGGATCTGGGCAAACTCGGGCTACGTGGACCCGAGCGACCAGTACTACATCTTCTTCGGCTCGCACGGTCTCGACGACGACCGCGCCGAACGCGCCTTACTGCTCAAGCTGATCGAATACCTCGGTCTGGAGCGGGTCGCCGCCCCGGCGGAGGCCGCCGGGGGCGAGGTCTGGGTGCGCACCGACACCCGCCTCGATGTCGAATTCGCCCGGTGGTCGTGAACAGTGGGCGCGCGGGCTGCGACATCACCGCCGTCCCGAGGCGAGCATGTCCGGTCGGTGCCGTGAGGAAGCCTGAGCAATGAGAGACATCGTCTTCACACGCAGCAGCGGCTGGATCCCCAACGTGATCAGCGAGGACGGCGAGCTGAAGCTGATGCTCGGCGCCGGAGCCGACGCCAACCACGAGCCTCGCACGTTCACGTTCCCGATCGGGCAAGCCCATCTGGCGGTGATCCAGGAGGACCTGGGCAGGCATCTGCTGCTGTGGAGCGCGGTCCTGCCGCTGTGCGAGGCCGCCGGAACCCGGGGCCAGCTCGACGGGGACGCTGCCGTCGCGCTGCTGGACCCGATCCTGCTCGCCTCGCCCGCGGACGTCGATGCGCTCTTCGGGCGCATCCGGTGGGACCGGAGCCGGCTCATCGCCCATGGTGCCGACATCGATCTACTTGAGCGCGGTCAGGTCTGCGCGGCGATGCGCGCGGCGACCGAGACGCCAGACGAGAAACGTGCTCAGCGGTACCACGCGAACCACCGTCGTGCCAAGCGGGGAGTGGTCCTCGGGCCACTCGACGCGGCGATCCTGACGTTCACGGGCCAGTACCTGCATGGTGCGACGAAGCCGCGGCGGATGCCCGAAGCCGTCGACTCCGCACTGCTGCCCGAGGTCATGCAGGTGATCGCCACCGCGGAGCAGGCGTGCGCCGGGATGCGGATCGGGCTCGATCCGCGACGGGGAAACCGGGCCACGGACAAGCGCGACTGGGACCGGATGGCGGCGGCGGTCGACGCGGCCGTGCGCCGTGCCTACCCCGCACTCGTCGACGACGCGGTGCGGACAGTGAGCTTCCTGATGTGCTCGGAGGCCGCGGACCGCTCCAGGAGCACGCCGGTGGCAGATGACGAGGAGGCTGCCGGCGACCGCGCCGACCTCGGTGAGAGTGCGAGAAAGACGGCCCTGACGTTCACCGACGACAAGGGCGCTGAGAAGAAGTGGCGACGCGACGGTTCTCGCTCTGCCTCCGCCGAGTTCTGGGCGTTCGTCGGCGACCGCTCTGCCGGGGACAACGAGGTGTTCACCATCGAGGACGAGCAGTTGGGTGAAGGGATACAGCTGCACTTCTACGCCGACTCCATCGCCCGGATCACGACGGTGCGACACGGGCAAGCCGGGTCGGATCCGCAGTACCGGGTCGAGTACAGCCTGGTCGACGGGATCGGCGGGTACCGGGAGCTGGTGAGCGCCTTCGTCCGCGGCGGCTGCGCCGCACTCGAACAGCACGGTCCCTGGATGTCGGATGTCGCCGAGTTCGAGCTCGCGCGACGGCAGCGCGGTGCCCGGTAGTCCCACCGGGAACCGCGCCCGTACCCCGCTCGGATCTTGAAATTGGCGTGATCCGGATCACATTACGGCCTGGCTGCCGGGTGCACGTCGGACCGAGGTCCCATGTCCGGGATTGTTCGATCGTGGTGAGTTTCGACGGTTCAGCGGCTCGCTGCGCGCCTTACCGGCTGCGTGCGGCATCGAAGGTGGCCGCTGAGCTGGGTCGGTGAGCGGCGAACCGGCGGCACCCTGCCGACTTCTTTGCGACGTCAACTATTGACGGCGTTGTAACACGCGACCTATCGTTCGTCGAAACGCTTAGTCGAAGCGTTTCGACGAAGCGCTTCGACGCCGGATCGACGTGGTTTCGCCGCGGGTCAAGGGAGGTGCGCATGGCCACCATGCATGACGTCGCGCGCCAGGCCCGTGTTTCCGTCAGCACCGTCTCGTACGTGCTCACCGGCACCCGCCCGATCTCCGAGGCCACCCGGACCAGGGTGCTCGCGGCCATGGCCGAGCTCGGCTACCAGCCCAACGCGATGGCCCGCGGCCTGGCCACCCGCCGCAGCAGGATCGTCGGCCTGCTGATGCCCATGGACGATCGCGGACTGGGCGCCACCGAGACCGCGTTCGTGACCGGGGCGGCGGCTGCCGCCAGCGCCGCCGGCTACCACCTGGTGCTCTCGCCGGTCGGCGCGGCCGACCCCGACGTCCTACGCCGGCTGGCGACCCAGGGCATGTTCGACGGAGTCGTGCTGATGGAGGTGCAGGTCGAGGACGGACGCGTCGCCGCGCTCCAGGAGGCCGGCCTGCCGCTGGTGCTGATCGGCCGCACCGGCGACACCACGGGCCTGTCATACGTCGACATCGACTTCGAGCAGACCGTGCACGAGGCCGTCGACCACCTGGTCGGGCTCGGCCACCGCCGGATCGTCTACGTCAACCACTCGGCGAGCGCCATCGCGGCCGGTTACGGTCCGGCCGTGCGCACCCGTGACGCGTTCGTCGCGGCGATGGCTCGGCACCGGCTGGAACCCGTGATGATCGCCGCCGAGGACAGCGCCGCTGGTGGCAGGGCCGCGCTGAGCGCCGCCGTCGCACAGGTCCCGGACCTGACCGCCGTGCTGGCCATGAACGAGAGCGCGATCTTCGGCATCCTCGGCGAACTGGCCATCCGGCATCGCGCGGTGCCCGGCGACGTCTCGGTCGTCTCGATGGTGACCTCGCCGCAGGTGGCCGAGCTGGTGCACCCCGCGCTGACCGCGATGACCTCGCCGGGGGCGGCGCTGGGCCGGATCGCGATGGAGGCGCTGCTGCGCCAGTTGGACGGCGCCGCCGACCAGAACCACCAGCAGCTGCTGCCGTGCGTGTTGGAGATCCGAGGATCGACCGGCCCGGCCGCGCCACCCGCCGGCGAACCGACCGGCTCGGAGCCGCCGGACACATGACAGGCGACGGCCTGTCCGCGCGCTGCAACGCGAGGACAGGCAGCGGTTCGTCTTTGCGCTGCAACGCGATGACGAGCCAAAACGGCCCGCCGCCGCGCTGCAACGCGACGACGGGCCTAGGTAAGTACCGGCTAGATACTCATCAGGAGGATAGCAATGACGCGATTCCGCAAGCTGGGCGTGGCTGTCGTGACGGCGGCGCTGGCCGCCGGCACGCTGGCCGCGTGTGGCAGCGACGGCGACACCGGCGACGGCGGTGACGCCAAGACCCTGAAACTCTGGCACTACGAGAGCGCGAACAGCGCGATGGGGATCGCCTGGGACCGGGCGATCCAGATCTTCAAGGATGAGCACCCGGGCGTCGAGGTCCAGTTCGAGCGCAAGGCGTTCGAGCAGATCCAGCAGAACGCCGGCATGATCATCAACTCGTCCGAGGGCCCGGACATCATGGAGTACAACAAGGGCAACGCCACCGCGGGCCTGCTGTCCTCCCAGGGCCTGCTGACGGACCTGACCGAGGAGACCGCCAAGCGCGGCTGGGACAAAAAGCTCAGCCCCAGCCTGCAGACCACCGCCCGGTACAGCGACAAGGGCGTGATGGGCCAGGGCAACTGGTACGGCGTGCCCAACTACGGCGAGTACGTCATGGTCTACTACAACAAGGACCTGTTCGCCCAGTACAACGTCGCGGTGCCGACCACCTTCGACGAGTTCACCAAGGCGATGGACACCTTCGTCGCCAAGGGCGTCACGCCGCTGGCCGAGGCCGGCGCCGAGTACCCGGCCGGGCAGCTGTTCTACCAACTGGCGCTCGCCAAGGCCGACCGGAAGTTCGTCGACGACTACCAGCTCTACAAGAACCCGGTCGACTTCAAGGCCGACCCGCTGAAGTCCGGTGCGCAGGCCTTCGCCGACTTCGTCGCCAAGGGCTATGTCGCCAAGACGTCGGCGAGCCTCAAGGCCGAGGACATGGGCACCGCGTTCATCTCCGGCAAGGCCCCGATGATCGTCTCCGGCAGCTGGTGGTACGGCCGCTTCAAGAACGAGATCAAGTTCAACTGGGACTCGTTCCTGTTCCCTGGCAACAAGTTCCACGCCGGCTCGTCGGGCAACCTCTGGGTCGTGCCCGCCGGCAGCAAGGCCAAGGGCCTGGCGTACGACTTCATCGACATCACCCTGCGCCCGGAGATCCAGGCGCTGATCGGCAACAACGGCGGCGTGCCCGTGGCCGCCGACGCGTCGCAGATCACCGACCCGAAGAACCAGAAGCTGATCGAGAACTTCAACACGATCAGCCAGCAGGACGGCCTGGCCTTCTACCCCGACTGGCCGGTGCCCGGCTACTACGACGTGCTGGTCTCCGGGTTCCAGAGCCTGATCAACGGCTCGAAGACGCCCGACCAGGTGCTCGACGCGATCGCCAAGCCGTACGGCGAGGGCGTCAAGGAGATCACCGGTAAGTGAGACGGCGAGGGCCGGGCGCGCCTCGGCGCGCCCGGCACCCCTCCGGGAAGGATCTCCCATGGCACTCACCGAGACCCCGGCGCGCCCGCAACGGCCCGCCACCCGCCCCGAATCCGTCCCGTCGCGGCGCAAGAACCGTGACGGCGGCGCCGGGTACTGGCTCTACCTGCTGCCGGGCGCGATTCTGTTCGTGCTCGTCATCGGCGTGCCGCTGGGCGGCACCCTCTACCTGTCGCTGACCAAGTGGTCCGGTGTCGGCGACCCCACCTTCATCGGTTTCGACAACTACACCCGCCTGTTCCAGGACGAGGTGTTCTGGACGTCGTTCCAGAACACCGTCGCGATGATCGTCGCGATGGTCGTCGTGCCGACCCTGCTCGGGCTGCTGCTGGCCGCCGTGCTGTTCGACGTCATCGGCCGCCGGTTCAAGCCGCGGACCGCGGCCGCCCTGCGCGCCGCGTTCTACCTGCCGCAGGTGCTGCCGGTCGTGGTCGCCGGCATCGTCTGGGGCTGGATCCTGCGCCCGGACGGCGCGTTCAACAGCCTGCTCGACGCGATCGGGCTCGGCGCGCTGCGCCACGACTGGCTCGGCGACCCGGACACCGCGCTGCCCACCGTCATGGCCGTCATGATCTGGGTGCAGATCGGCTACCCGATCGTGGTGTTCATGGCCGCCCTGCAGCGCGTGGACCCCGAGCTGTACGAGGCCGCCGAGGTCGACGGCGCGAACTGGTTCCACCGGTTCCGGTCCATCACCCTGCCGCAGATCCGTCCGGAGACCTTCGTCGTCGCGCTGACCTGCACCATCGCCGCGCTGAAGGTGTTCGGACCGGTGTTCGCGCTGACCCGCGGCGGGCCGGAGAACGCGACCAACGTCCCCTCGTACTTCGCCTACTACACGTTCTTCAAGAAGCTCCAGGTCGGCTACGGCTCAGCCATCTCCACCGTGCTCACCCTGATCATCATCGTGGTGGCCGGGCTGTTCATCTGGCTGCAGTACCGCGGCGAGCGCCAGGACCGGGAGGTCTGACATGGCCGTCACGCTCGTAACCGACCGCGTTCCGCGCCGCAAGATCCGCGACCGGCACCACCGCGGCGTGAGCCGCTGGGTCGTGCTGGCACTGGTCACCCTGGCCGCGCTGGCGATGCTGGTGCCGTTCGTGTTCATGCTGCTCAATGCGTTCAAGTCGCCCGGTGACTACTCGTCGTCCGGTCCGCTGAGCTGGCCTACGGAGTTCTACACCAAGGGCCTCACGACGTACTGGACCGAGGTCGACTTCCCGCTGAAGTTCTGGAACTCGCTGCTGATCTCCGGCTCGGTCGCGGTGCTCGCGGTGGCCGTGTCGCTGTTCAACGCGTACGCGCTGGGCATCGGCCGGGTCAAGGGGCGGCTGTGGATCATCGGGCTGTTCCTGCTGGCCAACATGATGCCGCAGGAGGCGCTGATCTACCCGCTGTACTACGCGGCCAAGCAGATCGGCCTCTACAACACCCAGCTCTCGGTGATCATCATCTTCACGGTCATCCAGAGCGCGTTCGGCACCTACCTGCTCGCCTCGGTGCTCGGCACCTTCCCACGCTCCGTGCTCGAAGCGGCGGCGCTGGACGGCGCGGGCAAGTGGACGGTGCTGCGGCGGGTCGTGTTCCCCAACGTGCGGCCGACCCTCGCGGTACTGCTGATCTTCTTCTTCATCTGGACCTGGAACGAGTTCCTGATCCCGCTGGTCATGCTCATCGACAACAGCACGCAGACCATCCCGGTCGCGTTGGCCTCGTTGCAGGGCGACCGGCTCATGGACGCCCCGACCACCAACGCGGGCGCGCTGATCAGCCTCGTGCCGGCGGTCCTCTTCTTCATCATCTTCCAGCGCACCCTTTCGCGCGGCATCACAGCAGGAGCCGAGAAGTGAAGTTCACCGACGGATACTGGCAACTGCGACCCGGGGTCAGCGTGCTGCGCCCCGGCACCGTCGAGTCGGTCGAACTCGACGAGCGCGGTTTCACCGTCTTCGCCCCCACCGGCCAGATCACCAAACGCGGCGACACCCTCAACCGGCCGATGGTCACGGTCCGGTTCTTCTCACCCGCCGACGGCGTCATCGGCGTCACCGTCGCCCACCACCTCGGCGGACTGCCCAAGACGCCCCGGTTCGCGCTCGCCGACGGCGACGGGCACCCGGTCGCCGTCGACGTCACCGGGCTGTCCGCCACGCTCACCACCGGTGCGCTGACCGCCCGGGTCGCGCTGGTCGACGGGTGGCGGGTCGACTTCCTGCACGGCGACCGGGTGCTCACCTCGTCGACCGAGCGCAGCATCGGCCTGGTAACCGACGCCGAGGGCCGCGCCCACGTGCACGACCGGCTCGCCCTCGGCGTGGGGGAGACCGTGTACGGGCTGGGGGAGCGGTTCGGCGCGTTCGTCAAGAACGGCCAGACCGTCGACATCTGGAACGCCGACGGCGGCACCGCCAGCGAGCAGGCGTACAAGAACGTCCCGTTCTACCTCAGCAGCGCGGGCTACGGCGTCTTCGTCGACCACCCGGAGCACGTCTCGTTCGAGATCGGGTCGGAGGTCGTGTCGCAGGCCCAGTTCAGCGTCGAGGGCCAGACCCTGACCTACTACCTCGTCGACGGCCCCACCCCCAAGGACGTGCTGCGCCGCTACACCGCGCTGACCGGCCGGCCGGCCCGGGTGCCCGCCTGGTCGTACGGGCTGTGGCTGTCGACGTCGTTCACCACCTCCTACGACGAGAAGACCGTCAACGAGTTCATCGACGGCATGGCCGAGCGGGACCTGCCCCTGTCGGTGTTCCACTTCGACTGCTTCTGGATGCGCCAGTTCCACTGGGTCGACTTCATCTGGGATCCGGCGACCTTCCCCGACCCGGAGGGCATGCTGCGCCGGCTGCACGACCGCGGCCTGAAGGTGTGCGTCTGGATCAACCCGTACATCGCGCAGCGCTCCTACCTGTTCGAGGAGGGCCGCCGCCACGGCTACCTGGTCACCCGGCCGGACGGCTCGGTCTGGCAGTGGGACAAGTGGCAGGCGGGCATGGCGCTGGTCGACTTCACCAACCCCGACGCCGTCGCCTGGTACACTGGCAAGCTCAAGACCCTGCTCGACATGGGTGTGGACAGCTTCAAGACCGACTTCGGCGAGCGCATCCCGACCGACGTGGTCTGGCACGACGGCTCGGACCCGCAGCGGATGCACAACTACTACGCCCACCTGTACAACAAGGCGGTCTTCGAGCTGCTCGAAACCGAGCGCGGCGAGGGCGAGGCGGTGGTCTTCGCGCGTTCCGCGACCGCGGGCGGGCAGCAGCTGCCGGTGCACTGGGGCGGCGACTGCGAGTCGACGTTCACCGCGATGGCCGAGTCGCTGCGCGGCGGGCTGTCGCTGGCGGCGTCCGGCTTCGGTTACTGGAGCCACGACATCGGCGGGTTCGAGGGCACCCCGGACGCGGCGGTGTTCAAGCGGTGGGTCGCCTTCGGGCTGCTGTCGTCGCACTCGCGGCTGCACGGGTCCGGTTCGTACCGGGTGCCGTGGGCGTTCGACAGCGAGGCCGTGGACGTGCTGCGGCACTTCACGAAACTCAAGCTGAGCCTCATGCCGTACCTGGCCTCGGCCGCCGAGCAGGCGCACCGCGAGGGCCTGCCGATGATGCGCCCGATGGTGCTGGAGTTCCCGGACGACCCGACCGCGGCGTACCTGGACCGGCAGTACATGCTCGGACCGGACGTCCTGGTCGCGCCGGTGATGAGCGCCGACGGCGAGGTGACGTTCTACGTGCCGGCCGGCACCTGGACCCACCTGGTGACCGGCGCGCAGCTCACCGGGCCGGCCTGGGTGACCGAGAAGCACGAGTTCGACAGCGTGCCCGTGCTCGCGCGGCCCGGCGCGGTGATCGCGTTCGGCGATCGCGACGACCGCCCGGACTACGAGTGGGCCGACGGCGTGCGGCTGCGGCTGTACGCCCCGGCGGAGGGTCAGCGGACCCGGGTGCGGGTGCCGTCGCCGGGCGGCGGTTCCGGTGCCGAGTTCGACGTGCGCTTCGACGGCGGACAGGTCATCGCGGAGCTGGTCGCGGGATCGTCCTCGGGCTACCGGTGCGAGGTGAGACCGTGACGGAGCCTGCCTTCACACACGGCACGGCGACACCGGTGAGGTGACCGCCGAGCCGTCGCACGTGTCGCCGACGATGCCGCCAGCGCTCCATGCGGACTGGCGGCATCGTCGGCGGCCCTATGCGGCGCAGGTGGCGTAGGCCTCGGTGGCCCAGACGTTCGGGTTGCCCAGCTCGTCTTCGTACCCGGTCACGGTGACCCGGTTCGGTGGGACGATCTGGAAGTCGTCGATGACCGAATGCCCGCGCACGCGCCACAGGTCGCCGCCGATGTGGACGATCTGCGTGCCTGCCGGGCAGGTGACTGTCACCGTCTGCGGGTTCGCGGAGTTCTGCGGCGTGCTGGCCGAGACCTGCACCGTTCCGGGCAGCCGGCTGTCGGCGCACACGGCGGTTACCGTGCCCGTGACCGGGGTGACGGCGCCCGGAACGTTGCCGGGCTCGACACTCAGGTACGCCCGGTCGCGGTTGTCGATCTGGATGCCGGTGGCCATCGCCTTGGCCGTCGGCGAGACGGTGTATCCGCTCCCGATGATCCGCTGACCGGCGCAGTCGGCGGTGGCCCAGACCAGCGCCGGGTCGCTAACGGTGACCCGGACATAGCGGAACCCGGCCGGGGTCGGGATGCACACGCTGGTCGCGGTGATGTTCCACGTGCCGGCGTAGCCGTCGGAGTCCTCGTTGCCGATCACGACCAGAGCGCCGCGCCCGAGCACCGTGGTCGGCGTGATTTGCCGGATCGTCGCCTGGCCGGTCGCGCCGGTCAGCTGAGCCCCGCCGCCGATCGAGACGGTCCCGATCGGGCAGTGGACGACGACGGTCTTGGCCGCTGAGCTGTCGGTCGCGCTCGTCGACGTCACGTACTGGATGCCCGCGACCGCTTCGGCCGGGCTCTGTATCGCGGTAGCGCCGACGACCGCCGCCACCGCCAGAAATATCCGCAACTGCTTCATGCTCAAATGCTGGAACGTCGATGGACTCGGCACCAGTCACGCCATGGTGAGAACATCCCCGCCGTCCGGCAAGCCCGACCTTCCCGAATGGACAGGCCCGAATCCGGCGGTGACCGACAACCGCTGGCCGTCACGCACGGTCTCCACCGGAAGGGAGCCGGAGCCGCTTGTCTCACCGACCCGGCACCCTCGGCGTCAAGCCGTCAGTAGATGGCCGTGCAGGCCTCGTCGCCGTTGGCACCGTTGCGCAGGCACACCACGTGCAGGCCGCCGGCCAGGCCGAACATGTAGGTCCAGATGTGTTTGCCCCGCTCTCCGATCTTCTCGTAGTAGGTGGTCGGACCGCTGTAGTCGAGCCGTGAGTTGCGGACCAGGTTGACGCTCTGTGCCGCGGCGTCGTGATAGATCACGCCCCAGGCGGCCGAGCAGGTCTGGGAGATGACCATCCTGGCCTGCGCGCTGCCGTACGAGTCGGTGTACAGAGCTGTGCCCGCGCAGGTCCAGGAAGATCTGACCGGCGGGGAACCTGTCCGCCGCCCGGTGCGCGGCCGCCACCGCCAGGGCGCTCTTGCCCACCCCCGGCACGCCGACCACGGCACAGATCGACGGCCCCGCCGCGCCGGTCAGCCAGCTGTGCAGCATCCGCTGCACTTCGCCGCGTCCGACCAGCTCCACTTCGGGCGGCAGTTGCCGGGGAGCACCGCCGGCCGGCGACGGCCCCGGCCGGCTGGCGAGCCTGCCCCGCACCTGCAGCCAGTTCGCGATCTCCGCCGCGTCGACGTCGCAGGCGTCCAGGAACGCCCGCAGCGCGTCGACGCGCGGCAGCGCGGGCCGGGCCAGGATGTCCCACACGGTGCTCGTGGGCAGGTCGTGGCCACGGGCGCGGGCACGCCGCGACAGCGACCGGTAGCTGAGGCCGCACGCGTTGCGCAGGTCGTTGAGCAGGCGTACGAAGTCCTCGGCGGAGCCGGCGGCGGCGAGGTCATGGAGTCGGTCGGCCACGGGGCGCCTTTCCGTCGGCAACGGCAACACCCCTATGACCCGGCGACCCCGTCGCGAGGTGGGTGCCCGCCGACCACCGATGTCCGGATCGGATGGTCGCGTACATGACCCGGTCTTCGGTGGGCGCGCTCAGTGCGGCAGTGACGGTGCACGCCCCTACTGCGAACGCGGCCACGCTGTTCCGGCACCCGCGCCGGCCGTTCTCTGCCGATGCCGGTGTAATCCTGGGCGGGGCGGCGGGTCGCGACACGACCGTGGCACGCGGTCACGCGGCGCTCGGCCGGCCGAGACCGCGAACGTCTCAGCGCACGTCAGCTGCGGGGCGCGTACCTGATGACAGCGACCCCGGGACAGGCAGTTCGGGCTTATCGACCAGCCGTGGCGATCGTGGGCAGTTCCATGGTGGCGTGCAGCATCGCCAGCACCGAACTGTTGTGGTCGTGGGCTCGCGAGCTCGCGATGGCGACCCCACACGGCAGCAGCCGGCCGCAGGAGCAAAGTGTCCTGCTCGTGGGCTGGTGTTCGGCTATCAGGTACGCCGCGGCGGCGATCTGGCGGCGTGCCGACTCCACCGGTTGAATCGAACGCTCCATGCCAACCGCCTTTACGCCGCGCCCGTGGTAGGAACCCGTGGTAGCTGTTACTGGCAGCCACCGTCCGATCGACACATGGTATCGATGTCGGCGTGTCGAATCGGCTCGCTGTCTATTTCCGTCAGGTGAATGATCTGGCGGTGACCGAGTCGGTTCGATGGCCAAGCCGGCGTCGGTGAGTGGATCCCGTGTTCGGTGGTCGTCTCCGGCACGCCTGGCGGGGCAGCCCGAGACAGTCGCGCTGGGTGCGCTATTGCCGCCACCCGTTCGCCTGTGTCCGATGTCGACGATCAGCCGAGGCTGGTGGACGCTCGCACGCCGTGCGGCGTCCGGCCGGATCCGGCGCTGGTCCTGACCGGACGGGCGGCACCAGCATCGACGGCCGAGCGATCCGGAGTGGGTCGGTGGCGACCGGGCGCACCGCGCATCGGCAACACGCTGTGCGTGGCGGTGGCTGCGCGTGGACGAGCGCGCCGCGTCGTCCCGCACCGCCCGGCGGTCCACCGACCGCCGACCCGTCGCACACCAGCCGCGGCCAGACGGTCGCGTTCACCCCCCACGCAGAGGAGACCAGCATGCCCATGACCCGCACCGGGGGGAGACCCCCGGTCCGACGCGCGTTGACGGTCATCGCGGCCGTCACGATGGCTCTGGCGGGCCAGATGGTCGGCGCCGGCGGCGCCCACGCCGCGAGCAGCACGGCCGGGGTCTATACCGGCATCGACAGCTACCCGACGCGGCAGTTGCCGACCTCCTGCATCACCACGGCGCAGCCTGGCACGGTCTACCTGCACGACATGGTGCTCGCCGGCGCCGGCGGCCGTCACCTCGGCTACACGAATTGCGCGGACGACTCCACCTCCTACCATAGGGAGAGCCGTGCATGGGACTGGGGGATGAACGCCGGCAATGCTTTCGAAGCGGCTCGGGTGAACGAGGTGCTGACCTGGTTGCTGGCCACCGACGAGCGTGGCAATCCGCACGCCAACGCCCGCCGGCTGGGCATCGGTGAGATCATCTGGAACAGGCGCATCATCACCCTGTGGTCCACCACCGGCAACAAGAACTGGGTGACCTACACCGGGTCCAATCCGCACACCGATCACGTCCACTTCTCCATGTCGTGGGCGGGTGCCCGCAAGGAGACCAGCTTCTTCCGCTCGCGCGGCGCCGTGCCGGTGTTCGCGCTGTCGGACTCGCTGAGCGCGAGCACCGCCACGCTTGCCGCCTTCTCCTACGGGTTCGGCGCCGCCGAGGTGATCGCGGGGGACTGGGACGGCTATCTCGGCGATGGCATCGGCCTGTACGATCCCACGACCTGGACGTTCTACCTGCGCAACTGCCCGTGCGCCGGCGGCCTCGCCGACGTGGTGGTGCGCCTGGGCAACTTCGGCGACAAGCCGATCGCGGGGGACTGGGATGGTGACGGGCGCGACGACATCGGCGTCTACCGTCCCAGCAGCGGCACGTTCTACTTCCACATGCTCGACGGGGATGCCGCGCCGGCGCCCATCGCCTACGGCAACGCCGGCGATCTGCCGATCATCGGGGACTGGAACGGCGACGGCCGCGACGACATCGGCGTCTACCGTCCCGGCAACGCCACCTTCTACAAGATCACGGGTGGCGCGGTGCCCTTCGGCAACCCCGGTGACATCCCGATCGTGGGCGACTGGACCACCGACCGCATCGCCGAGATCGGCGTCTACCGTCCGTCGACCAGCACGTTCTACTTCCTTACCGAGTCCGACACCCAGCAGCCGGTGACCCGCGTGCGGCCGTACGGCGACCCGGGCGCCATCCCGGTCATCGGCGACTGGAACGGCAACGGGCAGGACACCCAGGGCGTCATCATGCTCGGGTAGGTGCGCTGAGCCGGAACCGCGCTCGCGTGCCCACCCGGCGCCTGTCGCCGGGTGGGCACCTCGCACTCGGGACGCTCAAGCGGACACGGTCTCCCAGCGGAAGCCGTCGAGGTCGACGAAGCCGCCGGTGTCGCTGCCGACGGTGATGCGGTGCGAGCCGGAGCCCTCGGGTGACACGCCGGAGTCCTTGGCGGCGAACTTGCGGCTGTAGAGCGCCATCTTGATGGTCGAGGTGCCGAACTCGACGTACTTGCTGCCGAAGCTCTTGGCCACCGGCAGGCCGCGGTCGGCGTAGAACTGCTTGGTCGCCTTGACGTTGTCGACCCCGAGCAGCAGCACGAGATCGTCGACCTGCCGCGTGGCGGGGCCGGAGTTCTTCTTCTCCGCCGACGCGAGCTTCCAGATGGTGCCGAACGGGTCCTGGAGGGTGCCGCCGTAGCCCCAGAAGCTCTTGCTCGCCGGCTTGAGCGCGGTCGCCCCGGCGGCCAGGGCTGTGGCGAAGAAGCTGTCCACGTCGCAGGGCTGGGGCACGACCAGCGAGATCGCGTAGCCGCGGAACCCGGCCGTCGGTTCGTCGCCGGCCCGCACGCGGATGCGTTCGCCCAGTCCGAAGGCCGCGGTGTAGAACGCGTCGGCCGCGGCCGGGTCGGTGACTTCGAGGATGAGGTGGTTGATGGAGGTCATGGCGTGCTCCTTCGGGTGGCTGTCGTGGTGTCTGAGCACAGCTTCGCCTCCAGACCGGCCTGCCCACATCCGTGGCGACCACGGAAGCCACCACGGAGCGCCACGCAGAGCAGGCCCTCGGCAGGTCAAGATCACCGAGTAGGGATGGGGAGAAGCCCCGACGGTGTGGTGACCGTCACCGACCGATCGGCCGGAAACCCGGCGTGGGCGGCGAACTCCGGCCGGGTCCGGCGCATCGGGATGAGGTCGGGCGGGCTCCGCTCGCCGCCGCCACGCATACAGGAGCTGATCATGACTTTCGCCACCGCGGTCACGCAGGGCACCCACGAGGTGGAGATCGACGGGACACGGCAGGTGTACCACGTCGCCGGAACCGGGCCAGTCTGCCTGGCGCACTCCGGCGGACCCGGCATGAGCTGGCAATACCTGCGCATGCCGGCGTTGGAGGCGCATCTGACGATGGTGTACCTGGAACCGGTCGGCACCGGGACGTCCGGCCGCCTCACCGATCGGCGCGACTACCGCATCGATACGTATGCGCGTTTCGTGCACGGCGTGCTCGACCATCTCGGGGTGGCCCAGGCGTACCTGCTCGGGCATTCGCACGGCGGGTTCGTCGCACAGCGGTACGCGCTGGCCCACCCGGACCGGGTCGCCGGCCTCATCCTGTACGCCACGTCCCCGGCCACCGGTCCCGAGTTCTGGAACGACGCGATGGACAACCTCCGGCGGCTGCCCGAACGGCTGCCGCACCGGCCGCAGGCGGCGGCGATCCCCGCCGTGTTCCCGCAGGCCCTGGCCGCCACCGACGACCAGACGTTCACGGAACTCATGCGTCAGGTGTTGCCGGCCTACTTCGCCGACTACTGGGCTCAGGAGAGCGAGCTCGCGCCGGCCTTCGCCGGGTTCCGCGCCTGGATCGATCCGTCCGGCGGCGTCGAGCCTGCCCCGTTCGACGTGCGTCACGAACTGGGCTCGCTGCATGTGCCGGCGCTGATCATCAGCGGCGACCAGGACTTCATCTGCGGCAGCCGCTGGGGCAGGCTGCTGCACGAGGCCATGCCGACCTCGCAGCTGCTCGTCCTGGACTGCGGGCACATGGCCCACCTGGAGCGGCCGGAATCGTTCCGCCGCGCGGTCGTCGAGTTCGTCGATCGGCAGCAGTCGGCGGTGGCATGACCGCCGGCTCGCGGTGCGGGTCGATCTTCCCGATCCGCCCCGCGAGCCGTGTGATTCGTCACCATACGCGGCATCTGTTCGGCGTCGGCTTCGCCCGGACGTACGGTCGCGAGCGGGGCCGGCGAGCCGGCCGCGACCGGTGCCGATGATCGGGAGCTTGGCGTGTTCGCAGACTCTGACAGCGACGAGCAGCTGGTCCGTGCCGCGTGGGCAGGGGACTCGTCGGGCCTTGCGGTGCTGCTGGCGCGGCACCGGGCGGGCATGCTCGCGGTTGCGTTGGGCGTGCTCGGGTACGGGCCCGACGCCGAGGATGCGGTCCAGGACGCGATGCTGACGGCGCTGTCCCGGATCGGCCAGCTGCGCGACCCGGCGGCGGTCGGCCCCTGGCTGCGAACCATCGTGCGTAACAACTGCCGGATGCGGACGCGCCCCACTCGGCCGATACCCCTGCCGGACATCGCCTCGCTGCCGCTTGCCGCGGACGGGCCGACGCCGGACGAACTGGTGGAACAGCGGGCTCAGCGGGACTGGATCTGGCACGCGCTGGCCGGGCTGTCCGAGCCAGTCCGGCTGGTCACGCTGCTGCGCTACTTCAGTGACGTGAACTCCTACGAACAGATCGCCGCGCTGTGCGGCGTGCCGGTCGGCACCGTGCGCAGCCGGTTGAACCAGGGCCGGACCCGGCTCGCCGACCTGCTACGCGCGACCGCGGAGCTGGCCCACGACGATGCCGGCGCGCAGGCCGAAGCACGGCGACGGGAAGCCGAACAGACCCTGGTGGCCGCGGAGCGGGGCGAGTTCGAGCACGTCGTACGGAGTGCGTGGTGGCCGGACTTGGAGGTGGTTACCCCCAACGGTCGCTTCAGCCGAGGCCCAGGCGTGCTCCTGGCGGGAATGGACCTCGACCTGACCGACGGGGTGCGCCAGCGGATCAGGAACGTGCTGGTCAGCGGAGACGTGCTGATTTGGGAAGCTGACCTGATCAGCCCGCCCGACGACCCGGAGCACTGTCCGCCGGCGGTGGTCTGGGCGCATCGGCTCCGTGATCAGCGGGTCAGCCGGATTCGGCTGTTCCATCCGCGCCCCAGCGTGGCGGCGGTCTGACCGTGCAGGGTGCGGTGGCCGCCACCCGGCCGCCGCTGGTTCGGGCGGTGGCCGGGTGGCACCACGGCCAGGCTCTGGCCGGACCGCTTCACCAGGCTGCCGCGATGCAGCGCTTGAGGGCGAATGGCCGGCAGACCGTCATGGATGGTCGCCTGCTGCTCTCGGCGAGGGTTCGCCGATCGCCGTGCGTCAGGCGTAGATGAACCAGTAGCCCGCGGGGTAGCTGCTGCCACTCGGGTACCAGACGCACTGGAGTGGGCCGGTCCAGCCGTAGTTCTGGATGCCGTAGTTGCCGATCCGGACACACTCCGAGTAGTCGTAGACGACGCCGCGAAGGCTGGGTGTCGCGTGTGCGGGCGTGGCTCCGACGAACACGGTGGCGCCGACGAGGACCGTCGCGGCGATCGCCATCTTGACTCTGCGCATCTTCCCTCCATCGATGAAGCGGATGGCCAAAGCGTAGATGGACAGGCGTCGATCTGTCCTGCCCGTCTCGGCAGGTGGGCCGGCCGCCTTGTCGAACGGACCCACGCCTACCGGTCACCCATGCGGAAGACCTCGCCCAGCCGCCGGGAGGTGCTGGTCGCCGCGGGAGCGGCCTTCCGGGTGCGGTGGCCGCCACGGTCCCACACGGGCTGACCCGACGGCATCCGGTCCCGCTGGGACATCGGGAACCGACACGAGACAGCGCATCGATGACTACGCTGAGTGGTTAGTCATGTGCTTCTGGTGGTGCAGGCGACCGGTGGGGCGGCGATGATAAGGGTCTACGGGGCTCCGTGGTGTCCGGACTGCCGCCGCGTCAAGAAGTTCCTGACCGAGCATCGTGCCCGCTACGACTGGGTCGACGTCGACCAGGACACCGAAGCCCGCGCCGAGGTGCAGCGGCTGCAGGACGGCGGCCAGACCATCCCCACGGTCGTCTTCGACGACGGCGCGATGATGGTGAACCCGTCAAACCATACGATCGCGGCGAAGCTGGATTTGAACCTTCGCGCCGAGCGCGAGGCCTACGACCTGGCGATCATCGGCGGCGGGCCCGCAGGCCTGGCCGCGGCCATCTATGCCGCCCGCGAGGGCATCGACACCGTCGTCGTCGACAAGGGGGCCCTGGGCGGTCAGGCCGGAGCCACCCAGCAGATCGACAACTACCCCGGATTCCCCGACGGCGTGGGCGGCGCGGACCTCGCCGCCCGGTTCGTCGCGCAGAGCCGCCGCTACGGCGTCGAGCTGCTGTCGGCCGTCGAGGTGGAGCAGTTGGCGCTCGACGGCCAGGACGTGACGGTCGCCTTGAGCAGCGGCCAGCAGCTGTGCGCCGGCGCGGTGATCGTGGCGACGGGCTCCTCGTACCGCAGGCTCGGGCTGCCCGGTGAGGACGACCTCATCGGCGCGGGGGTCCATTACTGCGCCACTTGCGACGGGCCGTTCTACCACGGTGCCGCCGAACTGCTGGTCGTCGGGGGAGGCAACTCCGGGCTGGAGGAGGCGCTGTTCCTTTCGCAGTTCGCCGACCGGGTCCGCATCGTCGAGCATTCGTCGATGCTCAAGGGTTCGACGCTGCTGCAGACCAAGATCGCCGAGCACCCCGAGTTCACGGTGCATACCAACACCCAGATCACCGGGTTGACCGCGAAGGCCGGGAAGCTCTACGAGGTGACCGCCCTCGACGCGGTCACGGGCGAGCAGTTGACCTGGCGTCCGGACGCCGCTTTCGTCTACATCGGCATGGACCCCAACTCGGCCTTCCTGCGGCAGTCCCTGCACCTGGACAAGTGGGGTTTCGTCACCACCGACGACAAGCTCGCCGCGAGCATGCCCGGCGTCTACGCCGCCGGGGACGTGCGGGCCGGGTCGACCAAACAGCTCGGCGCCGCGGTCGGTGAGGGGATCACCGCACTGATCCACGCGCGCCAGTACCTGCAGCGGCGCGGCATGACCCGGAGCTTGTCGGTCAACGCTTGACGGGCCCGTCGCCCGGATTCCGGCCGGACGGGCGGGTCGAGGCGGAGCCGGGCCCGGTTGGCCGGCTCCGCCTGCTCGCCTGAAGCGTTCTCAGACCTGGTTCTGCCCGCCGTCGACGAACACGTCGGCGCCGGTCATGAAGCTGCTCGCCGACGAGGCCAGGAACACCACGACGTTGCCCACCTCCTCGGGACGGCCCATGCGGCCGAGCGGAAGTGTGCTGACCAACTCGGCCTTGAGCGCCTCCGCGGCGGCGTCGTTCGGGGCGAGGCCGGTGATGCCGGGCGTCTCGATCGGTCCGGGACTGATCGCGTTGACCCTGACCTTGCGGTCGGCGAGTTCGGCGGCCCAGGTGCGTGCCAGGGCCCGTACCGCGGCCTTGGAAGCGCCGTAGACGCCGAAGGCCTTGCCGCCTCGGGTGGCCGCCGTCGACGCGTTCAAGATGATGGAGGCGTCCTCGTTGAGCAGCGGCAGTGCCTTCTGGACCGTGAACAGCAGTGCCTTGACGTTGAGCCCGAACGTGTCGTCGAAGTGCTTCTCGGTCACCTGCTCCAACGTGGCGAACTCACCGCCGCCCGCGTTGGCGAAGACGATGTCAAGGCCGTTGCCCCGGGCCCGGACGGCTTCGTACAGCCGGTCGAGGTCGTCGGACCTGGTGACGTCGCCGACCACCCCTGTCGCGTTGGCGCCGATGTCGGCCACGGCCGCGTCCACCTGCTCCTTACGGCGGCCGACCAGGAAGACGTGTGCACCCTCCTCTGCGAGCCGCTTCGCCGCGCCCAACCCGATTCCGGTCGTTCCGCCGGTGACGACGGCGGTCTTGCCTTCAAGCTGCTTGCTCATCGTGTTCTCCGTCTGCTGTGTTCGACTTGATGATCTTGTGATGGGCCGGGACGATCTCGGCGAAGCGAGAGCCCGCGGTGGACGGGTCGGCACTGTCCCCACGGTCAACCCTGTACCGCGATGGCGGTGTCCGTGACCGGGATGTCGAGATCGCCGAGGGTCGTCTTGAGTCGCGCAAGGGGCTGGATTCTCATCAGGCTCCGATCAGAGTTGCTTACCAACTGGTCAACAACGGATCTGAACTGCGCATTCTCTTAATGGCCACGTGTACATTAGGGCGTATGTCACAGCAGAACGCGCCCGCTGAGGGCGACGGCGCGCCCCGGCGAAGGCACCGCCGAGATCCTGAGGGCAACCGGGACCTGATCCTGCGAGCAGCACAGGCGGCGTTCGCCGAGTGCGGATACACCCGCGCGACGGTGCGCGACATCGCACAGCGCGCCGGGGTCACCCACGGCCTGGTGATGCGCCAGTTCGGCTCCAAGGAGCAACTGTTCCTGGCGGCCGTGCCCGGCACCCGCGACGTCGGCCTCGTCGTCGACGGCGACCCGCAGACCCTGCCGGAGCGGGTCGCCGCCGCCTACGTCGACCGGTTGGAGCACGAC
Source organism: Catellatospora sp. NPDC049111 (assembly GCF_040648615.1). Taxonomy (NCBI): domain Bacteria; kingdom Bacillati; phylum Actinomycetota; class Actinomycetes; order Micromonosporales; family Micromonosporaceae; genus Catellatospora; species Catellatospora sp. NPDC049111. Next base: position 2,037 of record NZ_JBEZEB010000038.1, on the reverse strand, counting down.
TCCGCCGGCGACCCCGTCGTCGCCGTACTCCGCAGCGCGGCATCCAACGAACGGGCCGCAGTCGATCTCTACAGCGCGATGCTGGACCGTACCGCCGCCGCCTACAAGCAGGTGGTCACCGGCGACGACGCCGACGTGCGGGTCGACCTGCTCGCCGCGGTGCTGATCGGCGTCACCTTCAGCCGGTACATCATCGGGGTGGGGCCGGTGGCGCAGATGAGCCCGCAGCACCTGCAGGAACATCTGGCCCGCCTGGTGCGCAGCGCTCTGTTCGGCTGAGCCCGGACCCACCGCAAACCACCGTGGTGACCGGCCGCGGCCGGAAACGTTCGGGGTCTCTCAGCTCATGGCAGGAAGAGTCCCGAGGAACCCGCGGATGTAGCCGGTGATCGCGTCGAGGTGGGTTTCGAGCGCGAAGTGTCCCGCGTCCAGCAGGTGGATGTCGGCATGGGGCAGGTCGCGCTGGAACGCGCGGGCGCCGTCGGGGCCGAAGATGGCGTCGTTGGCGCCCCAGACCGCCAGCAGCGGCACCTGGCTGGTGCGGAAGTACTCCTGCAGCTTGGGGTATCCGTCGATGTTGGTCGGGTAGTCGTGGAAGAGCTTCAGCTGGATCAGGTCGTTGCCAGGGCGGTCGAGCAGCGTCTGGTCGTGCAGCCAGTTGTCGGGGCTGACCAGGCTGGGGTCGGCCGCGCCGTTGAGGTACTGCCAGCGGGTGGCGTCCAGGGTCAGGACCTTACGCGCGCCGGGCTCGGTTTCGGCGCTGGGATTTGCCGCGTAGGCGAACAGGTCCTTCCAGAAGGGCTCGACGAAACCCTCCATGTAGGCGTTGCCGCTCTGGGTGACGATCGCGGTGACCTTGTCCGGGGTGCGCATCGCCAGGCGCCAGCCGATGGGAGCGCCGTAGTCGTGCACGTACATCGCGAACGTGTCGACGCCGATGTGGTCGAGCAGGCCGGCGGTCAGCGCGCCCAGGGCGTCGAACGTGTAGTCGAACTCCGTGACCGAGGGCTGCGCCGACTGGCCGTAGCCGAGGTGGTCGGGCGCGATGACGTGATAGCGGTCCGCGAGCGCGGGGATCAGCCGGCGGAACATGTGTGAACTGGTCGGGAATCCGTGCAGCAGCACCAGCGTCGGCGCGTCGGCCGGGCCGGCCTCGCGGTAGAAGAGCTGCTGTCCGTCGATGGTCGCCGTCAGATGCCGTACAGGAACCATGATCTGCTCCGAACGCCTCGCAGGAGATGACGAACCCGTGGCTGCCCACCGGCTGATGGTGGGTGCTGCGATGCGACGTCGATGTCCGATAAGTTCCGGATTCGTTCCACCATCGTATAGCGGAGGTGCCCGCGGGGACGCGGTCACCGCGTAGCGGACAAAAGCGCCGACACCGGATTCCAGGCCCTGACCCACCCGCGAGGACCTCACCCCACGCGGCATACGTGCGTCCGGCCTGGGAACTGGTGTACCGCCGACCAGATGGTCAGAGCGGGCGCACCATGAAGGTTGTGGCCGAAGATCGTCGGCCGCCAAAGATGTGCGAGGAGGACGCTGTGCCGACGAAGATCACCTTGATCATCGATAATCCTGCGAACACGGAGGACTTCGAGCGTACCTATGCCGAGGTGAAGGCGGCCGCGAAGAAGTTCCCCAAGCTGCAGCGACTCGAGTCCGCAAAGGTGTGGCCGAAGGAGGACGGCTCCGCCATTCCCGCCTACCGGACGCTCGACCTCTACTTCGACAGCTACGACGACGCTTCCGCAGCAGTCGCGACACCTGTAGCCGCCGATGTCTTCGGTGCACTCGCGCAGGCCAAAGCCACATTCACCGGGCTGTTCGCGGACATCGAGCAGGCATGACGTCCATCCGCCGGCCTGATGCCTGATACGACCGCCGAGGTCGGCAAGTTGCTCTCCAGGTCGGCGACGGCGGCGCGGCTCGTCCGCTTCTAGTGTGCTGCGCCGGAAATCCGTTGTAGATATCTGGCGAGGGAGTCGAGGATTTCCTCGGCAGACTTTCTCCATACGAATGGCTGCGGGTTGG